>CAUSHZ010000005.1:0-56018 GCA_963531605.1 uncultured Actinomyces sp.
AGGAGTCGCAGGCGTCGCTGCTCGACCTCGTCAACCTGTTCTCGGGTGGAGCGCTGCTGCAGCTGTCGATCTTCGCGCTGGGCATCATGCCGTACATCACCGCGTCGATCATCATTCAGCTGCTGAGGGTCGTTATCCCTCGCTTCGATGACCTTTACAAGGAAGGCCAGACGGGCCAGGCCAAGCTGACGCAGTACACTCGTTACCTCACGATCTTCCTGGGTATCCTCCAGGCAACCACGACGATCTCTCTGGCGCGTAGCGGTCAGCTCTTCCAGTCCTGTAACCAGGACATCATCAAGGATCGCTCCGTCCTGACGTTCATCATGATGATCATCGTCATGATGGCCGGAACCGGCGTCATTATGTGGCTCGGCGAGCTCATCACTGAGCGCGGCATCGGTAACGGCATGTCGCTGCTGATCTTCACGTCGATCGCCGCCCGTCTGCCCGAGCAGCTCCTGTCGATCGGCCAGGCTGGCAAGTGGGGTTCGGTCGCCGCTATCGTCGCCCTGCTTCTTCTCGTCGCGATTGCTGTCGTCTACGTCGAGCAGGCTCAGCGCCGCATCCCGGTCCAGTACGCCAAGCGCATGATTGGGCGTCGCCAGTACGGCGGCACCACCACGTACATCCCCCTGAAGATCAACATGTCGGGCGTTATCCCCGTCATCTTCGCGTCCTCGATTCTTGCCCTGCCTCCGATGGCTGCGCAGTTCGGCAAGGCGGACGACAAGTGGGTTCAGTGGATCTCTGCGCACTTTACGCAGGGCAGCGCGTTCTACCTGACGATCTACGCCCTTATGACCCTGTTCTTTACCTTCTTCTACACCGCGATTACGTTCAACCCGGACGAGGTTGCGGACAACATGAAGAAGTACGGAGGCTTTATTCCCGGTTACCGTGCGGGTCGTCCCACAGCTGAGTACCTGCGCTACGTGATCAACCGCATCACGTCGGCGGGTGCCCTCTACCTGGTGATCATTGCCCTCCTGCCGTCTCTTGCGATCATCCCGCTGAAGCTGTCGAGCTCGCAGATGCCCTTCGGTGGTACCACGCTGCTCATCATCATCGGCGTCGGCCTGCAGACGGTGAAGGAAATCAACACGCAGCTGCAGCAGCACCACTACGAAGGATTCCTGAAATGACAGTCGTCATCCTCCTTGGCCCTCCCGGAGCTGGCAAGGGCACCCAGGCCTCGCGTATCGCTGAGCGTCTCGGTATCCCGGCTATTTCGACGGGCGACATCTTCCGCGCCAACATGGCGGAAGGTACGGAGATTGGCAAGCAGGCGCAGGCCTACATGGATCGCGGCGAGTTCGTTCCGGACTCGGTCACGAACGCCATGGTGAAGGCGCGCCTCGCAGCCCCCGACGCTGCTGGCGGGTTCCTCCTCGACGGCTACCCGCGTTCCGTGGAGCAGGCACACGTCCTGCGCGACATGCTCCTCGATCTGGGCAAGTCCATCGACGTCGTCCTCGAGATCCAGGTGGACGAGGACGAGGTCGTGGAGCGCATGCTCAAGCGTGCTCAGGAGCAGCACCGCACGGATGACACCGAGCCCGTCATGCGTCACCGCCTGGAGGTCTACCACCAGCAGACGCTGCCTGTCGCCACCTACTACGTCGACCAGGACCTCCTGGAGGTTGTCGATGGCAGTGGCACGATTGACGAGGTCACGGCTCGCATCTTCGCGATCCTCGACTCGGTGGCAAAGAACTAAGCGATGCCACGCATTGAACTGAAGTCCGCGCAGGAGCTTCGTTGGATGCGCGAGGCCGGTCTGGTCGTCGCGTCGATCCACGAGGCCCTGCGCGGCGCTATTCGTCCCGGCGTTACAACGCGCGAGCTGGACGAGGTCAGCGCCCAGGCGATCGCCGATGGGGGAGCGACCTCCAACTTCAAGGGCTACTACGGCTATCCGGCAACGGTGTGCATTTCGGTGAACGACGTGATCGTTCACGGTATCCCCGGCGACTACGAGCTGGCACCCGGCGACATCGTGTCGTTTGACTGCGGTGCGTACGTGGAGCGCGGCGGCCGACAGTGGCACGGCGACGCTGCGTTCACTGTCATCGTCGGCGAGCCCTTCGTGTCGGACGCTGACTTCGCGGCGGGGGAGCGGGCTACCGGTGCAATCACCGGTGTGGACGAGAACCTGCTGCGTGAGCGTCGCCAGCTCGACGCCGTCACGCGCGAGTCTCTGTGGGCCGCCCTCGCGGGATTGGCGACCGGCAAGCGCATTAGCGTGGTCGGGAACGCGGTTGAGACCGTCGTTGCGGAGAACGCTCTCATCAACGGCTGGGAGGCTGGCATCATCGAGGAGTTCGTTGGCCACGGTATCGGCACGAAGATGCACATGCCTCCGGACGTCCTCAACTACAACGTTCGCGGCATTCAGGCCCGCCTGAAGCCGGGCATGGTCCTCGCGGTCGAGCCGATGCTCACCCGCGGCGACATCGCTTCGCAGACGGACGATGACGAGTGGACGGTGCGCACGGTCGACGGACGCGATGCCGCCCACTGGGAGCACTCGATCGCGATCACCGAGGACGGTGTCTCCGTCCTGACGGCGCGCGACGGGGGAGTCGCCGGCCTGGTGCCCTACGGCGTCACGCCGGTGTCGCTCGACTGACTCGACGTGTGGCGGGCCCGGTACCTCCTTCAGGTGCCGGGCCCGAGTCCTTTCTTGACGAGGCAGTGGCCGGACCTCCGGTCATGCGCATGCTGTCGGGTCCGCCCGGCGTGGTGGTTCACAGACCGGACTGGCCTCGTGGGCCTCGTGCCTTCACAGTCTTCCTTACCAATGTCGCACGTAATTCGCGTCAGACGGCTTCAAACCTTCAATTCACATCGTTGGAATTGCAAGGTTTTGAAGGGTGCTCGAAAAATGACCGTGGGAAATTATGTGCGAGTTGTATTGGGTGGGTCCTGCGGTGCGGCGAGGGAACTAAACTCGCGGATACCTTTTGTCTGCTCAGGAGGTCTGTACGGCGTGGCATGTGTCCGTGTGCACCGAGCGAGTTTGTGGCGCGAGGCCGGCGGTGGCCCCTGTGTGGAGCTGATCCGGATAGGTTGCGCGCATCTGGATAGGTTATGCGCATCCGGAAAGGTTATTAAGCTATCCAGATGTTCGTTTCCTATCCGGATACGTATTGGAGGCAGTGGCTGGCGGCGCCCTGCCCGGCGGCCCGACTCTTTCATGCACGAGGCTGTGGCCGGCGCGCGCTCATCTGGCGCTGCGCTGAGGAAGCGGTGAGGTGCGGGCTGCCCCGGCCTCGTCGATATGAGATGACCAATGACGGCGATTCTCCAAAATGTGACGCATTAAACGTGAGCGAACCGACAGGGACCCTGACTACCGCCGATGGGCGTCGATGCCGTAGAGTAGTTCCTTGGGCGTATCTGCATCCGGCATTCGTCGGTGCACTATGCCTAGCGGCATCCGCCGCAACCTATCCGAGACATGTAGAGGATAAACGGAGGATATGGCGAAGAAAGACGGCGTCATTGAGATGGAAGGCACGGTCGTTGAGGCCCTGCCTAACGCGATGTTCCGTGTGGAACTGAAGAATGGCCACGTGGTTCTCGGCCACATTGCGGGAAAGATGCGTCAGCACTACATCCGCATCCTGCCCGAGGATCGAGTTGTCGTCGAGCTGAGCCCCTACGACCTCTCCCGAGGCCGTATCGTCTACCGCTACAAGTGACCCGACACAAACTGCCCGACGGGCAGTGGAGGTAACAACCATGAAGGTCAAGCCGAGTGTCAAGAAGATCTGTGACAAGTGCAAGGTGATTCGTCGCCACGGCAACGTCATGGTCATCTGCGACAACCCCAGGCACAAGCAGCGCCAGGGCTGAGACCCGCTGCGACCCGCGGGGCACCAAGCCCCACAGCATCACTCTAAGCACCCACCCGTGGGTGACCCTCGGTTCGGAGGCCGAGGCCGGGCTGCTCGCCCGGACTGAGCGATGACGACCTCCGATGAACAACTGGAGCAACATCACCATGGCACGTATTGCCGGCGTCGACCTCCCCCGCGAGAAGCGGCTCGAGATCGCGCTCACATACATCTACGGAGTCGGCCGCACCCGCGCGGCAGAGACCCTCGCCGCCACCGGCGTCAGCCCGGACACTCGCGTGAAGGACGCGACGGAAGAGGAACTCGTTAAGCTTCGTGACTACATTGAGGCAAACTTCAAGGTTGAGGGTGACCTCCGCCGTGAGGTTCAGGCCGACATTCGTCGCAAGATCGAAATCGGTTCGTACCAGGGCCTTCGCCACCGTCGTGGCCTGCCGGTCCACGGTCAGCGCACCAAGACCAACGCGCGTACCCGCAAGGGCCCCAAGCGCACCGTTGCAGGCAAGAAGAAGGCCAAGTAAGGCCTAGGAGAGCGCATCCCCTCGGGGTAGCTTTCCGCGACAAGAAGGAACTGAACCAGAAATGGCAGCAGCAAAGACCTCGCGCTCGGGCGGTGCCCGCAAGCCGCGTCGCAAGATTTCGAAGAACGTCACCAACGGCCACGCCTACATCAAGTCGACGTTCAACAACACCATCGTTTCCCTCACGGACCCCACGGGCGCGGTTGTCGCCTGGGCGTCCTCCGGCCAGGTTGGCTTCAAGGGTTCGCGTAAGTCCACCCCCTTCGCCGCGCAGCTCGCGGCCGAGGCTGCGGCTCGTCGCGCCCAGGAGCACGGCATGAAGAAGGTTGACGTCTTCGTCAAGGGTCCCGGCTCCGGCCGCGAGACCGCGATCCGCTCCCTCCAGGCCGCCGGCCTCGAGATCGGTTCGATCCAGGACGTCACGCCTCAGGCCTTCAACGGCACCCGCCCGCCGAAGCGCCGCCGCGGCTGACTTGCGGACGGGAGGGCATTGCCCTCCCCACGTCTGAACCTTCGGGTTCTTACTCCCTTAGCCTGCTTCAGCAGGTTCCCATATCCGGTGTCATATAGCGGGCACCGGCCAGAAAGGAATAGACGTGCTCATTGCAGAGCGACCCATCCTGACCGAAGAAAAGGTCAGCGACCTGCGCTCCCGTTTCACCCTGGAGCCCCTCGAGCCCGGGTTCGGCTACACGCTGGGTAACTCCCTGCGTCGTACCCTCCTGTCCTCGATCCCGGGTGCAGCGGTGACGTCCATCCGTATTGATGGCGTCCCCCACGAGTTCCGCACGATCGAAGGTGTGAAGGAAGATGTCGCTGAGATCATCCTGAACATCAAGCAGATCGTCCTGTCCAGCGAGAATGACGAGCCTGTCGTCATGTACCTGCGGAAGGCTGGCCCCGGCGAGGTTCTCGCCGGCGACATCACGCCTCCCGCCGGCGTGGAGATCCACAACCCCGATCTGCACCTTGCCACCCTCAATGAGAAGGGCAAGCTGGAGATCGAGCTGACCGTCGAGCGTGGCCGCGGCTACGTGTCGGCTGCTCAGAATAAGGATCCGCAGGCCGAGATCTCTCGCATTCCGATTGATTCGATCTACTCGCCCGTCGTCAAGGTGACCTACAAGGTCGAGGCGACGCGTGTTGAGCAGCGCACCGACTTTGATCGCCTCGTCATCGACGTGGAGACCAAGCCGGCGATCACCCCGCGCGATGCCCTGGCCTCGGCCGGCAAGACGCTGGTGGAGCTGTTCGGCCTCATGCGTGAACTGAACGAGGAAGCGGAAGGCATCGAGGTGGGCCCGTCCACCACCGACGCCACTCTCGCAGCCGATCTGGCTCTCCCGATCGAGAACCTGAACCTGCAGTCGCGTTCCTACAACGCGCTGCGTCGCCGCGGCATCCTGACCGTCGGCGAGCTGGTTGCTCACTCGGAGGCCGACCTGCTCGACATCCGCAACTTCGGCACCAAGTCGATCGAAGAGATCAAGGAGTCCCTGGCGGCCCTTGGTATGACGCTGAAGGACTCGGTCATGCCGAGCTTCGGCGACTCGGAGTCCGCCGCGATCTTTTCGGACGACCAGTCCATCTGACCCCGTGCGTCCGATGGACGCATTGAATCCGTAGGAGAAACTCATGCCCACCCCCAAGAAGGGTGCTCGTCTGGGCGGTAGCCCGGCACACCAGAAGCTGATCCTGTCGAACCTGGCAGCTCAGCTCATCGAACACCGTGCGATCACGACGACCGAGGCCAAGGCCAAGACCCTGCGCCCCTACGTCGAGAAGCTCATCACCAAGGCCAAGCGTGGCGACCAGCACGCCCGCCGCACGGTCATGAAGAAGATCCCCAACAAGGGCATCGTCGCGATCCTCTTCGAGGAGCTCGTCCCCGCGATGGATTCCGAGCGCGCCGGCGGCTACACCCGCCTCATCCGCGTCGGCAACCGCAAGGGCGACAACGCTCCCCTGATGCGCATCGAGCTCGTCATGGAGAAGGTCGAGAAGAAGGCCGTCGTCAAGGCTGCCGAGAAGACCGCTGAGAAGGCCGCCGAGGCCGAGGCTGTTGCCGCCGAGGCCGAGGAAGCCGCTGAGGCCGCCGCCGAGCGCGCCGAAGAGGCTCGCGAGGAAGGCGATCTCGCCAAGGCCAACGAGGCCGAGGAAATCGCCGAGGAGGCCGGCAAGGCTGCTGACGCCGCCGAGCAGGCCGCCGAGGAGAACTGACGCACCGTCACTGACCCGCTCGAGCATTGGGCCGGACATTCCGCAAGGAGTGTCCGGCCCTTGCCGTATCCGGTAGCCTGAAGCCATGACTCGTGAGATGACGTTGGCGATTGACTGCGGCGGCGGTGGTATCAAAGGATCCGTCGTTGATGAGCGCGGCACGATGATGGCCCCGCCTCGCCGGGTGCCTACGCCGTACCCGCTGCCTCCGGAGCTCCTCGTGGAGACCGTTGTCGGCCTCGCGCGCGAGCTTCCCCCTGCGACGCGCGTGACGATGGGTATGCCGGGCATGATCCGCCACGGTGTTGTCATCGCGACCCCTCACTACATCACGCGCGACGGGCCGCGCTCGCGGGTGTTGCCCGAGCTTGTTGAGCTGTGGGACCACTTTGACATGGGTCGCGCCATCGAAGGGGCCCTCGGCCTGCCTACCAAGGTCTTGAACGACGCTGAAGTCGCGGGAGCTGGGGCCATTACGGGCCGCGGTCTCGAAATGATCATCACGCTGGGCACGGGCCTCGGTAACGCGGTGTTTGACGGCGGGCAGCTGGCGCCCCACGTCGAGGTCTCACAGGGGCCTGTTCGGTGGGGCCTGACCTACGACGACTACATCGGCGAGCACGAGCGCCTGCGCCTCGGCGACGTGCACTGGTCGCGTCGTATCCGCCGCGTCGTGGACGGCCTGCGTCCCATGTACATGTGGGATCGCCTCTACTTGGGTGGCGGCAACTCCAAGCGCATCACGGCCTCCAACCTGCGCCTCATGGGTGATGACGTGATCGTCGTGCCCAACGATGCGGGGATCATCGGCGGCGTTCGGGCGTGGGAGCTGTGAGCGCCCGCCGCCTGCGCCTGGATCTGGGCTACGACGGCACCGACTTTCGCGGATGGGCTGCGCAGCCTGGCCTGCGCACCGTCCAGGGCGAGATTGAAGCGGCCCTCGCCATGGCCTCGCGCGAGGAGATCGTGACGACGGTCGCCGGTCGCACCGACGCGGGGGTTCACGCGCGTCACCAGGTCTGTCACGCGGACATTTCCGAGGCCGCCTGGGCGCGACTGTCGCCCAGGGGAGGGGCGTGCGACGATGGCTCCGTGGCCTCGTCGATTGTTCGCCGACTGAACAAGATCCTGTCCGGGCGATACGGTGAGCGTGCGCGTGGGCGCGACCTGCCGGCCGCGCGCGGCACCTGCGACGTTCGCATCTACTCGGCCGCCGTCGTCGACCCCAGCTTCGACGCGCGCTTTTCCGCCCTTGGGCGCTCCTACGCCTACCGGGTGTCCGACCGGCCCGAGCCACTGGGGCGCTGGGACCGCCTGTGGGTCGAGGAAACCCTCGACGAGGCGGCCATGAACGAGGCCGGGGCCGCCCTCCTCGGGGAACACGACTTCCTCGGGTTCTGCCGCCCGCGCGAGGGAGCTACGACGATCCGTACGCTGCGCACCCTGCGCGCGGAGCGTGATTCCGACGGAACCCTCGTTTTCCGGGTCGAGGCGGACGCGTTCTGTCACTCGATGGTCCGCTCCCTGGTGGGGGCGCTCCTCCTCGTGGGTTCGGGCGCGCGTGACACCGACTACCCGGCGCAGATCCTGCGGGCACGATCCCGCTCTGAGGCCGCGCCGATCGCCCCCGCGCACGGGCTCACCCTTGAGGGCGTAGAATACCCCGATCCCTCGCAGTGGGGCGCGCGAGCCGAGCAGGCCCGGGCCAGGCGCGACACGTGCTGCGGCGACGACGGCTGAGGAATGTGACACAGTATTCGCCGCGCTTTGACCGCCGGGCTGCGCACAGATAATATGGCTAGTGCTGTGCGTCAGCAGAGTACCTAGTGTCTCCCACTCGCTAGGAGCGCTCGCCGACGCCTCGCGCGAACCGTTTCATCGCGGATGCCCCCGGAAAAACCGGCGCGGCGTCCCATGACCAACAAGAATTGAAGGTTACGCCCGTGCGCACCTATTCACCCAAGCCTGGGGACGCGGACAAGAAGTGGTACGTCATTGACGCCACCGATGTCGTCCTCGGTCGCCTGGCAGCCCAGACCGCTGCCCTCCTCCGTGGGAAGCACAAGCCGACGTTCGCCCCTCACATGGACATGGGCGACTACGTCATCATCATCAACGCGGACAAGGTCGCTCTGACCGGCAAGAAGCTGGACCAGAAGATGGCCTACCGTCACTCCGGTCGTCCCGGTGGCCTGACCGCGACCGCTTACCGTGACCTCCTCGCCGCGACGCCTGAGCGCGCCGTCGAGAAGGCCGTTAAGGGCATGCTTCCTCACAACTCCCTCGGCCGCGCGCAGTTCAAGAAGCTGCACGTTTACGCTGGCCCGGAGCACCCCCACGCCGGCCAGTCGCCGGTTCCCTACGAACTGACCCAGGTGGCTCAGTGACCTTTGGTCGCTGAACGCCTTTGACCCTGAGGAGAACCGTGGCTGAGACCATCGTTTCCGCTGAGCTGGACGAGGAAGTCGTCCCCAGCTCTTACACGTCCGAGACCGAGTCGGCCCCCGCCGGCGCCGGTCAGTCCATCACCGCGCCCGGCGCGGGCCTGGGCCGCCGCAAGGAGGCCGTCGCCCGCGTTCGCCTGGTCCCCGGCTCCGGCAAGTGGACCATCAACGGTCGCACCCTTGAGGACTACTTCCCCAACAAGCTGCACCAGCAGCTGGTGAAGTCCCCCTTCGTGCTGCTCGACATTGACGGCCGCTTCGACGTCATCGCCCGCATCAACGGCGGCGGCATTTCCGGCCAGGCCGGCGCCCTGCGCCTCGGCGTGTCGCGCGCCCTCAACGAGATCGACCGCGACGCGAACCGTCCGGCCCTCAAGAAGGCTGGCTTCCTGACCCGCGACGCCCGCGCCACCGAGCGTAAGAAGGCAGGCCTCAAGAAGGCCCGCAAGGCTTCGCAGTTCTCGAAGCGCTGATTTCATTCAGCACATTTTCTGTTGGCCGCGTCCCGCGTCTGCGGGGCGCGGCCTTCGTATACCCTCCTGCGCGTGCTGCGATGTGGGGTTATAGGACACTACGCGTGTTGCTGTGGCCCCACGGGCGACCGGCCCCATTGGGGCCGGGCGGTTTTGTTATGCCAACGTCGCATGCGTGGGGGGCTTGTTGCCCCGACAGATCTCCGGCCGCCGCGCGGCCTGCCCGCCCGCTCGCCGTCCGCGCCGCGAGCTTCGCTCGGCGCGTCGGCTCGAAGCCCGGCCAGGCCCCGCCACCGCCAACCGGCACGTCGGCAGGTACCTCCGGTGCCCTCCGTGCCAGTGGGGCTGGGTCGCTGATCGGCGGCTCGGCGCGTCGGCTTGTTGTCCGGCCCCGCAGCCCGTGGGCGCCGCGGCACGCGTGCCTCGCAGCTCGGCCTTCCGATTTCTCCTGCACCCTTCAGACCTGGCTCGCCAATCTCGCATGCAATTCCCCCGCGACTATCTCAAGCTTTGAATTAACAGCGTTGAAATCGCAACGTTTTATGCTTTGTTGAATCTTCACCCAATCGAATTGCATGCGACTTTTGAGGAAGGACAGACCCCGCCGCCCACGGGCACCGCAGCCAAGCCCTGCGGTCCCTCCGGTGCCCTCCATACCGGTGGCGATGGGGGTTTTGCAGCACTAGAGGCTGGCTGTCGGCGTGTCGCCGGCGTGTCGTGGTTCTAATGACGTCATTTCCCCCGTTGGGAGGTGCTGAGATCGCGGTTCGAGGTGGTGTCGCCGCCAAAGTGCAGACCCATTGGGCAAACAACTCCGAAAATCGGTCATTGTGAGGCAATGGGTCCACACTTTGGCGGATTCGGTGTCAATCTCGGCGTGCTGCTCGCGCGCGAACCCCTGAACATGCACGTTAACCCGTTGATGTGCACCTGGGCGGCGTTGCCTGCGTGCATCTCATCGGGTTAGCGTGCGAGTGAAAGGGCCCGCGTGCGCAGGATGCCTTCACAGGAACAGAAACAGAAGAGGGCCTGACGGCTCGCAGGTGTCCCGACACTCTCTAAACGACCAGGGAGACGATGGAGGCGGTGACCACGCCGTCGGTGCCGAAAAGTCACGCTACCAGCAACACGTAGAGTCCTATAGCCCGTGATGTGAGCGTCTCCGCTGTCCGTGCCCTGGCCTCGTAAAAATGAGCGGGCGCGAACGCGGTAGGCTTAGAGTAGTCGATTGACTCACTGAACGGAGAGACTATGCCCAGGATGTTTGGCACGGACGGCGTGCGAGGATTGGCGAACGTTGACATCACTGCGGACCTCGCGCTGCAGCTCGGCGAGGCGGCAGCCCGCCAGTTCGGCGGCTCCCCGCGCGCGGATGGCTCTAAGCCCCGCGCGATCATAGGCCGCGACACCCGCATCTCGGGCGAGTTCCTCGACCATGCCCTCGCGGCGGGCCTGGCGAGCGCCGGCATGGACGTGACTCGCATCGGCGTCGTGACGACGCCCACGGTCGCGCACCTGACGGCCACGGAGGACACCGTGGACCTGGGCGTCATGATCTCCGCGTCGCACAACCCCATGCCCGACAACGGCATCAAGTTCTTTGCGCACGGCGGCTACAAGCTGGCCGATGCCGTGGAGGACCAGATTGAGGCGCTCGTGAACACCGAGTGGGATCGCCCCACCGGTGACGCAGTCGGCGAGATCAACGCGGACCACGCGTGGGCGAAGGACTCCTACATTGCGCACCTCGTCGAGGCCATCGGCACCGATCTGCGCGGCATGAAGATCGCGATCGACTGCGCGAACGGCGCAGCCTCGGAGCTGGGCCCGGCCGTCTTCCGTGAGCTCGGTGCGGATATCACTGTCATCAACGCGTCGCCCGACGGGCGCAACATCAACCTGAACGCGGGTTCCACGCACCCCGAGTCCCTGCAGGCCGCCGTCGTCGAGGCCGGCTGCGACTTCGGCGTCGCCTATGACGGAGACGCGGACCGCTGCCTCGCCGTCGACCACGAGGGCAACCTCATCGACGGCGACAAGATCATGGGTGCGCTGGCCGTGAACGCGCAGCAGCGCGGGGCGCTGGCCAAGGACACTCTCGTCGTTACCGTCATGAGTAACCTGGGCCTGCTGATCGCCATGCGCGAGGCCGGTATCAATACCGTGCAGACCGGCGTGGGCGACCGCTACGTGCTCGAGGAGATGCTGGCGTCCGGCTACTCGCTTGGCGGCGAGCAGTCCGGTCACATCATCGCTCGCGATCATGCGACCACCGGTGACGGCATCCTGTCCTCGCTGCTGATTTCGCGCATGGTCAAGGAGTCCGGCCGTTCGCTGGCCGACCTGACGTCCTTCATTCAGCGCCTGCCGCAGACCCTCATCAACGTGGGCGGCGTGGACCGCGCGGCCGCGTCGACGAACGAGGCCGTTGCCGAGGCCGTGGCGGCTGCCGAGGCGCGCCTGGGAGATACGGGCCGCGTGCTCCTGCGTCCTTCTGGTACCGAGCCGCTCGTGCGCGTCATGGTCGAGGCCGCCACGCAGGAAGAGGCCGACTCTGTCGCCGCTTCGCTGGCGGACGTCGTCAAGGAGAACCTGGCGCTGTGAGCGTCTGAGCGTCTGAGAGACGTACGCGCGCGGGGCGGGCACCGGTGGGTGCCCGCCCCGCGCGTGCCTCGATGGGCTCATCGCAGGGGGTCATGTCACTTCGCTGCGAATATACGGGAAATAGGAGTATGTTCGTTGTAGTGATCCGTGCGACAATTTCATCGTAGAGGGGTGACCATCATGGCACTTCCATTCATCCTTGGCGCGTACGCGTCGCATCCGGCACCGGAGCTGGAAGCTGACTACTACCGACTCCTCGCAGATCAGCCGTGGGTGAGCGGCGTCGAAATCCCCTACCCGGGGCAGCTCGCCACCCAGGGTGAGGTCCTGGCCAGCCACCTGGCGGCCCACTGGGACTTCAATACGATTACCGCGATCCCCGGCACCATGCAGAACGTCTGGAAGAACGAGAACTTCGGCCTGGCCTCGCCCGACGAGGCCGGACGCGGTGCCGCTCTCGACTTCACCCGCGCGCTGCGCGACGACCTCGCCGCCCTGTGTGAGCGGGCGGGCCGTCAGCTGGTCGCCCGCGTGCAGCTGCACTCGGCTCCCACGCGCCTGGCACAGGCGGATGCTTTCAAGCGTTCGCTCGCCGAGGTGGCCACATGGGACTGGTGCGGGGCCACGCTCGTCATCGAGCACTGCGACAAGTACATCCCCGAGCAGAACCCCGAAAAGGGCTTCCTCTCCCTCGAATCCGAGATCGACGTCGTCTCCGAGGTCGGCATCGGCATCCACCTCAACTGGGGGCGCTCCGCCGTGGAGGGGCGCAGCGCGGACACCGCCTACGAGCACGTGCTCGAGGCCGGAAAGCGCGGCGTCCTGGACGGCATCATCTTCTCGGGCGCGGGCCCGGAGGAAACCCAGTACGGCTACTCCTGGATCGACGGTCACCTGCCCGCGCAGGCCGACGAACCGACCTCGCTCATGGACGAGGCCGAGATCGCTCGCTGCGCACAGGGGGCCATCGCAGGCGGTGCCAAGTACCTCGGTGCGAAGGTCTGCGTCCCCAAGGACGCGTCCCTTGAGCAGCGCCTGGCCATGCTGACCAACATCTACAGGGCCTGCGGCCTCGGTGAGTAACGTCGTCGCCGGGCGTCGCTCCCGTATTTTGTGAGCGTGCGGGAGGCGCCCGGCGCGAGGCGCAAGCGCGAGGGAGGGGCGGATGCCAACTGGCATCCGCCCCTCCCTCGTGTTATTGCGCGTTCTGTTCTGCAGGTGAGGCGTGGTCAGCACGAGAAAACCGCTGCTCGAAAGCAGGGGGCAAAGACAGGTATTTCTGCGCGCTGACGTGGTAGTTGGCTGGGCTGATCTGAGGGTTGCTCAGCAGCTCCTGAACGGCGGGGTCGTTCGAGCATGTCACGGTCTCACAGGTGCCCTCTGGGGAGAAGTAGAAAATATCGCGGCTAACGGCGTGAAGTGGGTTGTTCCGCTGTGCGTCGATGATCGCGAATCGGGCAAAATCCACCAGTGTTTGCAGCTGACCGGAGAGGTCGTCGGGGGTTGCGGGTGCAACAAAGAGGAGATGCTGCTGTGGGATGAGCGCGAAGAGACCGTGTGGCGCTTCGATCGCGTGCTGCTTGATCACCGCAGGCATGTTTGCTGCTTTGGCTGCAATGAAAGGCGACGGGCCGGACAGGCATGTTGTCGGGCCGGATTTCTGTGTGATGGTGATCGGTATGGCGTCAGTGTTCAGCTGTCCGTAGTAGAAAAGCTCATCGACGCTGAGAGGGCGAAAACGGAGTCCCTCGGTGGTGCACCTGGTTGTGCCGGCTGCATGGACGATACTCAGGATCATTGAGAGCCCACCGGGGAAAGGCCGTGCATAGGAGAAGTCGGGGTGTTGGACTGTGTAAGTGGGGACGAGCTCGGTGCGTACGCGCCGACGCAGCACGTCGGGGATGGAGAGTTCTGCGGCCTCTATGCGAATCTGATCGAAGATCCGATCAGCCCAATTGTTGAGGATGTCCCTGTGAGAAATTGGAGGCGCGTTGAGCAGGTCGTAGAAAACCGCTACCAGGTTGCAAGTCAATACGTTGTTGACAACTAGATACATCAGCGCATTGTTGCGGTCGATCGTCACCTCGACGTCGAGTCCCTTTTTCTTCAGCTGGCGTACGAGGAGGGGAATGAGAGCGGAGTCGACGTACCCTGGAAACATCGTGCCCATTGGATACAGGGGGTTTGAGTGGTACATAGCGCTACTGTCATTGTTGTGGGTGATTGACTCAGCCTTGCGCGCAGGGCGCATACCCTGCCACGATACGCTCTTTAGTCGCGCCTGGCTACCGACGAGCGCCACACCGGGCGCGTGGGGATCGTCGCGATTGGTGTCAGGTGTGCAGACTCCTCGTCGAGGGATGTGTGCGGGTGAATATCGGCCATGGGGGAGCGCCCTTCGATCACGTTGATGATCGAGGAAACGGCGGCCTCGGTCATGTCCTTGAGGGGCCACTCGACCGTCGTGAGGCCGAGCGCGGCGGCGCTGCGGTGGTCCTGATTGCCGAAGCCGAGGACCGAGAGGTCGCCGGGAACGGACAGATCGAGGTCCGCGGCAGCCTGGAAGACGCCGGGTGCCTGCGAGTCGTCGGCCAGGGCGATGAGCGAGATCGAGGGGTCCTCGTCGAGGAGGCGCAGTGCGGCTTGGTAGGACGTGGTGGGTTCCCAGTCGGGTAGCGAATAGAGGGTGAATGTCGTGCCGAATGCGCTTGCAATCGGGTTCTGGCGTGCGTGATTCGTGTTCGGTCCCGCCAGGAAAACGGCGCGCCCGCTGCCCGTGCCCGTCGATGGGTCCACGAGGGCGCAGTTGGAGAGAACGTCGCGCACGCCGGCACCCTCGTCGATGCGGATGAGGGAAGACTCTGAGCCGGTGGGGTCGGCCTCGATCATCGACATGGCGACGACGGGGATGCCGAGGTTGGCGAGCAGGCGCGAGGTGAAGGCCTCGGCCGACGTGGTCTCACGGATGATGCCGGCCAGCTGCGTGTCGCCCAGGACGCCGCGGATGACCTCCGCGTCCGAGGCTCCGTCGCCGGACTGAAAGAGGGGGAGGAGCAGGTAGCCGCGGCGCTGGATGTCGATCATCGCGGTCGTGAGGACCGTGTGAACGACGGGCACGAAGGGGTCATCCGGCAGCTCGGCCATGAGGAGCGCGATGAGGTGGGATTTGCCGCGGCGCAGCGACCGGGCGGCCGCGTTGGGGATGTAGTTGAGTTCGCGTGCGGCTTGCTTGACGCGATCGATGGTGGCGGGCGCGATCTTCACGTCCCGGCCTCGTCCGTTGAGGACGAGCGAGACGGTCGACGGTGCGACGCCTGCCGCGCGGGCGACGTCGGCCCGGGTTGCGCGCTCCATGCTGCGGCTCCCAATTCTCGGTTGCGTTTCGTTGAAACACAACAACTATAACGTGTTAGTCTTGTGTCTGACGATCGGAGTTTCGACGATGACATCCGAAAGGCACATAGACGTGATATCGATACTACCTTCCTATGCTCCCGGCGCGGGCGCGCTTGTGCCCCCGCGTGCGCACCTCGCTGACGACTGCGGGATTCTCAGCCTCGATGGCATGTGGAACTTCGTCTATCACCCCGCCGACCCCGCCCCCTTCGTCAACGTCGAGCAGCCCTGGGATGAGCCCGCTGTTGGCGACAATGCGTCCGAAATTGACGTGCCCAGCCACTGGGTCCTGCGCGGCGATGGCACCTGGGGCCACCCCGCCTACACCAACGTCGACTTCCCCTTCCCGGTCGATCCCCCGTTCCCGCCCGACGAGAATCCCGTCGGCGACTACCGGCGCACCTTCGAGCTCCCCGCCGACTGGCAGGGCGGTCATATTCGCCTGCGTTTCGACGGCGTCGAAAGCCAGGCCAGCGTGTGGGTCAACGGCACGTGGATCGGCATGGCCCGCGGCTCACGCCTCGCCCACGAGTTCGACGTGACCGATGCCGTGCACCCCGGCACCAATACGATCACCGTGCGCGTACACCAGTTCAGCCCCGGCTCCTACCTCGAGGACCAGGACCAGTGGTGGCTGCCCGGCATCTTCCGCTCTGTGAGCCTGCGCCGCCTCCCTCTCGGCACCATCGAAGACCTGTGGATCGACACCGACTACGAGGCCGGGGTGGGTTATGTGGCCGTCGAAGCCCGGGTGCTTGGTGCTCAGGAGGCTCATCTGTCCGGGCATCTCAGCATTGACGGCCTCTGGTCTTTCGCTTGCTCTCTCGAACGCGGCGAGGACGGTCGCTACCGCAGTGGTCGCATCGAAGTGGGCAGCGTGCGCCCGTGGAGCGCGCAGGACCCGGCCCTCTACGAGGCTCGCGTCAGCGTCCAGGGCGTGGAAGGCCTCGGCGCGGGGGAGCGGTGCCTGCGCATCGGCTTTCGTCGAGTGTGCATTGAGGACGGCGTCCTCATGGCCAACGGCGAGCCCCTGACCCTCAACGGCGTCAACCGTCACGAGGTGCGTGCCGCCGAGGGGCGCGTTTTCGACGAGGCCTGCGCGCGCGAGGATCTCGTCCTCATGAAGTCCATGGGAATCAACGCGATCCGCACCTCCCACTACCCGCCCCACCCCCGCCTGCTCGACCTCGCCGACGAGATTGGCCTGTGGGTCATGCTCGAAGGCGACATCGAGACGCACGGGTTCGAGGGTGTGGGGGAGTGGATCGATAATCCCTCCGACGACCCGCGCTGGGCCGACGCCTACATGGACCGCACGGTCCGCGCCTTCGAGCGCGACAAGAACCATCCCTCGATCATGAGCTGGAGCCTCGGCAACGAGTCCGGCACCGGCGCGAACCTGGTCGCCTGCGCGCGCTGGGTCCACGAGCGCACGGGTTCCCGGGCGATCGTCCACTACGAGGGCGACCATGCCCTCGAATACACGGACATCTACTCGCGCATGTACCCGACCTTGGAGGAAGTCGCCGCCGTCCTCGATGAGAGCGACCCCCACGCCGAGGTCGCCGTCCCCACGCACGTCGCCGCGCGGGTTGACGACGCTGCGCGCGAACGCATCCGCCGGGCCCCCTACCTCATGTGTGAATACCTGCACGCGATGGGGACCGGCCCCGGAAACGCTGCCGCCTATGCCGCACAGATGAATCATCCCCGCCACGCCGGCGGCTTCGTGTGGGAGTGGCGCGACCACGCCCTGTGGCGCACCCTCCCGGATGGGCGTCGCGCCCTGTCCTACGGCGGCGATTTCGGCGAGGATGTCCACGATGGCAGCTTCGTGTGCGACGGCCTGGTCGATGCCCTCTCGCGCCCCTACGCCGGCACGTGGCCGTGGGTTCAGGCGATGGCCCCGGATGCGCCCGCCCTCGCGGCGGCCGTGGAATCGTCGCGCGGGCACGGGGCAGATGAGGCCCGGCTGCGCGCGCTCCTCTCCGCCCCCGTCTCGGTCGTGCGCCCGGACGATGATGTGGAGGCCCCCTACGCGCTCGATGCGCGCGGGCGCCTCGCGCGCATCGGCACCATGCCCGTGAGCGTGGACCTCAGCGTCTTCCGAGCCCCCACCGACAACGACCGCGGGCGCGGACCCGTCGACTACTGGGGAATTAGCGAGGACGACCTCGGTCCCCTCGGGGTCGGGCGCGGCGAGCATGGAACTTCGCACGCGGCCCGCTGGGAGCAGGCACGCCTGCACCTGCTGCGCCGACGCCTCGTATCCATCGAGGAGGATGGCACCTGCCAGCGCGTCATCGAAGGCTGGGCCCCGCCCGCTGCGCAATTCGGCGTCACTCTCACCTGGGAATATCGGCCCGTTCTCCTGGGGGAGACCCCGGCCCTGTCGGTATCCGCCCGCGTCGCGCCCTACGGGGCCTGGCCCGCGCGGGTCCCACGCCTCGGTGTGCGCATCGAGATGCCCGGATCGCAGTGGGAAGCCTCGTGGCTGGGCGACACCCTCATCGGATACTCCGACATGCGCGTGAGCGGCGCTCGCGGATATGGCAGCGCTCCCGTTCGCGAGCTCTGGGACGTCAGCGTGCGCCCCCAGGAAGGCGGGCAGCGCCTCGACCTCGAAGCCCTCTGCCTGCGCGGTGGGGCGGGCGATGTCCTCGTCGTGCCGGCCTCGTCCCTGGGGTGGAGCGCCTCGCCGTGGAGCGAGCGCGAATTGGCCGAGGCCTCGCACTGGGAGGATCTGCCTGACAGTGAGCGCACGTTCCTGTGGTTGGACGCCTTCCAGGACGGCATCGGCACGCGTTCGTGCGGGCCTGACTCTCGGCCCGAGTTCGCCGGTTACATGCGCGATACGAACCTGACATTCGTCATTGCCCAGGTTGGGGGTGATTAAGCCCCAACCTGTTATGTTGCGGCTTGATAACGATGCGCAAAGTTGTTGGCAAATGATGCGCGAAGCGTCACGGGCCGCTATGATTCAGACATCAACTAACACGAGATAGTTAGTGACTCGATCCCATCGATCGACCAACAAGAACGGACCAATGGAGGTTTCGCATGTTGAAGAAGAAGATGGCTGCAGGCGTTGTCGCCCTCGCCATGTTTAGCACCCTCGGCCTGGCCGCCTGCAACCCTGGTGGCTCCGGCTCCGATAGCTCGAGCGGCGGTTCGTCCGCCGCCGGTTCCATCCCTCAGCCCGACGTCGCGTGTGACATCCCTGCGGGCAACCTTGACGACTCGAAGATCGACACCTCGAAGGTCGAAGGCGAGATCACGTTCCAGACCCAGGGTCTGCAGAACGACTTCGGCGACTTCTTCAAGGCCAAGATCAAGGAATTTGAGGATGCCAACCCCGGCGTGAAGATCAACTGGACAGACCAGGGCGGCGGCGCGGAGTTCGATCAGACCGTGACCGCTCAGGCCTCGAACTGCAAGATGGCGGACGTCATCAACGTTCCCTCCTCCACCATCCTCGCCCTGTCCAAGTCCAACCTCCTCATGGACTACGACGTTAAGGCCCCCGGCATCGGTGACAAGTTCGTGAAGTCCATTTGGGACTCCACCGCCCTGGGTGCGGGTGACCACCACACGGCTCTGCCCTGGTACTTCGGCCCCTACATCACCACCTACAACAAGGAGGTCTTCAAGCGCGCCGGTCTCGACGAGAACATGCCGCCCAAGACCATGGATGAGCTGTTCGAGGACGCCGCGAAGGTCGGCGCCGACGGACAGGGTGACTACGGCATCTACGGCTCGCCCGAGTGGTACATGGTTGCTCAGCTGCACGGCATGGGTGTCAACCTGCTCAACGCTGACAAGACCGCCTTCGACTTCGCCGACAACGAGGCCGCGATCAACTACGTCACCAAGCTCTCCGAGCTGTACGCCTCCGGCGCGATCCCGAAGGACTCCCTGACCGGCGAGCCCGACCCGGGCAAGGCCTACACCGACGGCAACCTCGCCTTCGGTACGCCCAACGCCTCGTTCCTCAAGTCCGTCAAGAAGAACAACGAGACGGTCTACCAGAACACCGGCGTCGGCCCGTTCCCGACCAACCCCGGCATCAAGCCCGTCTTCGAAGGCCAGTACATCGGCGTCTCCGTCACCACGCAGAACGCCCCCCTGGCCATGAAGTTCGCCGAGTGGATCACCAACGCTGAGAACGAGTACGCCTGGACGCACGACGGCGGCGCCATCATCTTCCCGGCCGCCACCGAGGCCCTCGACAAGCTCGTCAACAACCCGCCGGAGATCGCCGACGACCCGGTCTTCAAGGCCGCCTACGAGGAAGCCGCTAAGGCTGCCAAGGAGGCCGAGGCCTACACCGACGTCTTCTACGCGACCGGCGCCGTGAAGGACGCCCTCATCGAGAACGTCAACAAGGCCATCCGCGGCGAGGTCGATCCCAAGACCGCCCTCAAGACCGCTCAGGATCAGATGAACGAGAAGCTCAAGGCTCTCCAAGACTGATTGATCGCTCGGGGGCCGAGGCGTGGCCTCGGCCCCCGACGCATTCCTCGCCCAGCGTCGGGCCGCCGACTCACGACCCCGCGCATCCCTGAAAAAGGACTTTGGTATGCCGATACGTAAGAGTGCGCAGACGCGCTCCCTCAATGGCGCCGCCCGATTCCGCCCGGGCTGGGTTCCCTGGCTGTGGGTGACCCTCCCGGTCCTCGCGGTCATCTCCTTCTACATCTACCCCTTCATTACGACCGTCTACGTGTCGTTCACGAAGACCAAGCCGATGGGCAAAATCGGCTCCTTCGTCGGCCTGAAAAACTACTCCACCGTCCTCAGCGACCCGGAGTTCTGGCAGTCGCTGACGAACTCCCTCATCTACGCGGTCTGCGTCGTCCCGCTGATGGTGCTTCTGCCCCTGCTGCTGGCCCTCCTCGTCAAGTCGCACGTGCCCGGCATCGGCTTCTTCCGCGCCCTCTACTACCTGCCGGCCATCTCCTCGCTGGTCGTCATCTCGCTCGCGTGGCGCTACCTCCTGGACCAGCGCGGACCCATCAACAACATGCTGGCGTCCTGGGGCCTCGACCCCGTGCCGTTCCTGTCGAACCAGTGGCTGATTCTCTTCTGTGCCATGATCATTACCCTGTGGCAGGGCCTGCCCTACTACATGATCCTGTACCTGTCGGCCCTCGCGAACGTCGACAAGTCGCTGTACGAGGCCGCCGAACTTGACGGTGCCGGGCCGATCCGTCGCTTCCTGACCGTCACCGTTCCGGGCGTCAAGGTCATGATGTTCCTCGTCGCCACCCTGACGACAATCGGCTGCCTCAAGATCTTTACCGAGGTCTACCTGCTGGGCGGCTCCGCTTCGCCCACGAAGACCCTCACGATGTACATCCGAGATAGAATCGTCGACCCGACCTTCGGGTCGCTGGGACAGGGTGACGCCGCCTCGGTGTGTCTGTTCCTCATCACCTTCGGATTCATCATCGCTTCGCAGAGCCTGCAGAGGAAGGCTGAAGGCTCATGAGCACTGCACCTTCGAGCACTGCACCTTCGAGCACTGCGACCTTTGGCGAGCGCTTCGCCGAGTGGCGCAAGGAGCGCCGACTCGAGCGCCAGGGACGCAACGTCGCCTCGCGTCAGATGCGCGGTGGTGCCCTCGTCGCCCGCTACGCGCTCCTCGTGGTCGTCGCCCTCGTCCTGGTGGGCCCCCTCGTGCTGCCCCTCATGGCGGCCTTCAAGGCTCCCGGCGAATCCGTCTTCGGTCAGGGCGCGACCATGCTGCCGCAGCAGTGGTCGCTGGACTCCTTCTACGTCCTCTTCGAGCGCACGAACATCCTGCTGTCCATCAAGAACTCCGCGATCCTGGCGACCCTGACGGTCTCCTCGAACGTCATCCTGTCGTGCATCGGCGGCTACATGCTGTCGAGGCGCGGGTGGACCGGACGCAACATCATGTACTTCGTGGTCCTGTCCGCCATGATCTTCCCCTTCGAGTCGATCATGCTCTCGCTGTTCAAGATGATGGTGAAGCTGGACCTGTACAACACGCTCCCCGGCGTGTGGATGGTCGCCATGATCGGCCCGTTCCAGATCCTCATGATGCGCGCCGCGTTCATGGGCATTCCCGACGAGATCGAGGATGCGGCCCTCATCGATGGCGCGGGCGAGCTGCGTCGCTTCTGGTCGATCTTCCTGCCCCAGGTGCGCGGCACGCTGACGGTCGTCGGCCTGACCTCGTTCATCGGGGCCTGGTCCGACTTCATCTTCCCGCTGCTCATGCTGCCCGACCCGAACAAGCAGACCCTGATGCTGACGCTGACGGCCATCCAGAACTCGCCCCAGGGCGTCACCTATCAGCTCGTGCTGGCCGGCGCCGTCGTCGCGATGATCCCCGTCGTCCTGGTCTTTGCCTTCAGCCAGAAGTTCTTCTTCCGTGGCATTGAAGACGGCGGTCTGAAGTTCTGATCCTCATCCCCGCGGGTGCTCCTCGCACCCGCGGGGATCTTCTCTACCTAGAAGGAGGTATTTTCACAAAAAACTAACACGTGTTAGGTAATGGGGATTTGCAGCCGTCTAACGGCCAATCCCAGCCATGACCCCATACTGACGAAGGAGTTAAACTCATGGGGACTAGACCCATCATCGGTGCACTTGGAGCCCCGATTCTTGCGGCCACCATGCTTGGCCTCGCACCCGCCGCGGCCGTCGCCGCCACCGAAACCCCGTATCACCCGACCGTCCTGTGGGCGACCTCCGAAGAGAAGGTCGGCGAAGGTGCTCCCAACGGCACGATCGCAGCCCTCGTCGACGACGACACCGCACGAACCGACGCGACCAAGACGTTCTGGACCACCAAGTGGAAGAACGGTATGGATGAATACCCCCATGCCCTCGCCGTCCAGAACCCCACCCCCGGCACCCAGGTGTGCGGCCTCGGCCTAACCCCGCGCCCCACCTACGATTCGACCCTGGGCAACGACCAGTTCCCCGGCGAATACCGCGTCTTTGCCTTCGATGAGGACCCCGGTAACCCCGCCGCCGAAGCCTCCTTCGCCGACTGGAAGACAAAGGTCGCCGCAGGTGAGTGGGAAGGCGGAACCGAGGTCACGCACGGAAGCGACCTCCAGTTCGGCAACAAGGAACAGTACGTCACCTTCCCGGCGACCACGAAGCGCGTCTTCGCTCTCACGGGCCTGCGCTCCCTCGCCCCCGGCAAGAAGGACATGGCGCTGTCCGACATCAAGCTCCTGCCCTGCGACGCCGAGGGCAACGCCATCACCTCCTACGGCAGCGACGACGGCGGCGGACACAACGACGCGACCCGTCCCGTCGTGCCCCACCCCGATGCCCCCGCGCAGGGATCGGGCGCGTCCGACCTCGTCGTTGACTTCGTCATCGACCAGCTGCCCTACGGCGAACCCGGCAAGCCCGTCGACTTCGCCCCCGGCACCCACACCTACACGGCCACCGGCTACTACCACGCCAAGACCGTCTCGGCCCGCATCCGCGCGGTCGACGGCGCCACCGTCACCATCAACGGCGCGACCCCCGACGCCGACGGCCGCGTCGCCAACCTCGACCTCACCACCGGCCTGAACGTCATTACCGCCACGGTGAGCAAGGACGGCAAGGAAGCCACCTACGTCGTCAACATCACCAAGGTGGACACCGACTTCCGCGGCAACGTCATGGTTCCCGTGACGGCCACGGCCAACGGCGGCACCGAGGCCGACAACGCGGCCCTGACCGACCTCGACCCCACAACGACGTGGACCTCCAATCCGCTCGTCCGCGCGAACGAATGGTCGAGCAGCGTCACCGGCATCGAGCTGCACCTGGGCGAAGCCCGCTACGTGCACCGCGTCAACGGATGGGGCACCCCGACCCTGCCCGCCGGCGCCCCGAGCTGGCATGGCGGTAACTCCGTGGCCATCGCCGTCCAGGAGGCCGACGGCGGCGAGTGGAAGACCATCGTCACCCACGGCTCGCTCACGCGCGACGCGCGCGGCCTGTGGTACTGGGACTTCAACGCCTACCACCTCGCCAAGAACATCCGCATCTGGATGAACGACGAGACCGAGCCCCAGACCCCGCAGAATATCGCGACCGCGGTGACCTTCAACGACGTCGAGGTGTGGGGCCTGCCCGCCGGCAAGACCCCGGTCGCCCCGGCAGTCGACAACTCCATGTACGAGCGCTACTCCGGCTTCAACCCCGGGGACGGCAAGTGGGGCGTCAACCGCGCCCAGGCCCTCGCGCTGCAGTACGGCGTCATGATGCCCGCGTGGGTCCCCTCCGAGGGCTACGGACGCGGCGGCTTCAACGCCAACGAGCGCGACCTCACGGGCGGCGCATTCCCGATGTTCTACGACCTGCCCATGTTCAACACCGACATGATGGAGTCTCTGGGCAAGGGCGCGCCGTGGGCCCTCGCGAAGGCCCCCACCGGCAAGAACAGCATGTGCAACGCGGGTGATCCCCACGACTTTATGAATGAGTACATGTTGCCGTACGCCTCTACGCTCGTCGACATCCAGTACGGTGACGAGGGCGGCTTCAACCGCGTCGAGTCGGAGTGCTTCAAGAACTGGTTCTCCTGGTCCAAGCAGAACATCCCCGGCGCCGTCGTCCACGCCAACTCCTGGGACGATCCGTCCTGGTACCGCGACGCGAACCTGAGCTACTACGTCGAGAACGCCAAGCCCGACCTGCTCAGCTGGGACAAGTACTACTGGGGCGCCAACGGCGGCCCGGCCCCGAGCAGTGTCGTCATGAATCTGCTGAACACCAACACCTGGAAGAAGCAGCGCGAATACGGCCTCAAGGGCCTCACCGGTGACGGCTCCAGCCCGATCCTGTACGGCCAGTACCTGGACTACAACTGGGATGCGAACGTCTCGGCCTCCGAGAAGTCGATCGTGCCCTCCCTGGGCCTGGCGACCGGCCAGAAGTGGTTCGGCCTGTTCCGCATGGAGTACAACGGCTACGACCGCTCCTCGATCATCGACCACGATGGCGCGCCGACGCGTTCGTTCTACGAGTTCTCCAACATCTTCGGCAACGTCACCTACATCGGTAACTACACGAAGGCCATGAACTCCACGTTCGTCGCCTATAAGCCCGGCCAGTACGCGGCTCGCGGCGAGGCCCCCTCGCTGAGCGGCTACAAGTACGGTGACTTCGCCTCGGGTGACGAGGCCAAGGCCGCCAACGAGGCCGTCGGCCTGGTTGACATGTCGGTGGCCAACGTCGGCTCCGTCAACGACGGCTTGCCCGGCGATGTCGTTGTCGGCTACTTCGAGCAGCTGAAGGGCCTGGAGACCGCCAAGTCCGCCGAAATCTTCGGTGACTCCACGACGGCCCCCAAGGGCTTCATGGTCGTCAACGCCCTGACCGGCCAGACCCGCTACCCGTCCTACCTCCTCGACCCGCGCACCGACAACGGCTCGCTGGCCGAGACCGCTCAGGACATCACCCTGACCGTCAAGAAGCCGGCTGCGAACGCGCACCTGATGCTCGTCAACCCGGCCGACAAGACGACGCAGGAAGTCGAGCTCGGCGAGGGCGAGACCTCGCAGGTCGTGCTCCATGCTGTTGGTGGCGGCGACTCGCGCTTCCTGTACTGGGTGACGGTCGATGATCCGACCCCCACGCCGGACCCGCAGCCCACCGTGGACCCGACCCCGGCTCCGCAACCCACCGTGGACCCGACCCCGGCTCCGCAACCCACGCCGGCTCCGCAGCCCACCGTGGACCCGACCCCGGCTCCGACCCCGGATCCCGCGCCCCAGCCTCGCACCGGTCAGTGGAAGTCCGGCTACTTCGGCTGGTGGTACAGCTACTCTGACGGCACCTACGCGGCCAACGAGACTCTCGTCATCGACGGCCAGACCTACCGCTTTGACGCGAGCGGCTACCTGAAGATGGGCTGGGTCTACGACGGCGGACACTGGTACTACCACGGCTCCAGCGGTGCCCAGCAGTA
This sequence comes from uncultured Actinomyces sp., assembly GCA_963531605.1. GTDB lineage: Bacteria > Actinomycetota > Actinomycetes > Actinomycetales > Actinomycetaceae > Pauljensenia. The sequence goes on from CAUSHZ010000005.1 coordinate 25,474, forward strand.
CGGCTGGATTATGGACCGCGGCTCCTGGTACTACCTTGACCCCGCGACCGGTCAGATGGCGACCGGTTGGGCCCAGATCGACGGAACTTGGTTCTACCTGTCCTCCTCCGGCGCCATGCGTACCGGTTGGGTCAAGGACGGCGGCACCTGGTACTACCTGTCGCCCTCCGGCTCCATGGTTACCGGCTGGCAGCTCCTCGGCGGCACCTGGTACCACCTGGGCGCCAACGGTGCGATGACCACCGGCTGGTACCAGGAGGGCCCCGTCTGGTTCTACCTGCGCTCTAACGGCTCCATGGCCACCGGTTGGGAACTGATTGGTTGGTCCTGGTACCACTTCGCTCCCTCGGGAGCGTGGATCGGCTAACCGTTAGCTCCACATGAGACGAGGCCGTGGCCGGGTTTTCCGGCTGCGGCCTCGTTCGCGTGCGCTACGAGAGGGATGGAGCTCAGTCCTTGCGGATCGACAGCGATTCGACGCGGTGGTCGGGGCCCTTCGTGAAGATGAGGGTCGCGCGCTCGCGGGTGGGGCGGATGTTTTCGCGCAGGTTCGGCAGGTTGATCGCGTTCCAGACGACGTGCGCGGTCGAGACGGCCTCCTCGTCGGTGAGGGAGGCGTAGGTCTTGAAGTAGGAGTCCTCACGGGAGAACGCGGTTGCGCGCAGCTTGAGGAAGCGGTCGACGTACCACTGCTCGATGAATGTCTCGTCGGCGTCGACGTAGATGGAGAAGTCGAAGTAGTCCGAAACTGCCACCGAGATGGAACCGGGCGCGGAGCGTGGCGGCTGGAGCACGTTGAGCCCCTCGACGATGAGGATGTCGGGGCGATCCACGTCGATGTAGGTGTCGGGCACGATGTCGTAGGTGACGTGCGAGTACACGGGGGCCTGTGCGTGCGGGTTGCCGGCCTTCACCGAGGCGAGGAACGAAATGAGGGCCGATCGGTCGTAGGACTCGGGGAACCCCTTGCGGGCGATGAGGGAGCGTTCCTGCAGGATCCGGTTTGGGTAGAGGAAGCCGTCGGTGGTCACCAGGTCCACGCGTGGGGTGGAGTCCCAGCGGGAGAGCAGCAGCTGGAGAAGGCGCGCGACCGTCGACTTGCCGACGGCGACCGAGCCGGCGATGCCGATGACGAAGGGCGTTGAGTGGCCCTCGGGCTCACCGAGGAAGGCGTGGCGCTCGGCGGCGGTGCGGCGGCGCCCGTCGATGTAGAGCTGCAGCAGCGCGCTCAGGGGCCGGTAAATCGTGTCGACCTCGGTCATGTCGATGGGGTCGCCCAGCGACGCGATGCGGTCGATGTCCTCCTGCGTGAGCGGCAGGGGAGTGCGATCGGCGAGGCGGTCCCACTCGCGGCGGTCGAAGCGCGCGTAGGGGTTGTGCGCGTTGCGTGCGGCAGCCGGGCTTAGCTCGTCAGGCGAGGCGGCCGGCGAGGCTGTGGATGGGACGGTCGAGGGGCTCTCGGTGGTGCTCACGATCCCATTGTGCCCCACATGTTTGTGGTCGTGTGCACTTGTTCACCGCGTGAAGCGACACACGTTACTGACCGATAGGGGGTTTGGTGTGTTGGAATGGGTGCTATGTGCGGAATTGTTGGACATATTGCATGCAAGGCGTCCCAGCGTAGTCGCGAGGTTGTCCTCGGCGGCCTGGCACGCCTCGAATATCGAGGGTATGACTCGGCGGGCATCGCCCTGGCGGCCCCGGATCACCTGGACGTGCGCCGCGCGCTCGGCAAGCTCGTGAACCTCTCCGAGGAACTCGACGCGCAGCCTCCCGTCGACGCGTACGCGGGCATCGGACACACCCGGTGGGCAACTCACGGGCGCCCCACGGTCGCGAACGCCCACCCCCATACCAGCCCGGACGGGCGCTTCGCCCTCGTCCACAACGGCATCATTGAGAACGCGGACGCCCTGCGCGCAGCCCTCATCGCCGACGGCGAGACCTTCGCCTCGGAGACCGACACCGAGGTGGTCGTCCACCTCCTGGCCCGCGCCTACGACCAGGCCGAGGCGGCCTCGTACAGCGGAGCGGTCGCCGGACTGACCGGCACCGACGAGGAGGTGGCGCGCCGACTGGTCGTCGCCATGCGCGCCGTCACCGCCCAGCTCCACGGCACCTTCACCCTGCTGGTGCTGAGCACCCAGTCCCCGAACGTCATCGTCGCTGCTCGACGCTCCTCCCCGCTGGTCATCGGCCTGGGGGACGGGGAGAACTTCCTGGGCTCCGACGTCCTGGCCTTCGTCGAGCACACGAACCGCGCCGTCGAGGTCGATCAGGACGAGGTCGTGGTCGTCTCCGCGACCGGCGTGACCGTCATCGACCCCAGCGGCAACCCCGTCGAGCGCGAGGCGTACGAGGTTGACTTCTCCGCCGACCGCGCCACCAAGAACGGCTGGCCGACCTTCATGGAGAAGGAGATTCACGAGCAGCCCGACGCCGTGGGCGCCACCCTGGCCGACCGCATCGACTCCCGCGGCCGCCTGGCCCTGGACGAGGTGCGCATCCCCGAGCACGTCATGCGCTCGGTCGACAAGGTCATCATGATCGGCTGCGGCACCGCCTCCTACGCCGGACAGGTCGCCCGCTACGCGATCGAGCACTGGTGCCGCATCCCCGTTGAGGTCGAGCTCTCCAGCGAGTTCCGCTACCGCGACCCCGTCGTGGGCGAGAAGACGCTGGTTGTCGCCATCTCCCAGAGCGGCGAGACCATGGACACCATCCAGGCGATCCGTCACGCCCGTGAGCAGGGCGCGAAGGTCGTCGCTATCGTGAACACGCCCGGATCGACCATTTCGCGCGAGTCCGACGCCGTGATCCTCACGCACGCGGGCCCCGAGATCGCGGTCGCCTCGACCAAGGCGTTCACCGCGCAGGTCACCGCCTGCTACATCCTGGGCCTGTACCTGGCGCAGGTGCGCGGCAACAAGTACGCCGACGAGATCGCCGACTACATGGACAAGCTCGCGCGCGTCCCCGAGGCGATCACGCGCGTCCTCGAGAACGGTGAGACGGTCCGCCAGTTCGCCCGCACGATGCAGGATGCGACCTCGGTCATCTACCTGGGGCGTCACGTCGGGTTCCCGGTCGCCCTCGAGGGTGCGCTCAAGCTCAAGGAAATCTGCTACATCCACGCCGAGGGTTTCGCCGCCGGTGAGCTCAAGCACGGCCCCATCGCCCTGGTGGACGAGGGCCAGCCGGTCATCGTCATCGTGCCCACCCCGCGCCGCCCCGAGCTGCACGGCAAGGTCCTGGCCAACATCGCCGAGGTCCGCGCCCGCGGTGCCCGCACGATCATCATCGCCGAGGAGGGGGACTCCTCCGTCGACGAGTTCGCCGAGGTCGTCTTCCGCGTGCCCGCCGTGCCGACCCTGTACGCGCCGCTCCTGACCGTCGTGCCGCTGCAGATCTTCGCCTGCGAGCTCGCCTCCGTGAAGGGCCTTGACGTCGACCAGCCGCGTAACCTCGCCAAGTCAGTGACGGTGGAGTAATCCGCCTGCGCGGGGCCGGTGCCCCGTGAGCGTTCCCGGGCCTCGTTCCTGCATGTGGGACGAGGCCCGTGTTGCGTTCGCGCGGGCATCAGTTTCCTGACGCTTTACGGTCGACTGTGAACTCCGCTTGCGCGTTGTGCACGGTGGGGCATTGACGGCATGTGCACCCAACATTCAATACCACCCGGCTACCATGGAGTTCATGGGTGTCGCAGATAATTCCCCCAGGTCGAATGCGTGTCGCGGCCGGCGTGTGGACTTCTATTGGTATGGCGGTGGCAATGGCACGGCTCAAGAGCACATCACATTAGCCGTAGAGGCCCTCATGGGAGCCATTAAGGCCCCGGCGAGCCGTCGCTGGAATCTCTACCTGGAGAAGATGAATCGCGCTTGTTTCAAAAAACGCCTTGAAAAGGCAGCCCAAGGCGAGCTCTATCCGCCGGAAGAGCTCAAGTCTTTGCGGGGTAATGACGTTCTCTTCGAAATTCGCTGGAGCCAGGGTGAGATCAGTGTTAATGAAGTCAATCGCGTAGGGATTCCGGTTGAGGTCCGCCTCATCCATGCTCAGCCATCCGATCAGCTCGGTCGTTGCATACTGGGCCTTCACGCTCATGAGAAAGTGATCATCGAGGGTAACCCGGCTGCGACCAAGGCCGCGCAAGACGCTGAGATCGACAAAGCTGAGCATCTCCTCACCTCTGGATATCCCACACACTGGGGTGTCGAGCGGCGCACACAACATGACTGAAGTTTGCATAACGCTATCTCACACTTATATAGTTTAATCTATGACTTTAGTGAGTGATGAGATCCTTGAGCGCCGTGCGGATCGGCTGGTCGATGCGAGGGATCGCCTTCTTGAGGGTTTGGTAGGCCTTCGCAAGGAGCATAAGCTCAGTCAGCGGACTGTCGCCGAGCGCATGGGTGTCAGTCAGCCTACGGTCGCCGCGTTTGAACGCTATGACGCTAACCCGACCGTGTCATCCATCATCCGTTACGCGATGGCCGTCGATGCGCTCCTCGACATTAAGGTTGTCGATGACTGCGGTGCAGGCGTACCCGGTGCGTGGCAGATGTCTCAACGGGCCCAGACGATTGTCCACGTTCCGGCGACACCGCGTAAGCCGCAGGTAATCGCCGACGGCTTGACCATTACCCAGGAGCCAGCTCATGTCTGAGACCCCCCTCTTGACGAGCATCGACGAGATGCTCAGGATTGCGGAACTCCAGCTGGCAGCTATCCGCTTTGACCACCTGTCGATTGAACTCAAAGACAATGCTCCGCAGGCAGGTATCGATCGTGAAGACAGCGAGTCGACTCCGATCGAGATTGACTGCAAGCTCGGGACTCGACAGGAAGGAAAAGAGTTCGGAGCACGGTTTGAATTCCATTTCAAAGCCGCGCAGTGGCAGGCCATTATTGCGGTCATCACTGATTATGCGGGGTCTGAGGAGTTTGTTCTCGCCCCTGAAGCATCTGCCGACTTCGCATCGAAAGTCGCGCTCATGGCAGCGATTCCCTTTGTTCGTGAAGCCCTCAGTGACCTGACCACGCGGGTCACCGGCACGGCAGTTCTCCTGCCTCTCATTCGCTCCGGCGAAATTACGTTCGCTCCCAACAAGTAGTCCATGCGGTTTTCATATAGGGTCTATGCCTCGTGAACGCAACACGGCGTCGATAGAGGTGTCGGACAGAAATGCGTGCGGGTGTACTACGCCATCGAATCGTTGACAAAGCGTGAATGCGTTCACGATAGCCCTGTGAAACAGTAGCCAAAACGGCTCATGTGAATGCGAGGGCGGGGGAAGAAGCAACAAGCGTGGAAAAGGTGGCGGCGCGCCCGCCGCACCATTCAACGCAAGCAAGCCCCGACCTCGTGAAACGGGGCCTCGACCACCTCAGGAGGTGCGCACATGACCCGGTCCACGATCCTTATCGGCATCCTACCCTCTGTCTTCTTCGGTGTCGCCAAGACCCTCGACGTGGCCTAAACGCCGCAGCTGTCGGCCGCTCTCGTCGCCGTCAGCCCCTCTCTGACCGCCCCTCCCTCGCGGGCCGGCTGTGTGGGAGAATTACCCCATGTTGATTCTGGACGGTCGCGCCCAGCGGGAAGCATGCGCGGAGGCGTGTGAAAGCATGTGACAATGGAGATATGTTGACATTTGACGGCCCTGTCCTGACGTTCCAGCAGGCGCGCTCAATCGAAGAGCGCTTTGTCCGCGAGGCAGCGCAGATCGATGACCCGGACCTGTACATGCGCCAGGTCGGCGACGCGGTCGCGCAGCGCGTTGCCCGCCTCGTCGGTGACACGCCCCCTCTGTTCGCCGGACCTCACGAACCCGCCGTCCCCGGCCCGCGGGCGGACGTTGTCGCCTTCATCGGAGGAGGCGACAACGGAGGCGATGCCCTGTACGCATGCGCGACCCTCGCTGACATGGGCATCAACGTGGCGGCGATCCTGCTCAAACGAAAGCGCCACTCCCGTGCGCTGCGCGCCGCTAAGACAGCCGGTGTCACCATCGTGGACCTCAAAGGGGGATCGATCACCACAGTTTTTGATTCCCCCCAGCTCGCCCTGGTGGCGTTCGCGAAAGTGTGGATCGACGGCATTGTTGGCGTCGGTGGCAAGGGGGCCCTCAAGGGGAACCTCGCCGAGGCCGTTGAACAACTCAACGACTTCTCGTTCCTCACCCACCCTGCAGTTGTCTCGATTGATGTGCCCTCGGGCCTGACCGACGACGAGGGGAACGTGAAGGGTGCCGTCATGCGTGCCACGCACACGATGGCCGTGGGCAGCTTCAAGCGCGCCCAGATCCTGGCGCCCGCCGCGCAGTATTGTGGTGCCTTGGAACTCATCGAAATGGAGTGGACCGGACTCGTTGGCCTGACGCCCGCTGACACGGAGGAAACGAGCGGCGAGGTCCCGGTGTACTTCTACGACGGAACCGGCAGTAGTCGATTCGTTCAAGCCCCGGCCTTTGACGACGACAAGTACGCGCGCGGCGTCGTCGGCCTCGTCGCCGGATCCGACACCTACCCGGGCGCCGGCCTGCTCGCCACGCGCGGAGCTTTGGCGTCTGGCGTCGGCATGGTACGCCTAAACTCGACCCGGCGCGTCCAAGACCTCGTGCTGTCCGCCGAGCCGGGCGTCGTCACGGTGGACGGGCGCATCCAGGCGGCCCTCATCGGCCCCGGACTGGACGAGGACCGCCGCGAGGACGCGCTCGAACTCGCGCAATTCTGCGGCCAGTCCGGCGTTCCGCTCGTCATGGACGCCTGGGGCCTCGACCTGATTCCGGAGCTGGCGGACACCATCAACCCCGAGACCACCGTCCTCACCCCGCACCATGGTGAGGCCGCGCGGCTGCTGACGAGGCTCGGCACGCCGACGAAACGGGACGAGGTCGCCGCAGCGCCCCTGCGCTACGCGAACCTCCTCCACGAGGCCACGGGCTTCCACGTCGTACTCAAGGGCCCGGTGACCATCGTGCGTTCCTTCGAATACGCGGACATGCTCCGCGATCAGGCGCTGCTCGCTAGTTTCATCAACCCGGAGTTGGGTTTCCCCGACCTGGAACACATGGAGGACAGCGTGACCCGCTGCGACTCCATGCTGGTCGCGCCGACCACCACGTCGTGGGCGGGAGTCGCGGGCAGCGGCGACGTCCTGGCAGGCCTGATCGCCGGTATCCTCGCCCGCCCCGTCAGGGACGAGCACGCGCTGCCAGGACCGAACGGACAACCGCAGGCCGTCACGCCCGAACGACTGGTGTCGGCCGTGTGGCTCCACGGTCGTGCGGCGAAGCTGGCCACCGATGAATACAACGGTCGCGCCCCCATTCAGGCGCGTGACATCGCTGACGCAATCCCGGAAGCGCTCGCCGCCCTCAGCCTGTGAGGCGGGAGGGCACAGGTGCAGCCGCGCGGCGGGCTCGGGCCCGCGTGAGATACTAGGGGAGTGACTTCCACGAACGAACACGGTCAAGGACGGGACTACCCGTCACAAGCGGTCGTCGACCTGGCCGCGATCCGTCACAACCTGGGCGTCCTGCGCGCAGCCGCCCCCCGCGCGCTCCAGCTCGCGACCGTCAAGGCGAACGCCTACGGGCATGGCCTCCTCCCGGTCGCCCGCGCCGCCCTGGACGGTGGCGCCGACTGGCTGGGCGTCGCCCAGCTGGCCGAGGCCTTCACGCTGCGCCGCGGCCTCGACGAGGCCGGGGTCGCCCGCGCCGACGCGCCCATCCTTGCGTGGATCTCCACCTCGTCCTCCGACTTTGCGGCCGCGATCGAGGCTGATATCGACCTGTCCGTGTCGTGGACCTGGGTCCTCGCCGACATCTGCGCCGCCGCGCGAGCGGTGGGCCGCCCCGCGCGCGTCCATGTCAAGATCGACACCGGCATGTCTCGCGCGGGCTCAACCCTCGCCGACCTGCCCGCCCTGGCCTCGGCCCTGCGCATGGCCGCCGACGACGGCCTCGTCGACATCGTGGGGGTATGGAGCCACATGTCCCGCGCCGACGACCCCAGCGAGGCGGGTAATGCTTCGACCGCGAGGCACGTGCGGATTTTCGAGGAGGGCCTGGCGATCCTCGCCGACGCCGGCATCACGCCGCGCATCCGTCACCTCTCCGCTACCTCGGGCATCCTGTGGCATCCCGAGGCCCACTACGACATGGTTCGCGCCGGCATTGGCCTGTACGGCCTTAGCCCCGACCCTGCGGTCGCTACAGCTGAAGAACTCGGCCTCATCCCCGCCCTCGAGCTGAGCGCGCCCCTCACCTCCGTCAAGGTCATCGAGGAGGGGACCCCCGCCTCGTACGGCGGAACCTGGGTCGCGCCCACGCGCCGCTGGGTCGGCCTGGTTCCCCTCGGCTACGGCGACGGCATCCTGCGCGCCGCCTCCAACCGAGCGCGCGTCCTCGTCCACACCGCCTCCGGCCCCTTCCACGCGCCCCTCATCGGACGCGTGTGCATGGACCAATTCATCATCGACCTCGGGCCCGCAGACGGCGACGCGGGCACCCCGACCGCGCGCAGCGGGGACGCGCCCGCGGCCGTCGGAGACCTTGCTGTCCTCTTCGGAGCCGGACACGACGGCGATCCGCTGGCCGACGACTGGGCGCAGGCAGCCGGTACCATCAACTACGAAATCGTCACCAATCTGGGCGCACACATCCCCCGCATCTATCGGGATAGCGCCGACGCGACCTTCGGGAGCAACTCATGACCCAGCCCATCGCCTCCTACGAGGTGTCAACGCGCGACGCCGACCAGACGCGCGCGTTCGGCGAAGACCTCGGCCGCATCCTTGCGGCCGGAGACCTCCTCATGCTCTCGGGCGGCCTCGGCGCGGGCAAGACCACCCTCACCCAGGGCATCGGCGTCGGCATGGGCGTGCGCGGACGCGTCGCCTCCCCGACATTTATCGTCGCCCGCGTGCATCCCTCTCTGAGCGGTGGCCCAGACCTCATCCACGCGGACGCCTACCGCATCACCGACCTGAACGACCTGGAGACCCTCGACCTCGACTCCTCCCTCGACGAGGCCGTGACCGTCGTCGAATGGGGCGAAGGTAAGACCGAGGCGATGAGCGAGGAACGCCTCTCCATCGAGGTGCGCCGAGCCTCGGGCGGCGAGGCCGCCCACGACGGTGACGTCATCGACCTGGAGAACATGGACGACGGCACGCGCGTCATCGTCCTGCGCGCCCACGGCCACCGCTGGGACGGCGTCCTCGACAGTGTCGTCGCCGCCCACGGCGGAACCCGCATCGACGAGGACGCCCTTGACAGCGACGATCACACCGACGGCGAGTAGGATCACACCGTGCGAGAGATAGCCCTGGACACCCAAGCCGCAACCGCCGTCGCCATCATCGAAGACGGCCGCGTGATCGCCCGCGCCCACAACGACTCCGGGCGCCACCACGCAGAATCCATCACCCCGCTCGTGCGCGAGGCGCTCGCGGCAGCAGGTCTGCCCGCGCAGCTCGCCCATGCCGGCGTTGATCGCGTCCTCGTGGGCACCGGGCCCGCCCCCTTCACCGGGCTGCGCGCCGGCCTCGTCTCCGCTCGCGTCCTCGCCTCGGTCGCCGGCGTGCCCGCTTACGGCGTGTCCGCCCTCGACGTCATTGCCCGCCAGGGCCTCGACCTGCTTGCCCCCGACACCCGCGTCTACGCGATCGCCGACGCGCGCCGCCGCGAACTCTACTGGGGCTCGTACGTGGCCGCCGGGCCCGACGACGTCACCCTTGAGGGACGCCTCGAAGTTGGCGATGTCAGCACGCTCCTGGGTGCCATGCGCACCGCCCCCGGCCTCGTCGTCGCGGGAGCGCCGATCCCCGCGCACAGCGCCGACGCGCTCGCCCGCGCAGACCTCGGACCCCAGGTGAGTCTCGATCCCGCCGTCATGAGCCGCATCGTTGCTACGCGCCTGTCGCGCGGCGAGGAGGACCGTCTGCGCACTGACCCCCTGTACCTGCGCCGCCCCGACATCCAGGGCCAGCCCACCGCGCGCCTGTGAAGGCCTCGCTGCGCGTCGCGGGACCGGGCGACCTCGAACTCATCGCTGCCCTCGAGGCCGAGGTGTTCGCCGAGGACCCCTGGACCCCATACATGATCGCCGAGGAGCTCTCCTCTCAGGCCTCTCGCTATTGGATTGCCACGGATGAGTCCGGCGACGTCGTCGGATACGGCGGCGCGAAGGTCGGCGGAGATCAGGCCGACGTCATGACCATCGGCGTGCGCGCCCACGCGCGCGGACGAGGCATCGGGGCGACGATCCTCGACGAGCTCCTCGCCTGGTCGCGCGAGGCCGGAGCGCGCGAGATCTTCCTCGACGTGCGACCCTCCAACGAGGGCGCCATCGGCCTGTACGAGTCCCGAGGCTTCGTTGAAATCGGGCGACGCCCACGCTACTTCCGCAACCCCGTCGAAGCGGCCGTCGAGATGAGGGCATCACTGATCTGACGCGATGCGACGACCGCCACTAAATAGGTATGGTCGATGTATCAAAATTCGTGTCTTGCGACCCCTGTTTTCGGGGTCGATGGTCCTAGGTGTTTTCCTTGCGACGCCGGCGCAAGCTGCCTGACATAACCGCGGAAAATCGCCGAAAATGACACCGTGTTGAGATCCTTCGCGGTCGGCCTCGTGCCATGGTCCTACGAAGCGGACGAAAAGCGTCGATATGCTCATGTCATGGCCACTCAAAATGTCGCAACGAAGAAGCGCCGCGCGTGGACCACCAGCGTCTTTATTAAGCAGCTGATGGCCGTCTCGGGCTTCGTTTTCGTTTTCTTCTTGCTGTTCCACTCCTACGGCAACCTCAAGATGTTCCTGGGCGCGGAGGTCTACAACGACTACGCGCACTGGCTGCATGAAGAGGCTTTCGTGCCGATCTTCCCGCACGGCGGATTCATCTGGGTCTTCCGCGCCGCCATGGCGCTGATGCTCATCATCCACCTGTGGGCCGCCGCCTACACCTGGAAGCGTTCGCGTCGCGCTCGCTCCACCCGCTACGTCGTCAAGAAGTCCGTCTCGGACTCCTACGCGGCTCGCACCATGCGTATGAGCGGTGTCCTCATCCTGCTGATCCTGATCTTCCACATCGCTCACTTCACCACCGTGAGCCTGCCCGCGAAGGTCGCGAACTTCGGTGCTGACGTCACCACGCCTTACGCCCGCATGATCGCTTCCTTCCAGTCGCCGGTCCTGGTGATCCTCTACGCCGTGTTCGTCGGCTGCGCCTGCATCCACGTCTCCCACGGCTTCTGGTCCATGTTCCAGTCGCTCGGTTGGGTGCGTTCCGCGACCCGTAAGCCGCTGGTTCTCCTCTCGGGCCTGGTCGGTCTGGTCATCTTCGTGATGTTCATGGCCCCGCCCGTCGCCATCGTCACCGGCTTGATCCACTGAGGAAGGGCACGCAATCATGACCGATACACTCATCCACGGCCTCTACCGTGAAGGCGACAAGATCGCCGACACGAAGGCTTCCCACGACGTTCCGATCGCGCAGCGCTGGGAACAGCGTAAGTTCAGCGCCGCGCTGGTCAACCCAGCCAACCGCCGTAAGCTGCGTGTCATCATCGTCGGCTCCGGCCTCGCGGGCGGCGCTGCCGCCGCCTCGCTCGGCGAAATGGGCTACAACGTCGACTGCTTCTTCTACCAGGACTCCGCCCGCCGCGCGCACTCCATCGCCGCGCAGGGTGGTATCAACGCCGCGAAGAACTACCGCAACGACAACGACTCCGTCTACCGTCTCTTCTACGACACGGTCAAGGGCGGCGACTACCGCGCCCGTGAGGACAACGTCTACCGCCTCGCCGAGGTCAGCGCCAACATCATCGACCAGTGCGTCGCGCAGGGCGTCCCCTTCGCCCGCGAGTACGGCGGCCTCCTCGACAACCGCTCCTTCGGCGGCGTGCAGGTGTCCCGTACGTTCTACGCGCGTGGCCAGACGGGTCAGCAGCTGCTGATCGGCGCCTACCAGGCGCTCGAGCGCCAGGTCGCGGCCGGCACAGTCACCGAGCACTCGCGTCACGAGATGGTCGAGCTCATCGTCGACGACGGCAAGGCTCGCGGCATTGTCGCCCGCGACATGTCCACCGGCAAGCTCGAGACCTTCATCGCCGACGCGGTCGTCCTGGCCACCGGCGGCTACGGCAACGTGTTCTTCCTGTCCACCAACGCGATGGGCTGCAACGGGACCGCCATCTGGCGTGCGTACCGCAAGGGTGCCTACTTCGGCAACCCCTGCTTCACGCAGATCCACCCCACGTGCATTCCCCAGCACGGCGACCAGCAGTCGAAGCTGACCCTCATGTCGGAGTCGCTGCGTAACGACGGCCGCATCTGGGTTCCCAAGCGCGCCGAGGACTGCGAGAAGGACCCGCGCGACATCCCCGAAGAGGATCGCGACTACTACCTGGAGCGCATCTACCCCTCCTTCGGTAACCTCGTGCCCCGCGACATCGCGTCGCGTCAGGCCAAGAACATGTGTGACGAGGGCCGTGGCGTCGGCCCGAAGATCGACGGTGTCGCCCGCGGCGTCTACCTCGACTTCTCCGACGCGATCAACCGTATGGGCCTGGCCGCCGTGTCCGCCAAGTACGGCAACCTCTTCGACATGTACGAGCGCATCACGGGCGACAACCCCTACGAGGTGCCGATGCGCATCTACCCGGCCGTCCACTACACCATGGGTGGCCTGTGGGTTGACTACGACCTCGAGTCGAACCTGCCCGGTCTGTACGTGGCCGGCGAGGCGAACTTCTCCGACCACGGCGCGAACCGCCTGGGTGCCTCGGCGCTCATGCAGGGCCTGTCGGACGGCTACTTCGTCCTGCCCAACACGATCAACGACTACCTGGCGCACTGCTTCCACCTGCCCAAGCTGGACGAGAACTCGCCTTCGGTGAAGGAAGCTCTCGAGTCGGCTCAGGGCCGTATCGACACCCTCATGTCGATCAACGGCACCCGCTCCGTGGACTCGTTCCACAAGGAGCTGGGCAAGATCATGTGGGAGTACTGCGGCATGGAGCGCACCGAGGCAGGCCTGAAGAAGGCCATCGGTATGATCCGCGAGCTGCGCGCCGACTACTGGAAGAACGTTCGCGTTCCCGGCAAGTCGATCGGCGAACTCAACCAGTCCCTCGAGAAGGCCGGCCGTGTCGCCGACTTCATGGAGCTGGGCGAGCTTATGTGCATCGATGCGCTGCACCGCGAAGAGTCGTGCGGCGGCCACTTCCGCGCGGAGTCCCAGACTCCCGAGGGTGAGGCCCTGCGTCACGACGACAAGTTCCTGTACGTGGCGGCTTGGGAATACGCTGGCGAAGGCGAGCCCCCGATCCTCCACAAGGAAGACCTGATTTACAACGACATCGAGCTGAAGCAGCGGAGCTACAAGTGAACCTGACACTGAGGATCTGGCGCCAAAACGGTCCCGAAGACAAGGGCGCAATTCATGAATACCAGGTGAAGGGAATCTCGGAAGAGTCCTCGTTCCTGGAGATGCTCGACGTCCTGAACGAAGAGCTCTTCGCACGCGGCGAGGAACCCGTCGCCTTCGACTCCGACTGCCGCGAGGGCATCTGCGGTCAGTGTGGCATCGTCATCAACGGTATCGCTCACGGCCCGGAGGTCACCACGACCTGCCAGCTGCACATGCGTTCCTTCAAGGATGGCGACGTCATCACGATCGAGCCGTGGCGTGCATCGGGCTTCCCGATCATCAAGGACCTCGTGGTCAACCGCAGCGCCCTGGATCGCATCATCCAGGCCGGCGGCTACATCTCCGTGAACACGGGTGCAGCCCCCGACGCGCACGCGACCCCGGTCCCGAAGCAGGACGCGGATCGCGCGTTCGAGGCCGCCGCGTGCATCGGCTGTGGTGCGTGCGTGGCTGCCTGCCCGAACGCCTCCGCGATGCTCTTCACCTCGGCGAAGGTCACGCACCTCGGCCTGCTCCCGCAGGGCAAGCCCGAGAACTACAAGCGCGTCGTGGGCATGCTCAACCAGATGGACGAGGAGGGCTTCGGCTCCTGCTCGAACATCGGCGAGTGTGCTGAGGTCTGCCCCAAGCAGATCCCGCTCGACGTGATCGCAAACCTGAACCGCCAGCTCGGCAAGGCTGCCTTCAAGGGCGTCTGATTCGGCTGGAGTGGCCTCGCGGAGGGCCCGGCGCGCACGCGCCGGGCCCTCCCGCATTTGTGTGGGACAGACGCGGCGGCACAGTGATCTGTCGCGTGCGATGGCGCGGCGAAGCGGCTGCTGTAGTCGCGTGCGAAATGTGCATAATGGCCCGGCGTGCGGCGTATCATGGAAGCATCATCGGCTCAGAGAGGAGCACGCCATGCAATTTGATGAAACCGGTCCGAACACGCATACGCGTCGCTACTGGGTCAGCGCGACCGTCGGCATCGCGGCGATGATCGTCTTCGCGATTCTGTCGATCCTCCTGCTGCTGGGCATGGTCTTTGGCTCCCCCCAGATCAGGCCGATCGCCGATTCGCTGTTCCCCTGGAGCTTGCTGGTCTTCGCGGTTGCGGGCGTCTCGATGTTCATCGCGAACGCGCGTTCTCCCCATTAGACTGACGCAGTTTCTGCACGGTACGGACCTGTGTGCCACCCGCGTACGGCGCTGCCCGCATGCGCGGATTAAACTGGTGGCGTGAGTGAACCCCTGGTCCTTGGTATTGAGTCAACCTGCGACGAGACCGGCGTCGGCCTCGTGCGCGGTACGCAGCTGCTGGTCGACCGCACGGCCACGTCGATGGATGAGTACGCCCGCTACGGCGGCATCATCCCTGAGATCGCGTCGCGTGCGCACCTGGAGTCCTTCCTGCCCACGTTGGATGCTGCTCTCGGCGAGGCCGGAGTGACACTGGCGGACGTGGACGCGATTGCGGTTGCGGCTGGACCTGGTCTCGTTGGTTCGCTGACCGTCGGTATCTGCGCGGCCAAGGCGCTGGCCTCGTCGTTGGGTAAGCCCCTGTACGGCGTCAACCACGTGATCGGCCACCTGGCCGTCGATAAGCTCGCTGACGGGCCGCTGCCCGAGCACTTTATCGGGCTCGTCGTCTCCGGTGGCCACTCCAACATCCTCGAAATCCGCAATATCGCGACGGACGTCGTCGAGCTGGGCGGCACCCTGGACGACGCCGCCGGCGAAGCCTTCGACAAGGTCGGGCGCCTCCTCGGCCTGCCCTACCCGGGCGGCCCACACGTGGACCGTCTGTCTCAGCAGGGGGAACGCGAGGCGATCCGTTTCCCGCGTGGCCTGGCCGCCGGCAAGGACAAGGAGCGCCACAAGTATGACTTCTCCTTCTCGGGCCTGAAGACCGCCGTCGCCCGATACATCGAGGGCGCGACCGCGCGCGGAGAGGTTGTCAGCAAGGAAAACGTGTGCGCTGCGTTCTCCGAGGCCGTCAACGATTCCCTCACCGCGAAGGCCGTGCGGGCCGCGCTGGACACCGGATGCGACACGATTGTCGTGGGCGGTGGATTCTCTGCGAACTCCCGACTGCGCGGCCTGCTGACCCAGCGAGCCGAGGCGGCCGGCGTGCAGGTTCGCATGCCCCCTCTGCGCTTCTGCACGGACAACGGCGCTCAGATCGCGGCGATCGGCTCCGAGCTGGTTGCGGCCGGCCTGCCGCCGTCGGACTGGGACTTCTCCCCGGATTCGGGCATGGAGCTGACGACGATGTACCTGGCACCGCGGGCCTGAGAGCGGCCCGCGGGCCCTAGCGCAGGCCGTCCATGAAGCTCTGCGCGATCGAGCTCCACGAGGTGTAGAAGCCGCCCACCATGTTGGCGGCGATGCCGACGAGGAGCGCGGCGCTTACCGTGGCCGCTCCGAGGGACGTCAGACGCGCCAGGTATGCGAGTGACCCGAGCACGGGACGCGGCATAGCGGCACCGAGACCCGAGTGCTGCACGCGGTGACGTGCCCCGTGTGGTTGCTCGGCCTGATCGCCCTCGTCCTCGTGACGGCGCAGCTGCCAGCGCGGCGCGACATGCCACGTGAGAATGAGCGAGACGAGTACGCCGGCAATCAGGAGGCCAAGCGTCAGGTACCCGTTCGGGGCGGTCGGCTGCACCTCGTGGGTCACGGTCGTCACAGGCACGATGGACGCGCTGGCTTCGGAGGACTGTGCGGTCGCCGCCGTCGAAGGGGCACCGACGGCCTTCGAGACCCGGTCGGAGGACCCCCACCACGCCAGCATCGTCGGAATGTGTTCGCGCCACAGCGGGCCCGCGTGCCCGCCCGTCGGGGGAACGTCCGTGGTGACGCTGTCGGGTTCCTTGACGGCTGACGCCATCTTGAGAGCGGTGTAGGCGCCGCCAATGGCGTCGTCGCCGGCGGCCATCGCGTAGATGCGTATCCCGTCAGGCGTGCGGTTCGCCAGCATGACCGACAGCGTGTTGTCGGCCAGGTACTGCTCGCCCTGGTTGGTCATCTGCCCCTCGATCTGCGTGTCATAACCGGACAGAGAGGCGGCGGCACCGTAGGTCTCGGGCGTGCGCAGGGCCGTCCAGATCGCGCAGTAGGCGCCGGCGGAGAAACCCCCGATCATCCAGGCGTCGCGATTGGACGACGTATTGGGGAAGTTGTGTCGAATCATCTCGGGGACGTCGTGGGACACCCACGTGTAGACGGCGGGGCGCCCCTCGATATCGGCGCAGTCGTGGGCCTCCTCGTCGACGCTGAGGGAGGGGCCGACGACGATTGTCGGCGGGATGATCCCCTCGTCGATGGCATTGTTGAGCGCTTCCTGAACCTGTGCGCCCTGCATCGTGCCGTCGGCCTCGCCCGGGTAGCCGTGGAGAAGCTCGATGACCGCGTAGGTCTTGCCGTCGGTGGGGGAGTAGTCGCGCGGAGTGATGACGAAGACAGGCAGGGTGATCCCGCTCGATGGGCCGGTCCAGGTGGTCTCGAGCATGCCGTCCTCGGTCGTCGTGAAGGTCGCGTCGAGTGCGGATGCGGCGACCGACTGCGCGTCGACATCGGCCTCGCCGCCGGACTGGGCGGCCGTCCCGACGACGGTTGAGAACACGAGTTCTGCCAAGTCCCCGCTGGTTTTCACGAGCCCGAGCGAGCGATTGAAGACGAGGGCGCCCGCGGACGCGATGAGGATCGTGGGCACGAGGAGGATGACCGTGCGGCCCAGCCACCGCCTCGTGCGTCCCGGGCAGCGCGACGGGGCCGAACGCGCAAGCGCAGACGCCCCAGCCAACAGGGACGCAATCGCCAGGACGGCGACTACCGCGAGGGTCTTGAGCGAGGTGAGGGGGATGCTACCCAGGGCGCTCATTGAAGTCCCTTTCCGCTCCTATCGGACGAGGCCGTGGCAGCGAGCGTGCCCTCATCGGACGCGCGCTCCCGGGCGGCTGCTCGGGTCGATCGCAGGTCACCGACGCCCTTCGCGGCGAGTTTGGCGAGGCCCCCGGCGACGGAGGCGACGAGCGTGAGGGTCTGCGCGGGAGACACGCGGGGCACGTAGGCGTGCGAGATAGCCAGTCCGACCGTCGCGAGGGAGGCCGGGTCCGGCACCGCGAGGTACAGGGACTGCGTGCGAGGCTTGAACTTGCGCTTGAACGCATGCAGCGAGCTGAAGCCGTAGAGAGGCTCCATGATGGCGGCCAGCGCGTCGGTGAGGGCGCCGAAGGCCGAGGTGTCGTCGGCCGAACGCGACAGGGGAGCACCCGACAGGGACAGGACCTCCAACCCCTCTTCCTGCGCTGACAGGGCGGCTTTGCCGATGAGGAACTCGATCGCGGGACGCCACCCGGTCGTGCGCCGACGCATGACGTCCAGGGTCAGGCCGACGACTGTTCCGTCGCGGTAGATGGGCAGCCACGAGGTGACGGCGTGGATCGTCGACTCCTCGTCGATGGCGACCAGGATGCGCGTCTCGGGGACCGCGAGTTCGGGCACGCCGCCGAGCGTAAAGCTCATCTCGGGCAGGGCCTTGTCGGCGCTCCACGTATCGGAGATGACGGTGATCTGGTCGCGCCAGCCCGCCGGGCACTCCTCCCAGGTGGTCCACACGGCCTCGACGCCCTCGCGGGATGCGTGGTTCATGGCGGTGCGCACGTCCTGGTAGGCCTTGCCCTTGAACGCGAGGCCGGGCAGGTCCAGCAGGGACTCCTCGGCGACCTGCATGATGGTCCAGCCGTCCTCGCGCGCGGCCTGCGCGAGCTCCTCGTGGACCGAGTAGAGCGCGGGGGTCAGGCCCGATGCGGACGCGAAGGCTGAGAACTGCGCGATCGCCTCGGAGGCCTTGCCCGGCTCGTACGCCAGGTCTGTGACCGTCAGTGCGACGCCTCCCGACCCGCGATAGGCGACTCCGGCCTCGCCGGAAGGAGACACCCACACCTGGTTGCCGTCCCAGGTCTGCATCCACCCGAGGGTGCCCGCGCCGTGGGCGCGCAGGAGCGGCGTGAGGCTCTCGAGTGGCGAGGACAGCGGGATACGAGGCCGAGCGAGCAGTGCTTTCAGGATGATGGCGAGGGTGCCGATCCAGGCGACGAGGGGAACCCACAGGACGGGTGCCTCCGCAAAGAGCGTCATCGGGACCAGGGACGGTTCGAAGATCGAGGCCGTCGCCGTGGGGAGCAGCGTGAGGGTGTAGTCGTGGAGGATCTGCAGGGGGGTTGCGTAGTAGGTGACGGTCAGGTCGTCGCCGGAGTTGAGGGCCTCGAGGGGGACGAAGGAGTCGCTCGTGAGGAATCCGAGGACGAGGACGGCGCCCGCGCAGCCGACCATGAGGAGCAGCCAGCGCCGCAGCAGGGTCGAGGTCGTGGAGGGCTCCGCGTGAATCGTGAAGGAACGACGCACCCACCACGTGATGGCGCACAGGGCGGCGTTGAGGATAACAGGAACGAGAAGGAGCGAGGCCGTGGTGACGAGCTCGGGCCTGGCCATCCCGTTCTCGTCGGTGCCCTGGGCGAGAGCGACACTCGTCGCCACGACCGTCGACAGACCGAGGACCAGCTGGAGGATCAGAGTACCGAAGTAGGCAGCGCGCCTGCCCTTGCGCAGTCCGTAGGCGAAGATCAGCTGGAGCGTGATGGGGGCCAGGCACAGCAGAGTCGTGATGACACCGGTGCGCCCCTCGAGCCACCACGCGGGTCCCAGCGACCACCGCATCTCAGCGAGCGGTCCCTCGGGGGACGAAGAAATAACGGTCAGCGCCGCCGCACACGCCCAGCACAGGGCGGCGACGGACGCGAGCTGGCGTCCGATCGTAATGTCGTCTCCGGACCCGCTGCGCTCCCCGCGCACGCCCGCGAGGCGCGCGGCCACGATGCCCGCGAGGAGGGCCCACACGCGCGCGTACGAGATCGCCGATCCGAGGATCGCCGCCGACAGGATGAGGATTCCGATGAGGAGGAAATGCGCGCGCCAGCGCCAGTGAGAGGCCAGCGACTGCGCTGCGGCACCCACGAGGGCGACGAGGATGAGGCTTGTGCCCCACAGGCTCCCCGCATCAATCGCCTGTCCCCACATGGAGAACACCTTGGTGAGCAGGGGGAGCGTCAGCCATGTGGCGGCGACGCCGACGATCTGTCCCGCGGCCGCAGCGGCTACCCATGCGCGGGTGCCCAGGTGCCGCTCCGCAGCGCCGCCGGCAATGATCATCACGACAATGCCGAGCACGGCCGTGGCGACGAAATTGCCGGGAACCGCGCCGACGGATGAGAGAACCGACCACCAGTGAGGGCTGGACGGATCAGCTTCGAAGGCTGTGAACTGGTCGCGCCAGACCCAGTAGGTCGCCGACATGATCGTCAGTGCGACGGTGAGGATCGCGGTGGCCGGGCATCGCGACAGCCAGCGGAGCGTGAGGTGGACCAGCGAGGACAGCAGCAGCCAGAGAGTCTGCAGGGTAGCCGCGATCGGGGAGAGGACCTTGGCGAGCGCAGATGGAACGTGTTTGGATTCAGGTGACTGTGTGTCTTCCTGCGCCATGGGTGAGTGTCCTCTCAGCTTCAGTTTTCGATCTTCCCACAGCATACGGCGACGTTCTGAGAGTCGCCTGAATACTGTCTGGGAGTGTGTGGCGCTGGCAACAGTGCCCCGCGCCCGCGTGAGAGCGTGGGGCGTTGGCGTGACGGAGTTAGACGTTCAGGGTTGCGAACTCGGCGAGAGCCAGGGGGCGCCCCGCGCTCATCTCGGCACGCATGAGGTCCACGACCGCGTCGAGGCCCTGGCCGGGGCGCGCGGCCGCCGCGACGGCACGCTGACGCTCGTAGGAGGCCCCGATCGTCAGGATTGTCTCCAAGCCTGCGAACTCGCGCGCGCAGTCCAGGTCGGCGGCCACGGGGGCCAGTTCTTCCTTCAGTCGCGCGATGCCGTCGCGCGCGCTCTCGGTCGTGCCGTCACGCGAGACGATGAGGGTCGCGTCCATGCCGTAGCGCGCCGAACGCCACTTGTTCTCGGCGACGAACCAATCCGGCAGGGACGGCAGAGGCTCGCCCGCGTCGTACAGGCGCGAGAAATGCTCGACGAGGACGTGGGTCAAGGCCGCGAAGGTGGCGACCTCGGTCGCGTTCGTCGCAGCGTCGTACACGCGGTTCTCGATCGTGCCGAAGGCGGGCGAGGGGCGGATGTCCCAGCGGACCTCGTCGAAGCCCTCGATGACGCCCGTGCGAATCATGTCCTCCGTGTAGGCCTCGAGATCCTCCCACGTCGAGAACTGACGCGGGATCCCGGCGGTGGGCAGCTGCTGGAAGACCATCGCGCGGTTGGACGCATAGCCGGTGTCCTCGCCCGCCCAGAAGGGGGAGGAGGCAGAGATGGCCTGCAGGTGGCCAAGGTGGGCGGTGAGAGCTGCCTGGATCGGGAGGATCTTCGCGCGATCCTCGACGCCGACATGCACGTGGACGCCGTACAGGAGCATCTGGTGCCCCCAGTAGGCGGTGCGCTCCACCAGCTGTGCGTAGCGCTCCGAATTGGTGACGCGCTGGCGGCCCGGTCGCGCGAAAGGGTGTGTGCCGGCGGTGGCCAGGTCGATGCGCAGGTCCGAGGCCAGGGGCCTCAGGTAGTCGACGCAGTCTGTCAGGTCGGCTATGCACTCGGCGACGGTCGCGCGCGGCTTGGACACGACCTCGATCGTGTTGAGCAGCATCTCGCGGTGGACGCCCGGGTAGAGCTTGCCGTCGGTCGTGGCGCGGTCGATGATCGCATCCGCGCTCTGGCGCAGGTCGTGGGAGTCGCGGTCAACGAGCTGGAGTTCCCACTCGACACCGATCGTGGAACGCTGGGAGGAACCGAAGGGCAAAGACATGTCGATCCTTTCGCTAGCTTCCTCCATTGTGGCAGGGCAACGCGTGGTGTCGGCGGAGAGCTTTCTTACAGGTTTTTAGCCAACCGTCGGCAGATGATCGCGCGGTGGCGCCCGTCCACGCGCGTCGCGATGACGGTCAGCTGCTGCTCGCCTCCGCCCAGTTTCAAGGATTTGCGCAGGTTGTCGGGGTTGATGTCCGCTCCGCGCTTCTTGATCTCGACGCTGCCCGCGCCGCGCGTGCGCAGCTCGGCGGAAATAGCCTTTGCCCGCAGGTTGGTCACCGCGAGGACCTCGAAGCGGTCGTAGAAGGGGGAATCGGGCAGGTCGTCCCCGGTGAGGTAGGCGATCTTGTCGGACACGATGCCCGCGCCGACCTCGTCCGCGAGGCGTCCCAGGAGGCCCGAGCGGATGACCGCGCTGTCGGGCTCGGCGATCATCGTGCCCAGCGGTGCGACCTCCACGCGAGGCGCGGGGGCGTTGGGCGCGTACCCCTCGGGTGTGGAGAGCGAATGGGCGGCCCCGGCCTCGTCCAAGAGGAGGCAGGAGCGCCCGCGCCCCTCGGGGGAGAGCGCGGGAGACCAGAGCGAGGCCTCGACGAGGTCGCCACCCACGCTCACCCACTGCGCGTGCCAGGAGGAGGGGATGTGCTCGTACGCGATGCCCGGCGCCACCTTGATGCCGACGCGTTCGATCGTCGAGGCCCAGCCGAGGGCGAGCGACAGGGGAGGGGACCACTGCTCGGGGTCCGTGATGCGCGCCGACCCGCGCGAGGCACCCGTGCGGCGGGCCGGGTCTGCGAAGATTGCGTCGACGCCCTCGGCGGCCAGCTCGTCCATGTCGAGGTCCGTGACGTCGCCCAGGCGCACCTCGGACCCCTCGAAGGCCCGCAGGTTTGCGGCCACGGCACCGGCGGTGTCGGGGTCAATATCGACCGCCAGCACGTTCATACCGAGGCCGGCGATCGCCATCGCGTCCGATCCGATGCCGCAGCCCAGGTCCGCGACGCGCGTCGCGCCGCAGTCCCTGAAGCGCTGGGCGTGACGGGCCGCCACGACGAGGCGCGTCGCCTGCTCGAGGCCGTCGCGGGTGAACACCATGTGGGAGGCGAAGGGGCCGAACTTGGCTCGCGCGGCCTGGCGTAGGGCCAGCTGGGTGAGGACTGCGACCACGAGCTCCGCGTCGAGGCCGGCGGCGCGCAGGGCGGATCCGAGCTCGGGCAGCGGGATGGGGTTGGTGGCCTGCTTCGCTTGCAGGGACTCCAGCAGCTCCCAGCCGGGGGAGGACAGAATGGGGGTCAGGGCGCTCACCCGCTCATTGTCCCATCTCTTACGGGACGAGGTCGTGTGGGGTGCGCGGTCGGGGCGCGGGTGGCGTCTCGCCCAGGGTGAACGCGCCTGGCACTCGGCTTGCTCGAGTGCCAGGAGCGCGCCTACACTCGTGGAGGAAGCGCGGGAACACCCGCGACCGGTCCTGCACCTGACCCCCGCGACGGCAGGGAAAGGACGAGCACCTTCGTGACAAAGAAGAAAGGGAGCGACAATGTCGATCTCCATCAAGCCCCTCGAGGACCGCATCGTCATCCGCCAGGTTGAGGCCGAGCAGACCACCGCCTCCGGCCTGGTCATTCCGGACACCGCCAAGGAGAAGCCGCAGGAAGGCGAAGTTATCGCCGTGGGCCCCGGCCGCGTGGACGACAACGGTAACCGTATCCCCGTCGACGTCAAGGTCGGCGACGTCGTCATCTACTCGCGCTACGGCGGCACCGAGGTCAAGTACGACGGCCAGGAGTTCCAGATCCTGTCCTCGCGTGACGTGCTGGCGGTCGTGGAGCGCTGAACGCTTCGCACTCTGAACGCTACAGGGGCGGCCCGGAAGGAATCCTTCCGGGCCGCCCCTCTTTTGTTCGTGTCTCCCACGCCGCGCATCCGTGCGGCACGGGTCCTCGCGTCAGGACGCGGACTGCGCCGCCTGGTCGAGGATCGTGTTGCGGATGTAGTCGACGTCGCGGTAGCCGCTGACGTACGCCTTGTTGATGAACATGGTGGGCGTGCCGGTGATGCCGGACTGGTGAGCTCGATCCTTGGCCGCCTTCACCGTGGTGGCGGTGTGGTCGGAGAGCATCGTCTCGCGGAACTTGTCCAGGTCGGGCACGCCCGCCTTGGCCGCGAAGTCGACGAGGGCCTGCTCGGAGTACTGGGGGTGACCGGTCGGGTCGGCCGCCGCGTACACCACGTCGTGGAACTCCCAGAACTTACCCTGCTCGCCCGCAGCGATGCCCGCCTGGGCTGCTAGGGGAGAGGTCTCGGTGATCTGGGCCAGGTCGTACCACTCCACGCGTAGGGTGCCATCCTCGACGAGATCGGCCAGTGCGGGGTCGATCTCCTGGGCGTACTTCGTGCAGTAGGGGCACGCAAAGTCAGAGAAGAGAACCATCGTCACGGGAGCGTTGATGTCGCCCTTCGCCTGAGGGTCATCAGCCTGGTGGCGCATGAACGACTGCATGATCTCCAGGTTGTTGGCGTTCGTCTGGCTGGGAGCCGCAGTCTCGGTGTTCTGCGGCATCTGAGCCGCCGCGGTCGGCGTGGCCGCCGGGGTCGCCTGGCTCGCCGGAGAGGTGGAGGCGAGCTGAACGCCCATCCACACGCACGCGCCCGCGAGGACCGCGGTGATCGGTGCGGTGACGAAGAACAGGGTTTTGTACAGGTTAGTGGGGGCGTCCTCGGCCTTTTTCTGCGAGGCCGTGGTGTCGTTGCTGGTCATGCGAGCTCCCGGAGAGAATGGGCGTCGTGGTGGGCAGTAAAAAGGTGCGGCACCGCGGTGGCGATGCCGCACCGGAAAATGGATGCGCGTTAGGAGACGCGGCGACCGCGTCCAGAGGAGCGGATCTCTTCGCGTCGTTCTTCTTCAGTCATTCCACCCCAGATGCCGTAAGGCTCCTGAGCGGCCAGGGCGTAGGACCGGCACTGCTCGATGACCGGGCAGGTCGCGCAGATCGCCTTGGCGTTTGCTGCGCGGCGCCGGCGCGTGGAGCCGCGCTCACCCTCGGGGTGGAAGAACAGCTCGGTGTCCAGGTCTCGGCACGCCGCTTCGTACTGCCATTCCCACGCGTCGATCATGGGTCCGGGCAGACGGGAGACGTCAGTCATTGGGTGCCTCCTTCATGTCTGTCGTGCCGACACTTTCGGCACACGATGTCGGCAAGAATAGACACTTGTGCGGTAGTTATTCAAGGATCTTTCTCGAATTATGAGCCAGTTCTCAGATTGGATGTGCCTGTCCTGTTAAAACGTGGAGAAATGCATGGTGCTCAGAGTGAACAGATCGTGAATAACTTTTTGAACAACTTGATCGTGGGTCTCCTGTCCCTTCCTGTGGCGTGTGGACCTCGAACACGCAAGAATCGGAGCAGGGTACGGACGAGGACCGAAGGGAGCGGACATGCCACGAGCCATACTGGCGCAGTCGGTGCACACCGACCGTTCCCGCACCATGTCCTCCGTGTCCGATGAACTGGGAGTATCCCCCTCAACCCTGCGCACCTGGGAACGACGCTACGGCCTCGGCCCCGCGCAGCGTGAGACCGGCGAGCGCCGTCGCTACCAGCCCGAGGATGTTGACCGTCTGCGCGCCATGATCCACCACGTGCGCGCCGGCATGCCCGCCGCCGAGGCCGCCAAGCGAGCCCTCGCAGAAAGCACACTCCTTCCCCGTCGAGGCCCGGCGAACGCCGCCCAGCTGCGCGCCGTCGCCCTCTCCGACGACTACCATCGCCTCGAAGAAGTGATCGAGGCCGCCGTCGCCAGCCACGGCCTCGTCCATACGTGGTCGCGATTCGTCGAACCCACCCTCAAATCCCTGCGCTCCGATCCGGGCGGCGAACCCGTCGGCAGCGCACCCGCCCTCATGCTGGTCAACGCCTTCCAGCGCGTGTGCCGCTCCGTCTACCAGTCCCGCCCCGCCCGCTCCCTCGTCGGAGGGGACCGTGTCGCGCTCATCTCCGACTCGCTCCACGAGACCGCCGCCCAGGTCATAGGCATCGCCCTGGCCTGGTACGGCTGCGACGTGCGCATGCTGTCCAGCGAAAACTACGGGGGAGTGCAGACCCTGGATCGTTTCCGCGAGTACGTGCGCGGCGGCGTCCCCGCCCTCACCGTCGTCCTTGGATGCGGTCCCGCGTGCGCGCAAATGGTGGAAAACCTCGTCGCGCGATACGGAGTGCCCACGATCATGGTGGGCGCGGACGCCCCCGAGATCCTCTCGCCCCAGGTGCAGCGCGTGCGCACCATCAGCGCCTGCGTCGAGGAGGCCCTCGCCCTCCTCGCGCCCCAGGCCGACCTGGAGCTCGTTGGCCGCTCCTGACGCCCTTGACCGCTCATGCGCAATTGCGCCCTCAACTGCGCGCACGCGGCCACCACCTTCGCCCGCGGCGCCTGGACAGGTGATACCGTGAAGGCACGTACCGGCAGGAGAACAGTCATGAACGCCCCCTGGAACAACGAAGATCTGCGCCGCGCTTTTGACGCCGATTTCGACGCGCTCGTCGCCTTTGCTTCCCGGTCGAAGGCGCGGGTCGGTTTCGCCTTCCTGCGCGCCGACGGTCAGGTCGACCTCGGGCGTCCCCTCGACGCGCGCATCAGCGCCCGCATGACCCACGTCTTCGCCCTCGCGCAGATGCGAGGCATCGAGGGGACCGCGCACCTCGTCAACCATGGCCTCGCCGCCCTCGCAGGCCCCCTGCGCGCCCCGAACGGCTCCTGGTACGCCGAGGTCGTGCCCACGTCAGAGCACGCCGCCACCCCGGTTCCTCGCGCGATCTTTTCCCAGCGCGCCCAGTCCGCGATGATCGGTGCGGCCGCCGCTGCCGCTATGGTCGGGCACGGGGCTGCGCGCGACCTGCTCACCGACCTCGAAGCGGACCAGGATCAGCGCTGGTGGGACCCGAGCGCCGGCGCCGTGCGCGAAGAGATCGAGGCCGCGACTGGCAAGCGCTCGCCCCTGCGTCGCCTCTCCACCAACCTCGATACCGCCCAGGCCTACCTGGCAGCCTGGGAAGCGACGGGGGAGCGCGTCTGGCTCGACCGCGCGCGCTCGATCCTGCGCCTCGTCGGCGAGATCGCCGCGCGCAGCGGCTTCGCCCTGCCCGACCTCTACGACGAAGAATGGCGCCCCCTGCCTGCCTCGGCTGACCAGGCCCCCGTTGAGCTCATCAGACCCGGCGATACGCTCCCCGGCCTCGGATTTAAGGCCGCCCGCCTCATCGGGCAGGTCTATGCGATCCTCACCCACATGGGCGAAAAGCCCGGACCCTGGATGATCGACACCGCGACCGCCCTCTACGACCGTGCCCTGGCCGACGGCTGGACGGACGAGGGCGTGGGCGGCATCGTCTACACCCTCGACCCCGCCGGCCTCGTCGCCGCCCCCCAACGCATGCACTGGGTCGTGTGCGAGGCCGCCAGCGCCGCCCGCGTCCTCGCCGAGGTCGTGGACCCCTCGCGCGCCGAGGAACTCGCCGTCGACTACGCCCGAGCCATCGCCTGGGCCGACTCCCACGCGCGCGCCGGCATGGGCCGCTGGATCCACGAGATCGCCCCCGATGGCTCAGTCTCCATGCTCGTGTGGGAGGGACGCCCCGACGCCCTCACCGCCGCCCGCATGCTGGCACGAGGCGCCGCCCCGATCCATCTCACAGTCACCGGCGCGACAGCCGCCCGATACGCCTCCCAAGCCAGCCAGAGCACGTCCTCCTGACGATCCCTGAGGGGCCCCGGCCTCGTCCCCCGATGCCCGGCTTCGAGGCGTGCGCGGAAGCGAGGACGCGAAAGCGCCACCGACCGCCTACAATTGGCCCATGGGAGAACTCGCTACACATGATCCTTTCGGCCTGACCGGCCTCACCTACGACGACGTCCTGCTCCTACCCGAGCTCACGGACGTCGTTCCTTCATCCGTTGACACGAGCAGTCGCCTGACGAAGAACATTTCCCTGCGCGTCCCGCTCCTGTCCGCCGCCATGGACACCGTCACCGAGGCGCGCATGGCCATCGCCATGGCCCGCCAGGGCGGCATCGGCATCCTCCACCGCAACCTCTCCATCGAGGAACAGGCCGCGCAGGTCCGCCAGGTCAAGCGCAGCGAATCCGGCATGGTCGAGGACCCGGTGACCGTCGGCCCCGACGCCACCATCGACGAACTCGACAGCCTCTGCGGCCACTACCGCGTCTCCGGCCTGCCCGTCGTGAACGAGGACGGCACCCTCCTGGGCATCATCACGAACCGCGACCTGCGCTTCGTCCCCCAGGACCAGTGGGCCACCCTGCGCGTGCGCGACTGCATGACCCCGCGCGACCAGCTGGTCGTCGGCCAGGTCGGTATCTCCCGCGAACACGCCAAGCACCTGCTCGCCGAGCACCGCGTCGAAAAGCTGCCCATCGTCGACGACAACGACCACCTGACCGGCCTCATCACCGTCAAGGACTTCGTCAAGACCGAGCAGTACCCCAACGCCACCAAGGACTCGCGCGGGCGCCTCATCGTCGGCGCGGCCGTCGGCTACTGGGGCGACACCTGGGAGCGCGCCACCGCCCTGGCCGAGGCCGGCGTGGACGTCCTCGTTGTCGACACCGCGAACGGCGGCGCCCAGCTCGCCCTCGACATGATCCGCCGCATCAAGGCCGACCCGACGTTTGAGGGCATCGACATCATCGGCGGTAACGTCGCCACGACCGAGGGCGCGCAGGCGCTCATCGACGCGGGCGTCGACGCCGTCAAGGTCGGCGTGGGCCCCGGCTCGATCTGCACGACCCGCGTCGTCGCCGGCGTCGGCGTCCCCCAGATCACCGCGATCCACCTGGCCGCCAAGGCCTGCGGCCCCGCCGGCGTCCCGCTCATCGCGGACGGCGGCCTGCAGTACTCGGGCGACATCGGCAAGGCCCTCGTGGCCGGCGCCGACACCGTCATGCTCGGCTCCCTGCTGGCCGGCTGCGAGGAGTCCCCGGGCGAGGTCGTGTTCACCAACGGCAAGCAGTTCAAGCGCTACCGTGGCATGGGCTCGCTCGGCGCGATGAGCTCGCGCGGGCGCAAGTCCTACTCCAAGGACCGCTACTTCCAGGCCGACGTCACCTCCGACGACAAGATCGTCCCCGAGGGCATCGAGGGCCAGGTGCCCTACACCGGCTCCCTCGCCCAGGTCATCTACCAGCTCGTCGGCGGCCTGCACCAGACCATGTTCTACCTGGGTGCCTCCACGATCTCCCAGGTCAAGGCCAACGGCCGCTTCGTGCGCATCACCAGCGCGGGCCTGCGCGAGTCGCATCCGCACGACGTGCAGATGACGACGGAAGCGCCGAACTACCACTCCTCGTCGGCGAGGTAATCGCTGATAGAGCGTTCGGAATGGGCGGGAGCAGTCGGTGGGCTGCTCCCGCCCGCGCTATCCTAGGGGTGCGAAAACTCACAACAGTGCAAAGGAGCTGCTCACATGCTCATCCTCATCGATCACGCGAACGTCGATTCCATCGCCAAGACCCTGGAATACCTGCCCATCGACGGCGTGACGACCAACCCGACGATCCTGTACCGCGAAGGCAAGGAACCCCTCGAGGTCCTCCACGCGATCAAGTCCGTCCTGCCCGATGGCGCCCAGCTGCACGTCCAGATCGTCTCCCAGCGCGCCGACGACATGGTCGCCGAGGCCCGGGCGCTGCGCGGCGAAATCGGTGGCAACCTCTTCATCAAGCTTCCCGTCACGCGCGAAGGCTTCGCCGCCATCCCGCGCATCGTGCGCGAAGGCATGCAGGTGACCGCTACCGGCATCCACTCCTCGATGCAGGGCTTCATGGCCGCCAAGGCCGGGGCTCGCTACGTCGCCCCCTACGTCAACCGCATGGACAACTACGGCATCGACGGCGTGCGCGTCGCCTCCGAAATCCACCGCACCCTGCGCACCTACGACCTGAAGGCCGACGTCCTGGCCGCGTCCTTCAAGAACTCCGAGCAGGTCCTCGAGCTGGTCCGCCAGGGCGTGGGCGCCATCACCGCAGCCCCCGACGTGCTGGCCGCGCTCATCAAGAACCCCGCGACCGACGCCGCCATCGCGGACCAGAACCGTGACTTCGGCTTCCTCGTGGGCGAGCGCCGCACGTGGCTGGATCTCATCAAGGAAAAGTGAGCCTTCCGTAGAGGCCCGGAGGCGGAGTTCCGCCTCCGGGCTTTTTCGTGCCACCGGTGTTCTTGCTGGCTGCGTTGCTGGGGTTTCTGCTGGCTGTGCCACCGGTGTTCCGGGCACCGTCGGGCCCGCCGGTGCCCTCCATGTTGCTGGCTCGTGGTGCGTGTGGTGTGTGTTGCCCGGCCAGGCCCACCTCACTCCAGCCTTCGCGTCACCTAATCGCTGAGTACCCAACCAATTTCGCATGCAATTTCCCTGTCAACCTTTCATGTATTGAAAGATGAGCGTTGGAATTGCAACGTTTTCTGACTTGGTTGAATCTTCGCCCAATCGAATTGCATGCGACATTTGGGGGAGACCTAGCTGTCCGCCGACGCCCTCCACACAGGTGGCTTGTGGTGCGTAGTGTGTGGTGCCCGGCCATGTCCTTCTACTGCCCCGGGCGCAGCATCTTTTTCCCCGGGCCTGCCCCTCTGGGCTTATCGGGATAGGTTATGCGCATCTGGATAGGTTATGCGCATCCGAATAGGTTATTAAGCTATCCGGATGTTCGTTACCTATCCGGATGTGATGGCATCCGTGGAGCCTTGGCTCCCTTTTCCCGGACGAGTCCGCATTTGGGCTTGTTGCTAAGTGGTGTTACACCACTTAGGTTGGTATTACACCACTTCGGAGGTGGTGTAATGCTCCCTAACTGGTGCATGGCCTGCAGGATTTAGCCGCGATATCGCCCAGCGGTACTCGTCGCTGACTGGGTGGCTGCGTTGTCGGCTCGAAGCCTGGCCAGGCCCTGCGGCCCCGCCGGTGCCCTCCACACTGGTGGCATTCGAGATACAACGAAAACGGGGGCCGGCACCTGCCGACCCCCGCCTGAATCGTTCCTACTCCTGGTCGTCGCTGCGGCCTCGCGGCGTGATCTGGGGCCACTCGCGGTCGATGTTCGCGTCCTTGCCCTGCTTGCGCAGGTACTTCTCGAAGTCCTCGGCCCAATCCCGGTGAGCCTGGAGCTGGTAGTCCATGAGCTCCAGGGCGCTCATGGAGGCCAGCTGCGGGTACTTGTCCACCATGCCGGCGAGCACGTCGAGCGTCATGGCC
>CAUSHZ010000006.1:0-54455 GCA_963531605.1 uncultured Actinomyces sp.
CAGCTGCCACCGCATCCCCGCGCTGACCACCGCCACCAACGGCTGGATCATCGCCGCGTGGGACGGTCGCCCCGACACCTGCCAGGACGCCCCTCAGGCCAACTCCATCGTCTATCGCATCTCCAAGGACGGCGGTAAGTCCTGGACCCCCATTATGACCGCCCTCGCCGGCACACCCGGTGCGGCCAAGGTCGGCTACTCCGATCCCTCCTTCGTCGTGGACCGCACCACTGGAACGATCTTCCTGTTCTCGGTCAAGTCTTACGACGCCGGCCTCTTCCAGTCCCATCTGGGCACCGATCCCGCGGCTCGTAACATCCTGCATGCCCACGTCGTCGAGTCCCACGACAACGGCGAAACATGGGTCAACCCCCGCACCATCACCGACCAGGTGACCGCCGGATACGAGGGCCAGTGGTTCACCCGCTTCGCTTCCTCCGGCGAAGGCATTCAGCTGCGCTACGGCGCCCACGCCGGCCGCCTCATCCAGCAGTACGCCGTCGCCAACTCCGGCACGACCTCGCTCATGGCCGTCTCCGTCTACTCCGACGACCACGGCGCGACCTGGAAGCCCGGCGAGCCCACTGAGGGTAGCGCCGACGAAAACAAGGTCGTCGAGCTCTCCGACGGCCGCCTGCTCCTCAACTCGCGCACGCAGGGCACCGCCGGCCAGCGCCTCGAAGCGATCTCCTACGATGGCGGGCAGACCTGGGGTCCCTTCCGCCACAACTGGGACCTGACGGACCCGCGTAACAACGCCTCCATCGTGCGCGCCTACCCGGATGCCCCCGAGGGCTCCGCGCGCGCTCGCGTCCTGCTCTTCTCTAACGCCGACTCCTCCAGTGCCCGCGCGAACGGCACCATCCGCGTCTCCTACGACGATGGCTTCACCTGGAACGACGGCAAGGTCTTCGAGAGCGGCGAGATGGCCTACTCGACGCTGCACCCCCTCGGGGACGGCACCTGGGGCCTGCTGTACGAGTCCGGCGGCTACAAGAACATCGAGTTCATGCGCCTGGACGCTGCCTACCTGGGCCTGACCGACCCCGGCGAGGAGCCCGCTCCCGAGCCGCAGCCCACCCCGAACCCCACCCCGGAACCGCAGCCCACCCCTGAGCCTGCCCCTGAGCCGCAGCCCACCCCTGAGCCTGCCCCCGCGGTCACGCCCGCGCACTGGGTGAACACCGGCTCGGGCTGGAAGTGGCAGCTGGAGGACTCCAGCTACGCGACCAACCAGACCATCACGATTGGTGACGCCACCTACCGCTTCAACTCGGCTGGCATGATGGTCACCGGCTGGGACCTCCAGGACGGCAAGTGGAGCTACTACAACGCCTACGGCGCTCGCGTGAGCGGCTGGGTCAAGGACGGTTCCTGGTACTACCTGGATCCCGCGACCGGCGTTATGGCGACCGGCTGGGTGCAGGTCGACGGCACCTGGTACCTCCTCTCCACCTCCGGTGCGATGCTCACCGGCTGGCAGTACGCCGGCAGCTGGTACTACCTGGGCCCCTCGGGTGCCATGCTCACCGGCTGGCAGCACGTTGGCGTCACCTGGTACTACTTCGCAGGTGATGGGCACATGGTCACCGGCTGGCAGATGATCGACGGCCGCTGGTACTACTTCGCATCCTCGGGTGCGTGGATCTGATCCGCATCTATCGCGGCCGGGGCCGGGGGAGCGTGTGTGCCCTCCCGGCCCCGGCCTCGTCTATGGGGGACGTCACGGCGTCAAGAGACCACGGGTTGGACCCGTGCGGACGCGCGGCGTGGACGCGGGGGAAGATGGAGTCATGACACTGAACATCGCAGTAATCCCCGGCGACGGCATCGGCAAGGAAATTGTTCCCGAAGGCCTGAAAGTCCTGGACCGCGTCCTGGCGGACAAAGGCATCGACTACTCCACCACCCACTTCAACCTGGGTGCCGAGCGCTGGCACGCCACCGGCGACACCCTCACCGATGAGGACCTCGAGGCGATCAAGCGCCACGACGTCATCCTGCTTGGGGCCGTCGGCGACCCCTCCGTGCCCTCTGGCGTCCTCGAGCGCGGGCTGCTCCTCAAGCTGCGCTTCGCCCTCGATCACTACGTGAACCTGCGACCCTCCAAGTACTACGAGGGCGTGCCCAGCCCCCTGGCCAACCCCGGCGACATCGACTTCGTCGTCGTGCGCGAAGGCACCGAGGGCCTCTACTGCGGCAACGGCGGGGCCGTGCGCGTGGGCACCCCGCACGAGATCGCGACCGAGGTCAGCGTCAACACCGCCTACGGTGTCGAGCGCGTCGTGCGCTACGCCTTTGAGGCGGCCGCCTCGCGCAAGAAGCACCTCACCCTCGTCCACAAGCACAACGTCCTGGTCAACGCCGGACACATGTGGCGCCGCATCGTCGACGAGGTGGGGGAGGAATACCCCGACGTGCGCGTCGACTACTGCCACATCGACGCCGCCACCATCTACATGGTCACCGACCCGGGCCGCTTCGACGTCATCGTCACCGACAACCTTTTCGGCGACATCCTCACCGACGAGGCCGGGGCAGTCACCGGCGGCATCGGCCTGAGCGCGTCCGGCAACCTGAACCCCTCGCGCGAGTTCCCCTCGATGTTCGAGCCCGTGCACGGCTCCGCCCCCGACATTGCGGGGCAGGGCAAGGCGGATCCGACCGCGACTATCTCCTCGGTCGCGCTCATGCTCGACTTCATGGGATTCGCCGAGGAATCCGAGCGCGTGCGCGCGGCGATTGATGCTGACATGGCGGCGCGCGCCGAGGCTGCGGCGGCCGGAACGCCGCTCGTGCGCTCCACCTCCCAGATCGGTGACGACATCGCCGCGAGGGTCTGAGACATCGATACAGCAGGGCCGCTCCCCGGATGGGGAGCGGCCCTGCTGTTAGATCCGTCGGAGCGACGGCCTCGCAGCGCGCGTGTTAGCGCGTGCCGATGAGAGCGGGCAGGGGAGTGCGCGACGCCCACTGCTCGATGTCGATGAGGGCGGCGCTAGCCCCCGCAGCGCGCACGTTGGCGGAGTCGCTCGCGAGCATTGCGGCATCAGCTGCCAGCAGGTTTGAGGCCAGGGACGCGCCGTCGAGGGCATCGAGCATGCAGCGCGATGTGCGTGTGTCCGCAGCGCCGGCGCGCAACGCAGTATCGGCGCGGGTGAGCAGCTCGCCGGAGACGTTGTACGCGTCGCTCAGCGTCCCCGCGCTCACCTGCGCCTTTGGCAGGGACGAGGCAGTGCAATCCCACGTGGCAACAGCCTCTGAGAGCTCCGCCGAAGAAGCGAGATCCTTGCCGGAAGGGGCGAACGTGGGGGAGATGGATGACTCATTGAACAGGTCAATCGCCCAGGTCTGAACGCCCTGACGTGACGCCGTGTTCACGCGGTCGTTGATGAGTTGTGCCTCGTCATCACCGGTTTCGAGATCGATACCGTAGACGTGGGCGAGGGTCACCGCGCTCGCGTAGCGCCCGAGCGCAGAAGCGCCGAGCGTGCGCGCCTCTTCGGCGGACGTCTTGTCCGGGTCGGCAGCAATCTCGAGGTCGCGCGTAGCCGTGCGCGCCAGCCACGACACGTACGCCGAGACGTCGGTGGGAGCCTCGGAGACGGGTGCCGGAGCGGACTCGCCCTCGGGCGTCGCCCCGCCCCACGGGTCCCACAGTCCGCCGAGCGCCTCGAGCCGTGCCTGCGAGGACGAAGCCACGTCACGCAGAGCGGATGAACAGGACGCGCAATCCGTCGCGACGTCCGCCAGCTCGGTCGCGCGTGCCGCAGCGGCAGCTTCCGTGCGCGCAGCCTGGTCGCGAACCGCCGCGAAACCAGACAGGGTGGGCAGCGACGACGCGCCGCACGCGGACAGCGCGAGAACCGCAGCCGACGTCACGACGAGGCCGGGGATGCGGTGTGTGGTCAAAGTCAGTTTTGCGAAACGCACACCCGCATCATCCCACACCCCCGGGTAGGATAGGGAACTGACCCGCGTACGCGAGAGAAAGATAGGCGCATATGGCATCGTCCACGTCAGAGGGACCGCTCGAGGAGCTGCTGGCTCCCGTGGTCGCACGCTCGGGACTGGAACTGGACTCGGTGACCCGCTCACGCTCCGACGCGATGCCCCTCCTGCGGGTCGTCGTCGAAGCGCCCATCGGCGCCGATGGAATTGACTCAGACACCCTCGCTGAGGTGTCCCGCGCCGTGTCGAAAGCCCTGGACGTCGCGGACCCGATCGACGGTGAATACCTGCTCGAAGTCTCCACGCCGGGAGCCGAACGCGAGCTCACGAAGGTCGGGCACTGGTTGCGACAGATCGGACGCCTCGTGCGCATCAAGCTGCGAGCCGGCGGCTACGTCTCCGGACGCGTCGTCGCCGCGAACGAGACCAGCGCAACGATCGATGTCGACGGCGAAACGACTACCATTGACTATTCTGACATGAGGAAGGCGCGCTCCCGCGTCGACTTTGGAACGGGGAAGTAGGAGACCATGGAAATCGATATGACCGCTCTGCGGATGGTGGAAAACGAGAAGGGCGTCAGCCTCGAAACCCTCGTCGACGCCATCGAAGAGGCACTGCTCAAGGCGTACCACAACCTGCCCGGCGCCATCTCCCAGGCCCGCATCGAAATCGACAAGAAGACCGGACGCGTCACCGTCATGGCTATGGACGAGGATGAAGACGGCAACCCCATCGGCGAGTTCGATGACACCCCGAAGAACTTCGGGCGCATCGCCCAGTCGACCGCGCGCTCCGTCATCATGCAGCGCCTGCGCGACGCCGACGACCAGCGCGTCTTCGGTGACTTCGCCGGACGCGAAGGCCAGATCATCACGGGCATCGTCCAGGCCCCGCGCCCCGGCCGCCCCACGATGGTCCAGGTCTCCGACGACTTCGAGGCCGTCCTGCCCGACGGTGAAAAGGTCCCCGGCGAGTCCTACCGCCACGGCGACCGCATCCGCGCCTACGTCGTGGGCGTTGAGCGCACCGAGCGCGGTCCGCGCATCACCCTGTCGCGCACCCACCCCAACCTCGTCGCCGGCCTCTTCCAGCGCGAGGTCCCCGAAATCCAGCAGGGCCTCGTCAAGATCAAGGCCATCGCCCGCGAGGCCGGCCACCGCACGAAGATCGCCGTGGCCGCCACCCGCGAAGGCATCAACGCCAAGGGCGCCTGCATCGGCCCGATGGGCGCGCGCGTGCGCTCCGTCATGGCCGAGCTGGGCGGGGAGAAGATCGACATCGTCGACTACTCCGACGATCCGGCGCGCTTCGTCGCCAACTCGCTGTCGCCCGCACGCGTCACCCGCGTCGTCGTCCACTCCGTGGACAACCGCACGGCGACGGCCATCGTCCCCGACTTCCAGCTCTCCCTCGCCATCGGCAAGGAGGGCCAGAACGCCCGCCTCGCAGCGCGCCTGACGAACTACCACATCGACATCCACGCCGACACGGAAACCGGCGACGACGCGATCGCCTCGCGCGTCTCCACCCCCGACGACGTGACAAGTCGCTCATAGAATCTGAGACGAGCAATCCCCTAGCTGGACTAAGCTAGGGGATTGTGTCGTATTCTGTGCCGCCAGTGCCCACCCCTGGGCCCCAGCGCACCTGCATTGGATGTGGCGCACACGCGCATCGATCCGCGCTCGTGCGGATCGTTCGCTCGCCGGACGGTTCGATTCGTCTCGACCGAACGGCCACTCTTCCGGGCCGAGGGGCCTGGATTCACCCCGATGCGGGGTGCGTCCATAAAGCCCGAGCCAGACGGGGTCTTACGCGTGCGTTCCGAACGGGAAACGTGACGGACGGCGTGTGGGATGACGTGGAGGAGTTGATCAACCACCAGTGATGGCCACGGGCCATCAACGCCGAGAAAATGGAAGCGGGTTGGAAGCTGATGGGCACCCGATGAGTACCCAGCGATGAGCTGCCAGCAATATCAGTAAGGCGTCTCCGGACCGGAGGCGCTTCCGGAATGGAGAAATGTGGCAAAGTTGCGTGTCCACGAGCTCGCCAAAGAGCTCGGAATCACCAGCAAAGAACTGATGGGTCACCTGAAGGAAGCAGGTGAATTCGTCAAGTCGTCGTCGTCCTCGCTCGAGCCGCCCGTTGTGCGGCAGATGCGCGAGAAGTTCGCGACGGCCCCCAAGACCAAGAAGGCGGAGGCCAAGCCCGCCGCCAAGGCCCCCAAGCCCAGCGCGGCCAAGCCCGCTGCAAAGAAGGCTGCGGCCCCCAAGGCGGAGGCTTCCGACGCTGCCCCCAAGGCCAGCGCCCCCAAGGCTGATGCGCCCAAGCCCGGCGCGCCCAAGCCTCGTGCGAAGAAGGCCGACGCTGCCCCCAAGCCCACCAGCCGCAAGAGTGCGGAAGGCGGTGCCCCCAAGCCCGCGCCTCGTCGAGCTGACGCCCCGCGCCCGGCTCGCCCCGGCGGCCCTCGCCCCGGCGGTCCGCGCCCGGGCAACAACCCCTACGCCTCCTCCCAGGGCATGCCGCGCCCCGGCGGTTCCGGCGGCCCTCGTCCCGGCACCCCGCGCCCGGGAGGCTCCGGCAGTGGCGGCCCTCGTCCTGGCGGCGCGCGTCAGGGCGCGTCCGGCAACGGTGGTCCTCGTCCCGGTGCCCCGCGCCCCGGCGGCAACCGCCCGAACCCGGGCATGATGCCCGGCCAAGCGAACTTCGCGCGTAACTCTGCCTCCGGTAACGGCGGCGGCGAGCGCACCGGCCGCGGTGGCCGCGGTCGCGGCGGCGCACGTCCCGGCGGCGCAGGCGCAGGCGCTGGCGGTCCCCAGAACAACGGCGGCGGCTTCGGCGGTCCCCGCGGCGGTGGCCGCGGCGGTCGCGGCTCCACGCCGGGCGCATTCGGTCGCGGAGGCGGCCGCTCGCAGCGCGGACGCAAGTCGAAGCGCGCGAAGCGTCAAGAGTACGAGCAGCAGAACGCGCCCGTCATCGGCGGCGTGTCGATCCCGCGCGGTAATGGCGCGCAGATCCGCATCCGCCAGGGTGCATCCCTCGCTGACTTCGCCGAGAAGATCGACGTCAATCCCGCAGCACTCGTGACGGTCCTCTTCGCCCTGGGCGAGATGGCGACCGCCACGCAGTCCCTCGACCAGGACACCTTCGAGGCCCTGGGCGCGGAGCTCGGCTACGACGTCAAGGTCGTCTCCCCCGAGGACGAGGACCGCGAGCTGCTCGAATCCTTCGACATCGACCTCGAGGCCGAAGAACTCGACGACGCCGAGAACATGGTGCCCCGTCCGCCAGTCGTCACCGTCATGGGTCACGTCGACCACGGTAAGACCAAGCTGCTCGACGCGATCCGTCACACCGACGTCGTCGACACCGAGCACGGCGGCATTACCCAGCACATCGGCGCCTACCAGGTCACGGTCAAGGCTGAGGACGGCACCGCCCGCCCGATCACCTTCATCGACACCCCCGGTCACGAGGCCTTCACGGCCATGCGTGCCCGTGGCGCCCAGGTCACCGACATCGCGATCCTCGTGGTCGCGGCCGATGACGGCGTCATGCCCCAGACGGTTGAGGCCATCAACCACGCGCAGGCGGCCGGCGTTCCGATCGTCGTCGCGGTCAACAAGGTCGATAAGGACACGGCGAACCCGGAGAAGATCCGCTCCCAGCTCACCGAGTACGGCCTGGTCGCGGAAGAGTACGGCGGCGATGTCATGTTCGTGAACATCTCCGCCAAGCAGCGCCAGGGCATCCGCGAGCTGCTCGAGGCCGTCCTGCTGACCGCCGACGCGGCGCTGACCCTCGAGGCCAACCCGAACACCGACGCGCGCGGCGTCGCCATCGAAGCGAACCTGGATAAGGGCCGCGGCGCAGTCGCGACCATGCTGGTCCAGCGCGGCACGCTCCATGTGGGCGACTCCCTCGTGGTCGGCTCGTCCTATGGCCGCGTGCGCGCCATGTTCGACGACGCCGGTAACGACGTCTCCGAGGCCGGTCCGTCGACCCCCGTCGCGGTCCTCGGTCTCACGTCCGTCCCGCGCGCCGGCGACTCGTTCCTGGTCGCCTCGGATGACCGCACGGCCCGCCAGATCGCCGACAAGCGTGAGGCTGCCGAGCGTCAGGCCCTGCTGGCCAAGCGCCGCAAGCGCGTCTCCCTGGAGGACTTCGACAAGGTCCTGGCCGAGGGCGAGGTCGACACCCTCAACCTGGTCATCAAGGGCGACGTGTCCGGTGCCGTCGAGGCCCTGGAAGACTCGCTGCTGCGCATCGACGTGGGCGACGAGGTCGCGCTGCGTATCATCCACCGCGGCGTCGGTGCGATTACGCAGAACGACGTCAACCTGGCGACCGTCGACAACGCGGTCATCATCGGCTTCAACGTCCGTCCCGCCGAGCGCGTGGCCGAGATGGCGGATGCCGAGGGCGTCGAGATCAAGTACTACAACGTCATCTACTCGGCGATCGACGACATTGAGGCTGCCCTCAAGGGCATGCTCAAGCCGATCTACGAGGAGGTCCAGCTGGGCACCGCGGAGATCCGCCAGGTCTTCCGCTCCGGCAAGTTCGGCAACATCGCCGGTTCGATCGTCCGCTCCGGCACGATCAAGCGCGGCACCAAGGCTCGCCTGGTGCGCGACGGCGTCGTTGTCGCCGACAACCTCGAGATCGCGTCCCTGCGTCGCGAGAAGGACGACGTCACCGAGGTCCGCGAGGGCTACGAGTGCGGTATCACCCTGGGCTACAAGGACATCACCGAGGGCGACGTCATTGAGACCTGGGAGATGCGCGAGAAGGCTCGTGACTGATTCCGTGGCGTGAAGTATCGGGGTCCGGGCATGCTCGGACCCCGATCTTCTCTCATCTAGTGTTTCGACAAGGGCGTGAGTGCCCGAAAGGAGGGCGCGATGGCTGACGAAGCTCGCGTTCGAAAGGTGCAGGAGCGAATCCTGCAGACTGTCGCGTCGATGATCGGACGCCAGGTGAAGGATCCCCGCTTGGAGCTCGTGACCATCACGGACGTGCGCGTGACGGGCGACCTGCAGCACGCGTCCATCTTCTACACGGTGCTCGGCGACGACGAGCAGCGTGAGAAGGCCGCGCGCGCCTTCGCTTCGGCGCAGGGTCTTTTCCGCTCCCGCGTGGGCAAGGCGCTGGGTCTGCGCCTGACCCCGACCCTGGAGTTCATCCTCGACGCGCTGCCCGAGAGTGCCGCCGCGCTTGAGGACGCCCTGGCCAAGGCCAAGGCGAAGGACGAGGCCATCGCCGCCGCGTCCGCAGGCGCCACCTACGCCGGTGACGCCGACCCCTACCGTCACGACGACGAAGAAGATGAGGCCGACTTGAAGGATTGGGCCTGACCCTCATGGCTCGTCGACCCGATAATCCTCGTCCCGGTCTGCTTGTCATCGACAAGCCGCAGGGGCTCACCAGCCACGACGTGGTCTCGCGCGTGCGACGCCTGGCCCACACCCGCAAGGTGGGGCACGGCGGCACCCTGGACCCGATGGCCACGGGAGTCCTCGTGATCGGCATCGGGAAGGCGACGAAGCTGCTCACCTGGGTGAGCGGACACTCGAAGGAATATCGGGCGACGATCCGCTTCGGCGTCGCCACCAACACGGACGACGCCGAGGGCGTCGCGACCGCGGCCGTTGGCTGCGCGTCGCTGAGTGAGGAACAGCTCGAGGCCGCGCTCGCGCCGCTGCGCGGGGACATCATGCAGGTGCCCTCGACCGTCTCGGCGATCAAGGTGAACGGCAAACGCGCCTACGCCCTCGCCCGCGCGGGTGAGGACGTTGAATTGGCGGCGCGTCCGGTGCGCATTTCTCGCCTGGAGGTCCTCGCGCCCCCGCGCCCCGCACAGTGCATCCTCGAGGAGAGCGACGCCGACAACGCGCCCGGCTTTCAGGTGCCCTCCGGCCCCGTTCGCGTGGTCGACGTCGACGTCGTCGTCGAATGCTCCTCGGGTACCTACGTGCGCGCCCTCGCGCGCGACGCGGGCGAGGCGCTCGGCGTGGGCGCTCACCTGACCGCGCTGCGCCGCACGCGCGTGGGCGACGTGCCCCTGGAGACGGCGATGACGCTCGAGGAGCTGAGCGCCGCCGTCGAGGCAGTGACCCCGGTAGGGGAGCCGGACGCGGAACCGGTCCTGCCCCTCGTCCCCCTGGGCGAGGCCGCGCGCACCATGTTCCCCTCCCTGCTCATGACCGAGGCAGAGGCCGGGGCATTCGCTCACGGCCAGGCCCCCAGGCGCTCGCGCGATCAGCTGGCCCAGTGGGCGACCGAGGTGGGCTACCACCCGGACAACGGCTCCGAGGAGGAGGCCGCGCCGATCGCCGCCGTCGCGCCCGATGGCACCGTGCTGGGTCTGCTTCGCATCGATGCTTCTCGCCTGCGCACCGTCCTGGTTTTCTAGAAAGAGACTCATGAACGTTTGGTATTCCCTCTCTGACATTCCCGGCAACGAGGCCAGTGTCGTCACCATCGGCAACTTCGACGGCATGCACAACGGACACAAGAAGGTCATCTCCACCTGCATCGAGCGGGCCCATAAGCTCGGCGTCGACGCCGTGGCCATTACGTTCGACCCGCACCCCATCCAGGTTCACAAGCCGGAGGTCGGCCTCCAGCTGATCTCCCCGCTGCGCGACCGCCTCGACGCGATGGCCGCCGCCGGACTGGACGCCACGCTCGTCGCCCACTACGACGCGAGCGTCTACAGCCTCGAAGCCGAAGAGTTCGTCTACGAATACCTGGTGGAACGCTGCGGTGCGCGCGAGGTCGTCGTCGGCGAAGACTTCCGTTTCGGACGGGGTAACGCGGGCACGATTGACACGCTGCGCGAGCTCGGGAGCCGCTACGGCTTCAACGTCATTACGGTCACCGACATCGAGGCACCCGAGGGACGCCGCTGGTCCTCCTCCTGGGTGCGCGAGCTCCTCGCCGCCGGCGACGTGTCCGGCGCTGCCCGCGTCCTCGGCCACCTTCACCGCATCCGCGGCACCGTGTGCCACGGCTTCAAGCGGGGCCGCACCCTCGGCTTCCCGACCGCGAACCTGTCCGAGGACGTCGAAGGCGTCATCCCCGCCGACGGCGTCTACGCCGGGTGGGTCGTGCGCGCCGTGCCCGGCACCCAGTCCGCCGAGTTCCTCCCCGCCGCCATCTCCGTGGGCACCAACCCCCAGTTCAACGGCGAGGAACGCACCGTCGAAGCACACGTCCTGGGCCGCTCCGACCTCAACCTGTACGGCGAACGCATCGCGGTGACCTTCGTGTCGCGCATCCGTCCCATGCTCTCCTTCGATTCCCTCGACGAACTGCTCACCCAGATGGACGACGACCTGCGCCAGACTGCCTCCGTCCTCGGCATCGGCGTCGCCGGGCGCGTCGACCCGGACTCCGTCACCGCGCGATAGGCCCTCCGCTTCGCCCGGCCCGCGCCCAAGGGGGCTCCCACCGGGCCTCGGCCGGGGAGTGCAGAGCGGGGGAGGGGAGAAGGCCTCGCGAGAGGGCAGAATCGTTAGGTTGGTCGCTCATTGTGGGGATAACGCTGGTGGCGTGCTACTGTAGAAAGGCCGTACACCGGCCGCGGACTGTCAGCACCCGGGAAAAGCCCGGATGCCCCGCGCAA
Source organism: uncultured Actinomyces sp. (assembly GCA_963531605.1). Classification (GTDB taxonomy): domain Bacteria; phylum Actinomycetota; class Actinomycetes; order Actinomycetales; family Actinomycetaceae; genus Pauljensenia. Next base: position 11,588 of record CAUSHZ010000006.1, read on the forward strand.
CGAACACAAAGGAGAAGCCTGTGCCGCTGAGCAAGGACGTCAAGGACCAGATCATCGCCGAGTACGCGACCCACGAGGGCGACACCGGTTCCCCCGAGGTGCAGATCGCGCTGCTGACCCGCCGCATCAAGGATCTGACCGAGCACTTCAAGACCCACACGCACGACCACCACTCCCGTCGTGGCCTGCTGCTGCTGGTCGGCCGTCGTCGCCGCCTGCTGGGTTACCTGGCTGACATCGACATCGAGCGTTACCGCTCGCTCATCGATCGTCTCGGCCTGCGCCGCTGATTTTGGGCCGGCCCGCCTCCCGTAGCGGAGACGGGCCGGTTTTCACACGCCCACCTCGGGCACACCGTTATTTTTCGCGCGAAAGCCGCCGGTTTTCGACAGTGGCCTACGGAGCGTTTATCCGTGGGCTTCGATCGAAGGCCGAAGTGGAGCGCGACACCAACAAACCAAGGAGAAACGCCCCATGATGGAAGGCTCCGACATCGTCGCCGCAGAGGCGATTATCGATAACGGCCGTTTCGGCAAGCGCACCGTGCGCTTCGAAACCGGCCGTCTCGCCAAGCAGGCCGCCGGCTCCGCCCTGGCCTACCTGGACGATTCCACCACCGTTCTGTCCGCCACCACGGTGGGCAAGAACCCCAAGGACCAGTTCGACTTCTTCCCGCTGACCGTCGACGTTGAAGAGCGTCAGTACGCCGCGGGCCGTATCCCCGGCTCCTTCTTCCGTCGCGAAGGCCGCGCGGGCACCGAGGCCATCCTGGCCGCCCGCCTTATCGACCGCCCGCTGCGCCCCGGCTTCGTCAAGGGCCTGCGCAACGAGGTCCAGGTCGTTGAGACCGTCCTGACGATTGATCCGGACGACGCCTACGACGTTCTGGCGATCAACGCCGCCTCCATGTCCACCCAGATCGCCGGCCTGCCCTTCACCGGCCCGATCGGCGGCACCCGCCTGGCGCTCATCGACGACCAGTGGGTCGCGTTCCCGCGCTGGAGCGAGCTCGAGCGTTCCGTGTTCAACATCGTTGTCGCGGGCCGCATCGTCACCAAGGAAGACGGCTCCGAAGACGTCGCGATCATGATGGTCGAGGCCGGCGGCGGCAAGAACCAGTGGGAGCTCATTCACTCTGGCGCCACCGCCCCCACCGAAGACGTCGTGGCCGACGGCCTCGAGGCCGCCAAGCCCTTCATCAAGGTCCTGTGCGAGGCTCAGCTCAAGGTTGCCGAGAAGGCTTCCAAGGAGACCGTCGACTTCCCGCTGTTCCTGGACTACACCGACGAAGAGTACGCGGCGGTCGAGGAATACGCGGCCGAGAAGATCGCCCAGGCTCTGCTCACCGAGGGCAAGCTCGCCCGCGACGAGGCCGTTGACGCCGTCAAGGAAGAGATGCTTGAGGCCCTGGCCGAGCGCTTCCCCGAGTCGGAGAAGGCCCTCAAGGCTGCCTTCCGCTCGCTTGAGAAGGCCACGATCCGTAACCGCACCCTGCGCGAAGAGATCCGCATGGATGGCCGTACGCCGCGCCAGATCCGTTCGCTCTCCGCCGAGGTCGAGGTCCTGCCTCGCGTGCACGGCTCCGCCCTGTTCCAGCGTGGCGAGACCCAGATCCTGGGCATCACCACCCTGGCCATGCTGCGCATGGAGCAGCAGATCGACAACCTGTCGCCCGTCAACGCCAAGCGCTACATGCACCAGTACAACTTCGCCCCGTTCTCCACGGGCGAGGTCGGCCGCGTCGGTTCCCCGAAGCGCCGCGAGATCGGCCACGGCGACCTGGCCGAGCGCGCCCTGGTTCCCGTCCTGCCCTCGCGTGAGGACTTCCCCTACGCGATCCGTCAGGTCTCCGAGACCATGGGCTCCAACGGCTCGTCGTCCATGGGCTCCGTCTGCGCCTCGACCCTGTCCCTCCTCCAGGCCGGCGTGCCGCTGCGCGCCCCCGTCGCGGGCATCGCGATGGGCCTGATGACCGGTGAGGTCGACGGCCAGTTCAAGGCCGTCACCCTGACCGACATCCTGGGCGCCGAGGACGGCTTCGGCGACATGGACTTCAAGGTTGCCGGTACCCGTGACTTCATCACGGCCCTGCAGTTGGACACCAAGCTCGACGGCATCGACTCCCAGGTGCTGCGCGGCGCGCTGGCCCAGGCCCGCGACGCCCGACTGGCGATCCTCGACCTGATCAACCAGGCGATCGACGGCCCGGATGAGATGAGCCCCAACGCTCCTCGCATCATCACCGTCAAGGTCCCCGTCGACAAGATCGGCGAGGTCATCGGCCCCAAGGGCAAGATGATCAACCAGATCCAGGACGAGACCGGCGCTGACGTCACCATCGAGGACGACGGCACCGTCTACATCGCCTCCTCCGACGGTGCCTCCGCCGAGGCCGCCCGCACGATGGTCAACCAGATCGCGAACCCGCAGATGCCCGAGGTCGGCGAGCGCTTCGTCGGCACGGTCGTCAAGACCACGTCGTTCGGCGCCTTCGTGTCGCTGACCCCCGGCAAGGACGGCCTCCTGCACATCTCGCAGGTCCGTCGCCTCGTGGGTGGCAAGCGCATCGACTCGGTGGACGACGTCCTGCAGGTCGGCCAGCAGGTCGAGGTCGAGATCGCTGAGATCGGCGACCGCGGCAAGCTGAGCCTGCACGCCGTCATCGACGGCGAGGCCGGCGAGCTCGAGGCCGCCGAGGGCGAGCACACCGAGCAGCGCCGTGAGCGCCGCGACCGCTCCGAGCGTCGCGAGCGTCGCCCCCGTACCCGCACCCGTCGTCGCCGCGACGACGAGCGCGAGGAAGGCGCTTCCGAGGAGTGAGTAGCTCCCGCTAGCTAAATCGGACCGGTGGCCGGGACGGAGCGAGTGCTCCGCCCGGCCACCGGCCGTTTTACGGCTACACTGTGAACGTTTCGTGCCAACCCCCGGACCATGGGGACGCGAGAGGAGAAGTATGACGCCGAAGCCGCTGCCGCTCGACGAGGCCCGCCTGTCCATCGAGGACGGCGACACCCGCATTGATCGCACGATCCTGGGGGCCGGGACGCGCGTTCTGACCCAGGAGATTCCCGCGACGAAGAGCGCGGGCGTGTCCCTGTGGGTGCCCGTGGGGTCTCGCGATGAGGGGCCGCGCACGGCCGGGTCGACCCACTTCCTCGAGCATCTTCTGTTTAAGGGGACGAACAAGCGTTCCGCCCTCGATATCGCGGTTGCCTTCGACAGCGTGGGCGGGGAATCGAACGCGGAGACCGCTCGCGAGCACACCGCGTACTGGGCGCGCGTGCGCGACGCGGACCTCGACATGGCGATCGAGACGCTGACCGATATGGTCACCGACTCGCGGCTCGACGAGGACGATTTCTCGATGGAGCGCGGCGTCATCCTCGACGAGCTGGCGATGGGGGAGGATTCACCCACGGACACGGTCCACGACGCCTTCCAGCTGGCCGTCCACGGCGACCGCCCGATCGGCCGTCCCGTCGGAGGAACGGCCCAGGCGATCCGTGAGGTCGAGCGCGCGGACGTGTGGGAGCACTACCAGGCCCACTACGGCCCCTCGTCCCTCATCGTCGCAGCCGCCGGCAACGTCGACCACGAATCGGTGTGCGAGCGCGTGCAAGCCGCCCTGGAGGGATCGCCCTGGGACGCGCGCAGCGCGGCCTCGCCCCGGCCTCGTCGATCCACGACCGTGACCCCGATTCCCGAGCACGACAAGGACATCACGCGCAGGCGCGACGTGACCCAGGCGCACGTCATCATCGGCTGCGAGGGCCTGTCCGCAACGGACCCGGCGGGCCCGACCATGAGCGTCCTGCTGTCGGTCCTGGGCGGTTCCATGTCGTCGCGCCTCTTCCAGGAGGTGCGTGAAAAGCGCGGCCTGGCCTACACGACCTACGCCTTCGACGTCGCCTACTCCGACACGGGAACCTTCGGCATGTACGCGGGCTGCAGCCCCGACAAGGTTCACGAGGTCGAGGCCATCATGCGCGCCCAGCTGGAGGATCTGGCCGGCAACGGTCCCACCGAGGAGGAAATGACGCGCGTGCGCGGACAGGTGCGAGGCGGCGTCGTCCTGGGCCTCGAGGATAACTGGTCGCGCATGATGCGATTGGGCCGCTCCGAGATCATCGGACGCTACCGCCCCATCGACGAGTCCCTCGCCGAGTTCGACGCGGTGGAAGCTGCCGATGTGCGCGCCCTGGCGGCCTCCCTCGTTACCAAGCTCGATTGCCGGGCCCTCGTCCTGCCCGAGCGGTAAGAAACGGGGGAGTGAGAAACCCCCTGTCCATCCGCGCTCGTTGTCAGCGGCGTGGGAATACCCTGAAGACAGCCACATAACCGTAAGAAGGAGAGCGCAATGATTCGTGTCGCAGTGACAGGAGCCAAAGGCCGCATGGGGTCGACCGTCGTGTCTGCGGTCACCGACGCCCCGGACATGGAAGTCGTTGCCCTCTTCGACGCGGGCGATGAGATCACCGCGCAGAGTGTCAACGGTGCGCAGGTCGCCGTCGACTTCTCGATCCCCAGCGTCACAGAGTCCAACGTGCACGCGCTCCTCGACGCGGGCGTGGACGTCGTCGTGGGCACGACCGGGTGGACGGAAGAGTCCTACGCCCGCGTGCGCGAGCACGCTGAGGCCGCTGGGCGCGCCGTCCTGATCGCCCCGAATTTCGCGATGGGCGCTGTGCTCGCGATGAAGTTCGCGGCCATGGCCGCCCCCTACTTCGAGTCCGCCGAAGTTATCGAGATGCATCACCCCGCCAAGGTGGATGCGCCCTCGGGCACCGCCGTGGCGACCGCGCGCGGCATCGCGAAGGCGCGCGCCGAGGCCGGCCTGGGTGAGATGCCCGACGCGACCGAAACCGACGAGCTCGGCAGCCGCGGCGGCCGCGTCGACGGTGTTCCGGTGCACGCCGTGCGCCTGCGCGGCCTGACCGCCTCGGAGGAGATCCTTCTGGGCAACGCGGGCGAGCAGCTGGTCATCCGTACCGATTCCTTCGACCGCGTGTCCTTCATGCCCGGCGTCCTGCTGGGTGTGCGCCGCGTGATTGGCCGCACGGGCCTGACGATCGGCCTCGATCAGGTGATGGGCCTGTGAGCTCGGCCGCCGGTCCGGACCGCTCCGTGCGTCCCGCGCAGAGCGGCGACGCGCGCGCGATCGCTCGCCTGCAGCGGGCGGCCTGGCGCTCCCTCATGGGACAGGTGGCCCTCGACGCTCAGGGCATCACGGAGGAGGCGCTCGCCACCCAGTGGGTGGCGACGCTGGGCTCTCCGAAGCCGGACGGCACCGCCCTCCTCGTGGCCCTGCACGGAAATACGATCGTGGGTTTCGCGCTCGCCGGTCCCGACGAGGCCGGGGCCACCTCGGGCGATTCTCCGCAGCCGGGTGAGGCGGCGGTGGCCGCGACGCAGGTGTACGAGCTGACGGTGGATCGGAACTTCCGCCGGTCGGGGCACGCGTCGCGCCTGCTGTCGGCGGTCGCGGACTTGACGGGCGGCCAGTTGCGCGTGTGGGTTGGTGTGGATGATGAGGAACGCCAGCGTTTTTACACGTCGGCGGGCTTTGCGCCCTCCGGCGCGGTGCGCGTGATGGGTGATGGTCACACGCAGCACATGTGGTGGGCTGAGCGCGACTAAGGGCCCACGGCGCGGGCGATGCGACGCGGGCGCGTGCGTGGGGCTCCGTCCATCTCGGGGATGCCGTGCGCTCAATGCGAGGGGCCGTGCGTATCATGGAACGCATGAGTAACATTCCTCCCCGCCGCTTCGGTTCCCTCGCAGCCGCCATGGTCACTCCGATGACCGCCACCGGTGAGATTGACCTGCCCTCCGCGCAGCGCCTGGCGATCAAGCTGGTCGACGAAGGGTGCGACACGATCCTGTTGTCCGGTACGACGGGGGAGTCGCCGACGACTCACCAGCCGGAGAAGAATGACCTGACGGACGCTGTCCGTGAAGCCGTGGGGGATCGCGCGTTCATCCTGTGCGGCGCGTGTTCGAACGACACCGCCCACGCGGTGCGCATCGGAGAGGGTGCCCAGGAGCACGGTGCCGACGGTATCCTGGTCGTCTCCCCGTACTACAACCGTCCCTCCCAGGAGGGCCTGCGCGCGCACGTGCGCGCCGTGACGGATGCGACCGACCTGCCCGTCATGCTCTACGACATCCCGGGTCGCACGGGCATCGCGTTCTCTGACGCGACCCTCGACATTCTCGCTCAGCACCCGCGGATCCTCGGCGTCAAGGACGCGACGGGTGACGTGGAGACCGGCGTGGAGCGCATGCACCGCACGGGCCTGGAGTACTACTCGGGCGACGACGGCCTGAACTTCGCGTGGATGACGGGTGGTGCCTCGGGCTTCATTTCCGTGGTCACGCACGTGGCGTCGGCCCAGTACCGCCGCATGATCGAGCTGCTCGACACCGACCAGGTGTGGGAGGCGCGCGAGCTGTCCTACTCTCTGCGCCCTCTCGTGCACGCCATTATGGGTGGCGGACAGGGCGCGGTCATGGCGAAGTACGCCCTGTGGCTCCAGGGCGTCATCGACAGTCCGGCCGTGCGCCTGCCGATGGTGGGCATCAGTGACGACGAGGTGTCGGCCCTGCGTCGCGCCCTGCACACCGCTGGCCTGCTCTGACACGCCTCGCCCCCGTCGAAAACCGGCGGGGGCGAGTTGTATGTTCCGCGCTGCAGGGTGTGGTGGCGTCGTCGATCGTTGACGATAGCTAATAGTTAGACTTAATATACTTAGGTAAAGCTCATCAACACTGATCGTTGTCTCACAGGAATGGATACCGTGGCAAAGAAGGACGTCATCATTCCCCTGGTCCCCGCCGCTCTCAGCGCCCTGCTGCTCGCCGGAGGTGTGACCGTCTTTTCTGCGTGCGAGCAACGGGCCGACGGATCGTGGATGCACTGCCACCAGTGCCAAAACATGGTGGCCGGCAGCGCCGTCGGCCTCATCGCGCTGTACGGAGCTTCCTCCCTCGTGAAGAACAAGCCCGTGCGCCTGGCCCTGCTCGCACTCGCGGTTATCGCCAGCGTCGTTGTGTTCTTCATTCCCGGCGGCATCTGCCCGCTGTGCGCGATGAAGACGATGCGCTGCCACACCGTTTTCCAGCCCTTCGTGCGCATCATGAGCGTCCTCGTCGCCGGAAGCGGTGTTGGGGCGCTGGTGGCGTCCTGGAAGAAGGCCGCGAAGCCCTCCGCCTGACGTATCGCCCCAGATGGGAGACAATGGCGGCGTGAGGGCCCTACGACGTTCGAGAACCGTGCGCATCGGCGCGGTTCTCCTCGTGCTATCCCTCGTCACCGTTGCCGCGATCGTCGTGCGCAATGCGGTGCGCTATCGCGAGGCCGTCGCCCTGGACGAGGCCGGGGACGCCCAGGGTGCCTACGAAATTTTCCGGTCCCTGGGCAGATATAGCGACGCGGCCCAGCGCGCCGACGCTCTCGTGGCCACCGATCCTGCGCTGCCGTACCGCTCGGCATCCAAGGGGGACACCGTGTCCTTCGGCTCTTACGAGCAGGACGGAAATACGCAGAATGGTCCCGAGCCGATTCAGTGGATCGTCCTCGATAAGATCGACGGGCAACTCCTGCTCCTCAGCGCCGACGTCCTCGAGGCGCGCCAGTACCATCACGTGCCTTTTGAGGAGGTCACGTGGGAGAACTCCGATCTGCGCGCGTGGATGAACGGCGACTTCTACGACGGCGCGTTCACCCCCGTTCAACGCGGGCTCATCGAGACGGTGCACAACGAGAACGCGGATCAGTCGATCACCGGTGCGAGTGGTGGAGCCGCGACCGACGATCGGGTCTTTGCGCTGAGCGAGACCGAGAGCGTCATCTACTTGAATACGCCGGCTGCCCGCAGCGATATCGGAGCGGCGCCCGCCAGCGTTAGCGCGGCCGCCGGCCCCCTGAGCGTCTCCGAGGACGGCACGGCAGACTGGTGGCTGCGATCTCCCGGAACATACGGTTTCGCGACGCAATTCGTCGATGCGTCGGGCGTGCCCTCGCTCAGCGGCGCGAATGTCGACCTGCAGTACGGGGTGCGTCCCGCACTGTGGATCAACGTCGGAGGGGCCGGTGAGGGGATCCGATGAGCAACGCGCTGTCTCTGCGTCGCGTTCCCCTGATGACCATCCGCGCGCACCCCATTCGTTCCCTCATCATCGCGGTCCTTGCGCTTGCACAGGCGGCCTGTGTGTTCGGTGGGTTCATCCTCGTCGGCGCGATGCGGGCGGAGCTCAGCCTCGCAGAGCGCAGGCTCGGTGCCGACCTCGTCGTGTACCCCACGAGCTGCCTGAACCAGGTGGAGAAGAAGCGCCTCCTCATGCTCGGGACCCCCGTGGGCTGTCACCAGCCGCGCTCGGCCCTGGCGCGCATGTCTTCCAACGAGGATATTGCCGCTGTGTCCTACCAGCTCTATGTGCCCGAAACGCTCTCCGATGGGTCCACTCGGTGGGTCGTCGGCTTTCAACCGGAGAGCGACTTCGTGCTGCGGCCCTGGATGCGTGAAGGGGAGGGAACGTCACTGCCCCGCGGAAGCGTCGCCGTCGGCGCCGCCGTGCCCGGCGCGGACGGGCAGACCCTCTCCGTCTTCGGGCACGAGCGCCCGATTGGCGCTCACCTCCTTGCCACCGGCTCGGAGCTCGACGACGCCGTCTTCGTTTCCATGGACACCCTGACGGACATGGTGGCGGACGCGCGCGCGGCGGGGGAGGACATTGACGCTTCCCTCGACCCGAGTACCCAATATTCTGCGGCGCTCGTGCGTGCCTCGGACAGCGATGCCATCGAGAGCGTGACCAATTGGATCAACCTCTACGTGCGCAAGGTCAGCGCGGTGCGCGCCGCCGAGTCGCTCGTCGGCACCGCATCGGGCATCCGCGCGCACCGAGGGGTCGCGATCGGTGTCCTGGGAGCGACCTGGCTCGTGTTGCTCGGTGCTCTCATCATCGTGCAGGTGAGCCTTATGAATGAACGGATGCAGGAGCTGGCCGTGTGGCGCTCGATCGGGGCATCGCGATCCATCATGAGTCGTGTCATGCTGAGCGAATCGGCTTTACTTCACGCGGCTGGAGCGCTCGCGGGAGTGTGCCTCGCAGCTGTTACCGTGCCATTCGTGGGGGACGGGAGCCTCGTCGAGGTCCTCGCCGCTCCCGCGACGTCGCTGCCCCTCGCAGGCCTCTCGCTCGTCGCCGTCACCTGCGTCGGCGTCACCGGAACTCATCTCGCGCTCGCTCGGGTCAGCCGCGGGGCCGCGGGGAACAAATCTGTCCTGGTGTAGGGACAACGGTCAAGGAGGAATGACGCAATGCTGTCGCTGTCGCGACTTCCGTGGATGAACCTGCGCGGCTACCCCGTGCGGACGGGGACCCTGGTCTTCTTCTCCATGCTCATGACGATGACGATCTTCGGCGGAACTCTGGTCGTCCAAGGCATTGAACACGGCCTGCGCACGACCCAGTCGCGCCTCGGGGCGGACATCATGGTGACGCCCGACGAGGCCGACACCGACTTCGACGCGCAGACCTTCCTCGTCAACGCCGAACCGTCCTACTTCTACATGGACGCGTCCACGCGCGAGGCCGTCGCCGCCGTCGACGGTGTCGAAGCCGCCTCCCCCCAGCTCTTCCTGGCCTCGGCGAGGGCGAGCTGCTGCTCGGGGCGCTACCAGGTGATCGCCTACGATCCGGCCACCGACTTCACGATCCAGCCGTGGATGAACGACTCCGTCGGGCAGACGCAGCTGGGGGAGAACGAGGTGATCGTCGGCGCCAACGTGCTCGCCAACGACCCCGATAACTTCCAGCTCTTCGACAATACCTTGCGGGTCGTCGGCCAATTCGACCCGACCGGATCGACCCTCGATAACGCCGTCTACATGAACTTCGAGACCGCGAAGAAGGTCATTGACTCCTCTCTGCGTAAGGGACTCAACAAGTACTCGACGCTCGAAACCGACCGCATCATCTCCTCGGTCATGGTCAAGGTGGCCCCCGGATACGACGCCGAGGCCGTGGCCGCCCAGATCCGCCAGCAGGTGCCCGGTGTCTCGGTCGCCACCTCGACGAAGCTCGTCAGCGGCATCGCCCAGTCCCTGGAGACGACGTCGCGCACGGTCACCACACTCATCGCCGTCGCGTGGGGAGCCGGCCTGCTCATGATCACCCTCATGTTCGTCCTGATGATCGTCGAGCGCAGGAGAGAGTTCGCCACCCTCATCGCCGCCGGTGCGCACCGTCGGCTGATCTCGCGCATCATCATCCGCGAGGCGCTCGCGGTCAACGCGCTCGGCGGCGTTGGTGGAATCATCGTCTCCGGTGTCCTCCTCGTGTCCTTCTCCGGCCTCGTTCGTCAGAGCCTGGGAGGGGGATTCCTCGTCCCGTCGCTGCCCACTCTGGCACTGCTCGCGCTGGCAGCGCTCGCGTCGGTGGGCCTCGTTGCCCTCGTCTCCTCGTGGATAGCGCTGCGCTACGTGACGACAATGGACGCCAGCCTGGCCCTCAAGGAAGGGGAATGACATGATTATCGAGGCAACGGGACTCACGAAAGAATTCGCCCGAGCCCGCGGGGGCAAGCGCCTCTTCACGGCCGTCCACCCGCTGGATATCGGCCTGGAGGAACGCCAACTCACCGTCGTCTCCGGACACTCCGGCAGCGGAAAGAGCACACTGGCGAACATGCTCGCCGGCATCCTCACGCCGACGGCAGGACACGTACGGCTGGACGGCACGGACCTGTACTCGCTGCGCGACGAGGAGCTCTCGCGCCTGCGCAATGAGCGCATCGGCCTCGTCCCCCAGGGACATGCGGCCCTGCGAGCCCTGACGGTCCTCGACAACGTCCTGCTTCCCTCAATCCTCTATAGCAGGGACGAGGTGCCCGCCGAGCGTGCCCGCGAGCTGCTGGCTGCCGTGGGCTTGGACGACCTCGCCGATGCTGCGCCCACCGAGCTGTCGGGCGGCGAACTGCGGCGCATGGCGATCGCGCGCGCCCTCCTCATGGACCCGGCCATCGTCATCGCAGACGAGCCGACCGCCGGCCTCGATAGCGCGAACGCGACCGCCGTCCTCACCCTCCTGCGCGACGCCGCCGATCGGGCAGCAGCCGTCCTCGTCGTCTCGCACGAGGCCGAGGCGCAGCGTTTCGCGGATCGCAGCTACGTCATGGAGGACGGCCATCTGCGCGCCAGCGACTAGCTCGCCGGCCTCCGAACGCGTCAAATGTGAGAGGGCCGACCTGCCCAACATGTCTCCCGATGCGGGCAAAGCGGTGCCAACGTGGCAGACTGGCATCATGAAGTCTTTGTACGAGAACCTCAGCGAACCCGCGCCCCTGGAAGATGGCGCACTGCGAGTGATCCCGCTGGGAGGTCTCGGCGAGGTCGGCCGCAACATGAACGTCCTCGAGTACCGGGGCAAGCTCCTGGTCGTGGATTGTGGCGTCCTCTTCCCCGAGGAGACCCAGCCCGGCGTCGACCTGATCCTGCCGGATTTCTCCTGGATCGAAGAACGCATGGACGACGTCGTCGGCCTCGTCCTCACCCACGGCCACGAGGACCACATCGGTGCCGTGCCCTACCTCCTCAAGCTGCGAGGCGATATTCCGCTCTACGGATCCGACCTGACGCTGGCCTTCGTTGCCCCCAAGCTGCGCGAACACCGCCTGCCGGAGCCGAGCCTCAACGTCGTCGCCGAGGGCGACCGTCTTACCGTCGGTCCCTTCGACCTCGAATTTGTCTCCGTCACCCACTCGATCCCCGACGCGCTCGCGGTCTTCGTGCGCACCGATGCGGGCAACGTCCTCATCACGGGTGACTTCAAGATGGACCAGCTGCCGCTGGATCGCCGCCTCACCGACCTGCGCGCCTTCGCACGCATGGGCGAGGAGGGCGTCGACCTGTTCATGGTGGACTCTACGAACGCCCTGGTGCCCGGATTCATTACCCCCGAGCGTGAGATCGGCCCGGTCCTCGACCAGGTGTTCGGCGAGGCCACCGGCCAGATCATCGTCGCATCCTTCGCCTCCCACGTGCACCGCGTCCAGCAGGTCATCAACGCCGCCGCCCACCATGGGCGTCGCGTGGCCTTCGTGGGCCGCTCCATGGAGCGCAACATGCGCATCGCGGAGGAGAAGGGCTACCTGTCGATCCCCGAGGGCATCATCGTGGACCTCAAGGGCATCGGCGAGCTGCCGCCCTCCCAGCGTGTCTACATGGCGACCGGTTCGCAGGGCGAGCCGATGGCCGCCCTGTCGCGCATGTCGGTGGGATCGCACCGCACCGTGACGATTGAGCCGGGCGACATGGTCGTGCTGGCCTCCTCGCTGATCCCGGGCAACGAGAACTCCGTGTACCGCGTCATCAACGACCTGACCCGCCTGGGAGCGCGCGTCGTGTCGAAGGAGAACGCGAAGGTGCACGTGTCCGGTCACGCGAGCGCCGGCGAGCTCATCTACTGCTACAACATCGTCCAGCCCAAGAACGTCATGCCCATCCACGGCGAGGTCCGTCACCTGGTGGGCAACGGTCAGCTGGCCGTCAAGACGGGCATCGACCCGCAGAACGTGGTCCTGGCCGAGGACGGCGTGACGGTCGATCTCAAGGATGGCGTCGCGCGTGTCTCGGGCGTTGTCCCGTGCGAGTACGTGTACGTGGACGGTCGCTCGATCGGAGAGATCTCCGAGGACGAGCTGGAGACCCGTCGTACCCTTGGAGCGGAGGGCTTCATCTCGATTTTCGCGGTCGTCGAGCACGACTCGGGCATGGTCCTGGCCGGTCCCGAGATTCGCGCGATCGGCATGGCCGAGGACGATTCGGTGTTCGAGGAGATCCTTCCCGACGTCACGCAGGCGCTCAAGGATGCAGCGGCGCCTGGCGGCCAGGACCCCTACGTCCTGCAGCAGGCGATGCGCCGCGTGATCGGACGCTGGGTTGCGCGACGCTTGCATCGTCGTCCTATGATCGTTCCGGTCGTGACCGAACAGTAGTCTGGCACTCTTCATTGACGAGGCCCTGGCGCGCTGGGCGGTAGCGCGCGCTTGAAGGAAGGAATCTACGTGTCGGGTCGTTTCATTTCGACGCATTCTGTCGCTCTTGTGTTGCCGATGCATATCGCGTACGTGCCGGAGCGCGGCGGATCCGTTCACGCGGATGCAGCCAGCTCGCGCCCGGGCGGCGGCTTCACGACCCTGTGTGCCGCTGCGGCCATGGGCGTGCCGACGGCAGCCGCGTCACCGCTGGGTACGGGGCCAAACTCCTTCGCGGTTCGTCAGCAGCTGGTCGAGGCCGGCGTCGATGTCCTGACCCCCGAGCTGGTCGGTGACATTGGCGTGGTCATCCAGCTGATCGTCGAGGATGGCTCGATGCGCTCGGTCGTGACCGCCGGCGTCGAATCCGAGCCTTCGCGTGCGGCTCTCGACCGTATCGAGCTGCGCGAGGGTGACGTCGTGCACGTGGCCGCATCGGATATGACAAGCGCGCACGCTGCTTCCGAGCTGAGCGAATGGGCCGCGTCGCTGCCGTCCTTCGTGACTCTCGTCGTCTCGGTGTCACCCGCGGTCGCCCAGGTTCCCGTTGAGGCGTGGGAGATGATCTTCCCCCGTGCCGACGTCGTGACGATGAACAGCTGGGAGGCCGCAACTCTCGCCGGCATTCTCGACGCCAACCGCCACGGCTCCACGATCCGCACCTACATGCACCCCGACGCCGCCACGGTTCGTCGCGTGGGGGAGCGGGGATGCGAGCTGCAGAAGGCCGCGGATGCTCCCGTCATCTCGATTCCCGCGTTCCAGTCGCGCATCGCGGACACCGCGGGCGTGGGCGATACCCACATCGGAGAGATGTGTGCGGGCCTGGCCATGGGCTACGACCTGGAGACCACATGCCTGATGGCGAACGCGGGTGCCGCGCTGGCCATCTCCCACGAGTCGGCCCTGCCCGTCCCCACGCGCGAGCAGGTTGAAAACGTGCTCGAAACCGGGGTTGTTACGAACATCCTGCGCTGATCTCGCGCGGCGCGCCTGGCAGAGTGGGGCCGTGGCGGGCGATATGGTGGAAGGATCATGGCACAATCGTCTCCACGCTCGTCCTCCGGTAAGGCTCCCGCGCGCCCGCGCGCCAGGGGAGGCTCGAACAAATCCGCCCAAGCGCCCCAGCCCGAAGCGACGCAGCCAGGCTTCTTGGCGCGCTTCTTTTCTGCGCTCGGCCGCGCCGGTGTCGGTGCCGTGCGCGCGTGGAAAGCGACCGATTTGCAGGTCAAGCGTGATGCTGCTGCGTTCGTCGCTGTCGCCGCAGCCATCGTGATCGCGCTGCGCGAGTGGTTCCAGATCTCCGGCGAGGCCGGGGACGCGATCCACCACGCCTCCGCCGGCCTGTTCGGCATCTTCTCGGTCGTCCTGCCCCTCGTCCTGATCGCCCTGGCCGTCGAGCTCGTCTCCGCGCGGTCCGGACGATCCGCGCTGCCCCATCATGTGGCAGGCGGCATCGGCATCACCGCTGCGCTCACCGGCCTGGTCCACATCTCGCGCGGAAACCCTGCGATGGGCACCGACCCCGGCATCGAGGCGGCGGGTGGCCTGCTCGGCTGGTTCGTCGCGCGCCCCCTCGTCCTGCTGCTGTCCGGCTGGGGTGCGGGTGCCCTCATGATCCTGCTCCTGGCCTACTCGATCCTGCTCGCCACTCGGACCGCCGTCGCCGACGTTCCTGCGCGCCTGCGCGACCTCGCTGCCCACCTGAGCGGTGAGCGCCCCGAGGGCGACGCCGATACCGCCGATCAGGCCGGCGGTGATCCCGCGAAGGAAGCACGCCGCCGCGCGCGCAAGGACCTCGCGGCGGGAGACGACGCCTTCCTCGACGAATACGACGGGGACGAGTCCTTCCGCAAGGCGACCGACACGGAATCCGTGGGGGAGACCCGTCTCCTGGAATCCGGTGCCATCGCGGCCCCCGCGCCGGCCCCGGCTCCCGCGCCCCGGCCTCGTGCCACGACGCCCGACGCACCCACCGAGATGCTCACCCAGATGCGTCCCGCCGTGGCCCCCGTGCAGGTGCCCGCACACGTACCCGAGCCCGAACCTGAGCCCGAGGCCGAGCCGGCGCCCCCGCCGATCACCGACGAGCCCGAGGGGGCCTTCCAACCCAACCTCGACGACTCGATCAGCTACACGCTGCCGTCGGAGGACCTCTTGGTCTCCGGCCCGCCCCACATGACCCGTTCGGCCGTCAACGACCAGGTCGTTGCGGCCCTGGGACAGGTCTTTGCGGACTTTAACGTCGACGCACGCGTCACCGGCTTCTCCCGAGGCCCGACAGTCACGCGCTACGAGGTCGTGCTCGGCGCCGGCGTGAAGGTCGACAAGCTCACCAACCTGTCGAAGAACATCGCCTACGCCGTGGCCTCCGCCGACGTGCGTATCCTCGCGCCGATCCCCGGCAAGAGCGCCATCGGTATCGAGATCCCCAACGCCGACCGCGAAAACGTGGCCCTCGGCGACGTCCTGCGCTCGGCTGCCGCCCGCCGCAACCAGCACCCGCTCGTCGTCGGCGTCGGCAAGGACGTTGAAGGCGGCTACGTCGTCACCAACCTGGCCAAGACGCCGCACATGCTGGTGGCCGGCCAGACCGGTTCCGGTAAGTCCTCCTTCGTCAACTCCATGATCACGTCGATCATGATGCGCGCGACGCCCCAGCAGGTGCGCATGATCCTCGTCGACCCCAAGCGCGTGGAACTCACCATCTACGAGGGCATCCCGCACCTCATCTCGCCCATCATCACCGACGCCAAGAAGGCCGCCGAGGCCCTCGAATGGGTCGTCAAGGAGATGGACGCGCGCTACGACGACCTGTCGGACTACGGCTTCAAGCACATCGACGACTTCAACAAGGCGGTGGCCGCCGGACAGGTTCAGGCCAAGCCCGGGCTGGAGCGCACGCTGCACCCCTACCCGTACCTGCTCGTGGTCGTCGACGAGCTCGCCGACCTCATGATGGTCGCCCCGCGCGACGTCGAGGCGTCGATTCAGCGCATCACGCAGCTCGCGCGCGCCGCCGGCATCCACCTGGTCCTGGCCACGCAGCGCCCCTCCGTCGACGTCGTCACCGGCCTCATCAAGGCCAACATCCCCTCGCGCCTCGCGTTCGCGACCTCCTCGCTCACCGACTCGCGCACGATCCTCGACCAGCCCGGCGCCGAAAAGCTCATCGGCCAGGGCGACGCCCTCTACCTGCCCGCGGGTGCCTCCAAGCCCATGCGTGTCCAGGGTGCCTGGGTCTCCGAATCCGAGATCCACCAGATCGTCTCCCACGTCAAGAGCCAGATGGAGACGCACTACCGCGACGACGTCGTGCCGGAAAAGAAGGAAACCAAGGTCGCCGAGGATATCGGAGACGATCTCGAAGACCTGCTGCAGGCCGCCGAGCTCGTCGTGTCCACCCAGCTCGGCTCCACCTCGATGCTCCAGCGCAAGCTGCGCGTCGGCTTCGCCCGCGCCGGCCGCCTCATGGACCTCCTTGAGTCGCGCGAAATCGTCGGCCCCTCCGAAGGGTCCAAGGCTCGTCAGGTGCTCGTCACCCCCGAACAGCTGCCCGAGGTTCTCGCCATGCTGCGCGGAGAGTCCGCCAGCATCGCCGAGCCCGAGCCGACGCCCGCCCCCGCGCCCGCTCCGGCGCCTTCCGAGGGGGCGCCCAGCCCGGCCATCGGTGCCGTCGCAGGCGTCGTGGGGGAGGAGTCGGCCTCGTCCTCGGCCCACGTCGCACCCGCATCCGGTTACGAAATGGGCACGGCTGGTGCCGGCGATTCGCGCGGCAGTGGGGTTGACCCGTACTCTGGTCATAACTTTGGTGGGTCCTCGCCCGACTGGGTCGACGAGGAGCCCGAGGACAACGAGGACGCTTGGCAGCTCACGGGCCGCTGAGCGGGAAGGAAACGGCCATGAGCGAGAACGTGTCGCGCGTGCAGCGCGACAGCAAGGTTTCCGTGGTGAACCTACCTAACGCGCTGACCGTTTTGCGCCTGGTTCTCGTTCCGGCCTTCATTGTTCTCGGCCTTCAGCAGTCGTGGGGCGCGCTGTGGGCGGCATTCGTCGTCTTCGCTCTTGCTGCGATCACGGACCGCTTCGATGGGAAGCTCGCGCGCTCGTGGGGGCAGATCACCGACTTTGGCCGCATCGCCGACCCTATCGCCGACAAAGCCCTGACACTGTGTGGCTTCGGTCTGCTGTCCTACCAGGGCTTTCTGCCCTGGTGGCTGACGATTCTCATCGCCGTGCGCGAGCTGGGCATCACCGCGATGCGCGCCTTCTTCCTGCGCCGCGGCGTCGTCGTGTCCGCTAACCAGGCGGGCAAGCAGAAGACCTTCATGCAGATGGTGGCGCTGGGTACCCTGTTGATCCCGTGGGCGCACTTCACGGCGATGAGCGAGGCCAACGAGGGATGGGTGGTCCTTCTCATTCGCCTCGGCCAGATTTTCGCGGGCGTTGCACTCGCGCTGACGCTCTACTCGGGCCTCATGTACGTTGTCGAGGGCGTGCGCCTCATGCGCGGGGCGGGTGCTGACGAGGCAGTGGTGGCCTCTCTCGACGACGATGCTCCTCAGGAAGCCACGACAGAGTCTCCGAAGCCTGGTCTCGCCGGGCAGCACGTCCAGAGTTGAGCGTGGGTGACGCAATCCATAGAGTAATCGACTCGTCGGTGGAATACGCGCGAAACGGCTCGCGTTGTACGGGTATGAATGCAACGCGAGGAATGAAAGCGGAACGTCACAGCGTTTCGATGCGCGAACTAATAATGCGTCCCTCGAAACAGAACGGATACAGTAACACTATGGAAAAGACACTGAGCGAAACCCCGCTGCTGCGCAGCGAACTGGGCGATGTCCTGCGCGGCATCCGCCAGCGCCAGGGTCGAACCCTGCGCGAGGTCTCGTCGGAGGCACAGGTCTCCCTCGGCTACCTGTCTGAGGTTGAGCGCGGCCAGAAGGAGGCGTCGTCGGAGCTGCTCGAGGCGATCACCTCGGCTCTGCGCGTGCCGCTGTGGTTCGTGCTGCGCGAGGTCTCTGAGCGCATGGCGATCATCGATGGGGCAGTCGTTCCCGACGCGGTGCCCGATGACATCGTGCCCGTCACGCTGATTTCCTGACGCGTGAAGCACTCTGAGTTTTACGAGGCGGTCGAGGCGACCTTTGGGTCGGCCCTCGGCCGCTCGTATGTCTCCGATCTCTATCTCGCGTCGCTGGGGGCGACCGCGCGCGATGCGCTGTCTGCCGGCGTGAATCCGGACGAGGTCTGGGCGAGCCTGTGCGAGGAAACCGGGCGCGAGGATGCGCGCTGGATTCATCGCGTGGATCCGCGTGAGCGGGGGCGCTGACCTCCTCGGGTTGTCGGTGTGATCGATGTCCGTCTGATTGGTGGGCGGCGTGTCGATCAGCGGTCGAACATGTGTTCCATTTAAGCTTGTGGGCGACGACGCTCCGACGCGTGTCATCCACAGGGGTGACGTGCGCGGGACGCAGATGACGATGGCCGGTCGCATACTCGTCATGTCGCCTCGGAGAGGGGCGACATTCCAGGCCAGGACACCCGCAGGCCGGAGAGGCCGCAGACGAAAGGATCACCATGGCAGCCCGTAAAGCACCCGCTGCAAAGCCCGCGACCAACGATCGCAATAAGGCTCTCGAAGTCGCCCTGTCGCAGATTGATAAGCAGTTCGGCAAGGGCTCCGTCATGCGCCTGGGCGACGACAACCGCCCGCCCGTTCAGGTGATCCCCACGGGTTCCCTTGCCCTCGACGTCGCCCTCGGCATTGGTGGCCTCCCGCGCGGCCGAGTCATCGAGGTCTACGGCCCTGAGTCCTCCGGTAAGACCACGGTTGCCCTGCACGCCGTCGCCAACGCCCAGAAGGCCGGCGGCAATGCGGCCTTCATCGACGCAGAGCACGCCCTTGACCCCGTCTACGCCCGCGCCCTGGGCGTCGACACGGACTCCCTCCTGGTCTCCCAGCCTGACACTGGTGAGCAGGCCCTCGAGATCGCCGACATGCTGATCCGCTCGGGCGGCATCGACATCATCGTCATCGACTCCGTCGCGGCGCTCGTCCCCAAAGCGGAAATCGAAGGCGAGATGGGCGACTCCCACGTCGGCCTGCAGGCCCGCCTCATGAGCCAGGCCCTGCGTAAGATCACGGGTGCCCTGTCCGCCACCGGCACCACCGCGATCTTCATCAACCAGCTGCGTGAAAAGATTGGCGTCTTCTTCGGCTCCCCGGAGACCACGACGGGCGGTAAGGCCCTGAAGTTCTACGCGTCGGTGCGCATCGACGTGCGCCGCATCGAGACCCTCAAGGAGGCCGGCGCCCCCGTCGGCAACCGCACGCGCGCCAAGGTCGTCAAGAACAAGATGGCCCCGCCCTTCAAGCAGGCCGAGTTCGACATTGTCTACGGCAAGGGCATCTCGCGCGAGGGCTCGATCATCGACATGGGCGTCGAGGCCGGCATCGTGCGCAAGTCGGGCTCCTGGTTCACCTACGGGGACGACCAACTGGGCCAGGGCAAGGAAAATGTGCGCCAGTTCCTCGTGGACAACCCCGAGCTGGCCAACGAGATCGAACAGAAGATTCTCGTCTCGCTGGGTATTGGCGAGGCCCCGGATCCGGACCAGGCGTCCCAGGACGTGCCCGACATCGACCCCGATGAGGACGCGGGCTTCTGAGTCGTGGTCCGCTACCTGGATCCCGAAGATCACCCCGAGCTGGGGGAGGAGCGCCGCAGGCGTTCCTCCCCGGGTGAGAGGCTCGCGCGTGCCCGCGAACGCAATGCGGCCCTGACGGGCACGGCGGCGATCGAGGCCGCGCGCGAGGTCGCCCTGCGCAAGCTCGACGCGCGCGCATGTTCTCGCGCGGAGCTGACCAGTGCGGTTGAAGGGCGCGGCTTTAGCGCCGAGATCGCGGTCGAGGTTGTCGACCGTCTTGAAGCAGTTGGTCTCGTCGACGATCAGGCGTATGCGGACGCGCTCGTCCGCTTGCGTTTTTCGGGGACGGGAGCGTCCGGTCGTGCGCTGCGCGAGGTCCTCGTGCGCAAGGGGCTGGACACCTCGACGATCGAGCGCGCCCTGTCTCAGATCGATCGGGACGACGAGGCGGAGCGCGCGGCCCAGCTGGTAGCTCGCAAACGGCGGTCTCTCGCGGGCATCCCGCGCGAGACCGCCTACCGTAGACTGAGTTCCATGCTCGCGCGCAAGGGGTATTCACCGTCCGTCGCGGCTGCCGCCGTGCGCGACGCCCTCGATTCGTGGGGCGATGAGGACGGCGGAGCCGAGGAGGCCTGGCAATGGGGACTGTGACCGCAATGCACGACGAGGCGCTGGCTGACCTGATAGCGGATCTGACCCAGCGGGGCCTGACGGTCGCGACGGCGGAATCGCTGACGGGAGGCGGACTCGTTGCGCGCCTCGTGGACGTGCCCGGTGCCTCTCACGTCGTGCGCGGGGGCGTGTGCACCTACGCGGTCGACACCAAAGCCTCGGTGCTCGGCGTCTCCGAGAGGCAGCTGGCGCTCACCGGGCCCGTGGACGAGCAGGTCGCTCGCCAGATGGCCCGAGGTGCACGAAAGCTGTTCCGCGCCGACATCGGCGTATCGACGACCGGGGTCGCTGGCCCGGGTCCCGCTGATGGTTTCCCCGCGGGTACCGTCCACATCGCCTGCGTTCATCCGGCGGGGGAAGCGCATCGGCTCGTGCACCTGGAGGGTGACCGCGCGGCTGTACGTCGCGGCGCGATCGACGCGGCTATCGCCCTTGTGCGTGACGTGCTCGACTTCGCCGGTGAGCAGGCGGGCGACTAGACTTCACTGCGATGAATACGATGACGCAGGACGGCACCGCGCTGCCCCGCACCTACGCGGTGCGTACGCTCGGCTGCCAGATGAATGAACACGACTCCGAACGCATGGCGGGTCTGCTGGAGCAGGCCGGCCTCGTCCCCGTTGAGAAGGTCCCCGAGGCTGCCGCCCGCGCGACTGACGCCGGCGACATGGGTGCCGACGTCATCGTCATCAACACCTGCTCCGTCCGCGAAAACGCAGCGACCCGCCTCTTTGGC
Organism: uncultured Actinomyces sp.; assembly: GCA_963531605.1. Taxonomy (GTDB): domain Bacteria; phylum Actinomycetota; class Actinomycetes; order Actinomycetales; family Actinomycetaceae; genus Pauljensenia. The sequence goes on from CAUSHZ010000006.1 coordinate 32,689, forward strand.
AACCTTGGCCAGCTGGCTTCCGTCAAGCGTGTGCGTCCCGGCATGCAGATCGCGGTCGGCGGATGTCTCGCCCAGCAGATGCGCGACGGCATCGTCGAGAAAGCCCCGTGGGTGGACGCTGTCTTCGGAACGCACAACATTGACGTGCTCCCGGCGCTCCTGCGCCGCGCCGAGCATAATCGTGCGGCCGCCGTCGAGATCGAGGAATCCCTCAAGGTCTTTCCGTCGACCCTGCCCACCCATCGTGAGAGTGCGTACGCCGCATGGGTGTCGATCTCTGTGGGCTGCAACAATACCTGCACGTTCTGCATCGTCCCGCACCTGCGCGGCAAGGAACGCGACCGCCGCCCCGGCGACATTCTCGCCGAGGTCGAGGCCGTCGCCTCGCAGGGCGCCATCGAGGTGACCCTGCTGGGCCAGAACGTCAACTCCTACGGTGTTGGATTCGGTGAGCGCGGCGCGTTCGCCGACCTGCTGCGCGCCGTGGGCCGCGTCGAGGGGATCGAGCGCGTGCGCTTCACCTCGCCGCACCCTGCAGCCTTCACGGATGACGTGATTGCGGCGATGGCGGAGACGCCCACGGTGATGCCGAGCCTGCACATGCCCCTCCAGTCGGGTTCCGACGCGATCCTGCGTCAGATGCGCCGCTCCTACCGCCGCGAGCGTTTCATGGGCATCCTGGATCGCGTCCGCGCGGCCATCCCGGAGGCTGCGATTACGACGGACATCATCGTCGGCTTCCCGGGAGAGACCGAAGAAGACTTCCAGGCGACCCTCGACGTCGTCGAGCAGGCTCGTTTCTCCTCCGCCTTCACGTTCCTGTACTCGCCGCGCCCGGGTACGCCCGCCGCGGACCGCGAGGATCAGGTGCCCGATGACGTGGCGCTCGAGCGCTACCAGCGCCTCATCAAGCTTCAGGAGCGCATCTGCGCCGAGGACAACGCTGCGCTGGCTGGCACCGAGGTTGAGGTTCTCGTCTCCGAGGGGGATGGACGTAAGGACGGTGCCACGCACCGTATTTCGGGACGCGCTCGCGATAACCGCCTCGTGCACGTCGCCCTGCCCGAGGGCCTGGCGGAGGCCGACCGCCCGCGCCCGGGCGACATGATCCGCGCGACCGTCACGTACGGGGCACCGCACCACCTGATCGCAGACTCGGGCGCGCAGGGCGGCCTGTTCGAGGTGCGCCGCACGCGCGCCGGTGACGCCTGGGAGGCCCGTCAGGCCTCGGACGAACCCGACAATACGGTGTCGCTGGGTATCCCCACGCTGCGCGTGGGCGCCCCGAGTCGCCCCTGACCTGCACTGATGTGAGCCTGCCCGGGCCATGCGCTCGGGGAGGCTCACCTATGCCGAGGAGTCGCGCGCGATGAGCGCTGCACGTCTGATCGTTTGCCAGTGTGACAAACGAGAAAATGTCTCAACGAAACGCACATGTGACCCGCGACTCCTGCGTTACTTTTGTGTCGTGGCGATCGTCACGATGATGAGGCGATCGACATGCGGGAGCACTCTCGGTAGTGCGGGTCGATTCGAGCCCCCCTATGCGACCCGTGGCCTCCCCGCGTACGCGGTACGCGCCGCGCCTTCGCATGTAGTCGGCGCACACTCCACCGAGAGTGCCCCGCTCCTCCACGCGGAGGAACGGGGCACTACTCATATGTGTCGGGGTGAAGAAGTTACTCCTCGGAGCCCTGCGCGAAGAGCGCGGGGACTTCCTGAGCGGCCGACAGGCCAATGATCAGGCCGCGGCGCAGCATCGCGTGGATTTGGCGATCCGACAGGCCCTCGCCGACAAAGAAACGCGACGCGGCCATCAGGGCCCAGCCGTCGCCATCTTCGATCGGAAAGACGGTCGGCTGCAGGTGGGCGTTGTTCCACTGGTTCGCCTTCTCCTGCAGGGAGACCTCTGTGTGCCCCTCACCGGGCACAGCAATGCGCGTCTCAATCTGCGCCCAGGGGGCATCCGCGGGCTCGCGGTGAATCTGGAAACGCACGTCCTCCAGCTGGGTGACGGCGATGAACTCATTCGAACCGTGCGGCAGGCCGTCGCCCTCGAGCACCTTTTCGATGCGCTCGATCGTCAGCTCGGACACCTCGGTGCCCCACTTGGCGGCGTACTCGTCGGCCTCCATCGCGGGGGAGGGAGCGGCGGGGGCGGGCATGGCCTCGGGAACGGCCTCGCCGTCCTCACCGAAGGTGAAGCTCTTCCATTCAGGCATTGGAGCCCTCCTTGGTCCACTGGTCGGGGAACATGATGTCGAGCTGATTCATCATGGCAACGGAGGCCATGATGAACTGGGAGACCTCGGCGTGAACCTGCGCGTCCGTGGCTCCCACGACCCAGTTGAAGGTGTGCTGCAGGTGCAGGGCGATCGCGCCGGTCTCGGTCGTGCCGGAGGTGATCTTCGGCAGGTAGGTCGAGGCGTTCAGGCGTCGCACCGCAGAAGCGATGGCGTCGGCGTGCGAGGGGTCGAAGAAACGCGGGTAGTCGGCGACGCCCTGGGCGGGGTGGCCCTCGGGCACGGCGATGCGGACGGTGCGGTTCGGTAGGATGGCCGCGACCTGGCCGGTGTTGGACACGAAGGGGATGAGCCCTACGGCCTCGACCGCTTGGGTGATCCGGTCGAGGGTGACCGGGAGAGTATCAGTTGTGCTCATGGTCTTAAGCCTAGCCGTTGTTGGGTGGTATCTGCGGGAGGCACCCGTACACTGGTGGCCATGGAGACATCGGTGAGGCGCGCGTCGGACGTCGTGTGCGCGGTTGTGGGGCCCACGGCCTCGGGCAAGTCGGATCTGGCCCTGGAGCTGGCCTGCGCGCTTCCGGGCGCGCTGGGTGCGAGCGGCGCGGGCGAGATCGTCTCCGCGGACGCCCTGCAGCTCTACCGCGGCATGGACGTGGGGACGGCTAAGACTCCGGTGGAGGAGCGCCGTGGGATCGCCCATCACCAGATTGACGTGTTGGAGGTGCGCGACGAGGCCTCGGTGGCCGCCTACCAGAAGCATGCGCGCTCTGACGTGGCGGGCATCCACGAGCGCGAAGGCGTCGCGGTGGTCGCGGGAGGCTCCGGCCTGTACCAGCGCGCCCTCCTGGACGTCATCGAGTTCCCGGGCACGGACCCGGCCGTGCGCGCCCGCCTCGAAGAGGAAGCCGACGGGCCGCTCGGTTCGCGCGGCCTGCACGATCGCCTGACCCAGCTGGACCCGGTGTCGGCGCAGCGCATCGACCCGCATAACGCCCGCCGGATTGTTCGCGCCCTCGAGGTCATCGAGCTGACCGGGCGCCCCTATTCGGCGTCCATGCCCCGCCACGAGTTCGTGGCACCCTCGCTCATGGTGGCGCTACGCCGCCCGATGGAGGAGCTCGACGAGCGCATCGCGGTGCGCACACGCGCCATGATGGACGGCGGACTCATCGAGGAGGTGCGCGCCCTCATCGACGTGGGCCTGCGCGAGGCGAAGACCGCGTCCCGCGCGACGGGATACGCCCAGGCGCTCGCGGTCATCGACGGACAGATGAGTGAGGCCGAGGCCGTGGAATCGATCGCGCTGGCCACGCGTCAGCTGGCGCGCCGCCAGGTGAAGTGGCTGCGCCCGGATCCGCGCGTGCACTGGCTGGACGTGGAGGACTTCGACTCGAACGAGGCCGTGGTGCGCCACGTCGTCGAGTTGACGCAGCGCGAGGCCGAGGCCGCCCTGGGACGCTCGTAACACGGGCGGGGGCTGCGCGCCCGGGAGCCGGGGGCTACGGTGGAGCCATGATGAACACGCAGCTGCCCGCCCACGCCCGCGTTGTCAAGGCCCACGGTGCCGGTAATTCTTTCGTCGTCGCCACGGACCAATACGACGACTACGACCCCAGCGAGGTCGAGGTCGCGACGCTGTGCTCACCGGCCTTCGGCATCGGTGCTGATGGCTTCATCCGGGCAGTTGAGCGCGACGGCCTGTGGTTCATGGACTACCGCAACGCTGACGGCTCGAAGGCTGAGATGTGCGGCAACGGCGTGCGCGTCTTCGTCGATCACCTGCGCCGCGAGGGGCTCGTGGATCTGCCGGTCGGGCAGACTCTGGATGTGGCCACGCGCGGCGGCATCAAGCGCGTCACCCCCGAATCCGAGGACGAGGGGCAGGGGGCGAGCTACCGCGTCGACATGGGGCCGGCGGCCTCTCCCGCCCGCGAGACGATCGAGGTGCGTGTCCCGGGCGTCGACGCGGTCTTGGGCGGTATCTGGGTGGATATGCCCAACCCGCACACGGTGGTTGAGCTGGCCGACGAGGAGAGCTTGCGCGGCGTGTTCCTGCCGACCGTTGACGTCTCCCAGATCCCGCCGGCACAGCGTCCCTCCTACGATCCGGCGCCCCAGGCGGGGACCAACCTCGAGCTGGTCGTCGACCTGACCGAGCCCGGGGCCGAGCGTGGGCACATCGCGATGCGTGTGCTCGAACGAGGCGTGGGGGAGACCCAGGCGTGCGGCACCGGGTGCTGCGCGGCGGCCCTCGCCACAGCCCTGCGACGCGGCCCCGGTGCACCCACCCAGTGGGTCGTCGACATTCCGGGCGGCAGGGTCATCGTCGGCCTCGACGGCGTCATCGACTGGGCGGGGGAGAGCCCCCGCATCACGGACGCGTCGGTGTTCCTCACCGGACCCGCGACCCGAGTCGCCGAGATCCGCCTACCCTGAGCCCGCCCCCGCAAAAGGTGCTGGACAGCGCGACGAGGCCCCGGCCTCGTCGATTGAGAAGAGCGCGTCAGGCGGGGCGTACCTCGATGATGCGGAAGCCCTTCTTGGACGCGTACTTCGAGGCCCCCAGGCCCTGGCCGTTCAGCCACGTGATGAGTGAATCCGCGCCCAGGTTGCGCTGGACAACGAGATAGGCGACGCCGGTGGGGGCCAGCCTGCCCAGCCACGCCAGGAGCATCTCGTGCATCGCGTCCTTGCCGATGCGCACGGGCGGGTTGGACCAGATGACGTCGAAGCGCGTATCCGACTCCTGCGAGGCGGCCAGAGCCTCCTCGGCCTTGAGCGCGCGCACGCCGCTCGCGCCGTTGGACTGGGCGTTGCGCTGCGTCAGATCCACCGCGCGAGAGTTCACGTCCACCGCCCACACGGCGGCGCTGGGGGACTCCAACGACATGATCGTCGCGATCGGACCCCACCCGCAGCCCAGGTCCAGGAAGGTCCCGCCCTCGGGCAGGTCCGGGGCGATCTCCAGGAGCTGACGCGTGCCCAGATCGAGCTTAGAACCCGAAAACACGCGCGACGACACGCGCATCGACAGGTCGAAGCCGCGCGCGCTCACCTCGATCGTGCGAATCTCCTCCGCGCTCGCAGGGGAAGAGTCGGTGAAATACTGTTCGTCCACGGAAGAAAGCCTATCGCGCCCGCGCGCGCAGGCGCAGATGGGGGCGGTGCGTGCGACACTAGAAGCCCCCACGAAAAGGATGGTTATGGACACGACCCACACAGGTGCGGACTCCTCGAAAGAAGAGCGCGACCAGCGCGTCAACGACGTTGTCGCGCGCATTCTCGCGCGCTCGGGAACGGCGCTCGCATCGACGACGGGTCAGGACACCTCCCAGGACGCCGGTGCTCTCGAGCGCGAGGCCCGCGCGGGCACGCGCCGCGTCGACACGGGTGCCTCCGACCGTGAGGACATCTCCGAGGTCGAGTACCGCCAGGTGCGACTCGAAAAGGTCGTGCTCGTGGGCCTGCGCACCACGCAGAGTGAGGAAGAGGCTGAGAACTCGCTGCGTGAGCTGGCCGCGCTCGCGGAGACCGCCGGTTCGCGCGTGCTCGACGGCATCATCCAGCGCCGTATGAAGCCCGACCCCGCAACTTACCTGGGGTCCGGCAAAGCACGCGAGCTGGCCGACATTGTGCGTAGCGTCGAGGCCGACACCGTCATCGTTGACGAGGAGCTGGCCCCCTCTCAGCGCCGTGGGCTGGAGGACGTCGTCGACGCCAAGGTCGTCGACCGCACGGCCCTCATCCTCGACATTTTCGCCCAGCATGCCAAGTCCCGTGAGGGCAAGGCCCAGGTCGAGCTCGCGCAGCTTGAGTACCTGCTGCCGCGTCTGCGCGGCTGGGGTGAGTCGATGTCCCGTCAGGCCGGTGGTCGCGTGGCGGGCGGCGCGGGTATCGGTTCCAGGGGCCCCGGTGAGACCAAGATCGAGCTGGATCGTCGCCGCATCCGCACGCGCATGGCGAAGCTGCGCGCGGACATCGCGCGCATGGAACCCGCCCGTCGCACTCAGCGCAATTCGCGCCGCCGAGGGGCAGTGCCGTCGGTGGCCATCGCCGGGTACACGAACGCGGGTAAGTCGACGCTGCTCAATCGCCTGACGGACGCGGGCGTCCTGGTCCAGGACGCGCTGTTCGCGACGCTGGACCCGACGGTGCGCCGTGCGCGCGCGGCGGACGGTCGCGAGTACACGCTCACCGACACAGTCGGCTTCGTGCGCAACCTGCCCACGCAGCTGGTCGAGGCCTTCCGCTCGACCCTGGAGGAGGTCGGCCAGGCCGACGTCATTTTGCACGTCGTGGACGCCGCCCACCCCGACCCGGTCTCCCAGGTGCAGGCCGTGCGCTCGGTGATCGACACGATCGAGGGGGCCTCGGAGATCCCCGAGCTGATCGCGCTGAACAAGGCCGACCTGGCCTCGCCCGAGCAGATCGCCCTGCTGCGTACGGTCTTCCCCGATGCCGTGCCGCTCAGCGCCCACACGGGCTGGGGCGTGGACGCGCTGCGCGCGGCCCTCGAGGACATGCTTCCCAGGCCTCGCGTGGCCGTCGATGCGATCCTGCCGTACTCGGTCGGCTCCCTCGTGCACCGGATCCACGAGGAGGGCGACGTCGAGCGCGAGGAATACGTCGAGACGGGCACGCGGATCGTCGCGCGCGTCGACGAGGCCCTGGCCGCCGTCATCGCCCGTGAGGCGGTGGGCGGCACCGTGGGTGACGCGGCGGTGAGCGGGGAGTGAGCACGGACCTGGTCGAGGCCTCGGGCCGCGTCCTCGACGCGGTCGTCGCCCAGATGGGCGGGTCCCCGCGCGAGGGGCAGGCCTCGATGGTCGCCGAAGGCGCTGCGGCCCTGGAGGACCGCCAGCACCTCCTCGTGCAGGCGGGCACGGGCACGGGTAAGTCTGTGGGCTACCTGGTCCCGCTGCTGACGCACTGCGCGACGAACGGTGTGCGAGGGGTTGTCTCGACGGCGACGCTCGCGCTCCAGCGCCAGATCCTCGTCAAGGATGCGCCGGCGGTCGTCGACGCGGTCGCCTCTGTGGCGGGGGCGCGCCTGAAGGTCGCGGTGCTCAAGGGCTGGTCGAACTACGCGTGCCTGCACAAGCTGGACGGCGGGTACCCCACCGAGGGCACCCTGTTCGAGGATCGGGACGTGAGTGTCGGCCCGACGGGCGAGCTCGGCAAGGAGATCCTGCGCATCCGCGAGTGGATCAGCGAGACCACGACGGGGGATCGCGACGACCTGGTTCCGGGCGTCTCGGATCGTGCCTGGCATCACACGTCGGTTGCCAAACCCGAGTGCCTGGGCAAGCACTGCCCACTCGTCGACGAGTGCTTCGCGCAGGCCGCTCGCCTGGAGGCGGCGGACGCGGACGTCGTCGTTACGAATCACTCGCTCTTCGGCATTAATGCGTGCGGCGAGGGCGAGCTTTTCGGCGAGTACGACGCCGTCGTCATCGACGAGGCCCACGAACTGGCCGACCGCGTGCGCTCCCAGGCGGCCGCCGACCTGACGGTCGCCCGCGTGAGCCGCGTTGCCCGCTCCCTGCGCTCGAATCTCTCGATCGACTCCACCGATCTGGACGAGGCCGGGGCCGGGCTGGGAGCGGCCATGGCACCCCTGGAGGCGGGGCTCCTCGAGTATCGGCCGAGTGCTCTCGTCGACGCGATGATCGTGCTGGACGGTGCGGCCCGTCGTGCCAGCCACGAGGTGTCCGAGGCGCAGGGAGAACCCGCCGCCAAGCTCCTGGCTCGTGCGGCCATCGACGAGCTGATCGGTGCTCTCGACGCGTGGGGGCGAGACCCCGACCAGTCGATCGCCTACATCACCAAGGATGAATCTGACAATGCGCGCTTGACCGTCGGGCCTCTTGACGTGTCAGCTGCGATCGGTGGAACCGGCATTGGTGAGCGACCCGCGATCCTCACGTCTGCGACCCTCGCGCTCGGCGGAAACTTCGACTTCATGGCCGCACAGGCAGGTATGGCCGTCTCCGGCGTACCCTGGCACGGCATTGACGTCGGATCTCCCTTTGACCACGGTCGCCAGGGTATCCGCTACGTGGCGACCCACCTGCCCCTGCCGGGGCGAGACGGCCCCTCCGAGGAGCTGCTTGACGAGCTTGTGGAACTGGCGCAGGCCTCGGGCGGCGGGATGCTCGCTCTGTTTGCGTCGCGACGCGGGGCGATGGCGGGAGCACGCGCCCTGCGCGAGCGCACGGACCTGACCGTCTACCTGCAGGGCGAAGAGACCCTGGCGCAGCTGATCCAACGATTCCGGGAGGAACGCGACTCGTGCCTGGTGGGCACGATGTCCCTGTGGCAGGGCGTCGATGTTGCGGGGGATGCGTGCCGCCTCGTCGTCATCGACAAGATCCCGTTCCCACGCCCTGACGATCCGGTGTCGCGCGCCCGATCCATGGACGTCGAGCGCAGGGGAGGCAACGGCTTCGTGTCGGTTTCCCTCACGCACGCGGCGCTCATGATGGCCCAGGGCGTGGGGCGCCTCCTGCGCTCAACCGACGACCGGGGCGTCGTGGCGATCCTCGACCCGCGCGTGGTGACCAAGCGCTACGGCGGCTTCATCATGCGTTCCCTGCCCGCCATGTGGCCGACGACGGACCCGGACGTTGTTCGTGGTGCCCTGCGGCGCCTCGCGAAAGGTCCTGACCAGTAGGGACGGGCGCTCCTCGAGCGGGTAAAACGTCGCACAGTTAACGGGCGCGGGGAGGCTCTCATCTGAGAGAATGTACATGCCCGCAGACTCTAGGAGACACTCGTGGAAAATAAAGCCCAGACCCTGTACCCGTCAAAGTCCTCCGGACGTCCCTCTAAGATTGCCATCATCGGCGCCGGTGCCGTTGGCACGGCCGTCGCGTACGCCTGCGCGATGCGCGGCGACGCCCGCTCGATCGTCCTTCAGGACATCAACAAGGCAAAGGTGGAGGCCGAGGCCCTCGATATGGCCCACGGCATCCAGTTCACGCCCGCCGGCTCGATCGAGGGCTCGGATGACGTTGAGATTGTTCGTGGCGCCGACCTGATTATCGTCACGGCTGGCGCGAAGCAGCAGCCCGGGCAGTCCCGCCTGGAGCTGGCTGGCTCGACCGTCAACCTCATGAAGAAGATCGTGCCGAACCTGCTGAACGTGGCTCCGGATGCCCGCTTCATGTTCGTGACGAACCCCGTCGACGTCGTCACGTACGTCGCGTTGAAGATCACGGGCTTGCCCCGCAACCAGGTCTTCGGCTCAGGCACGGTGCTCGACACCTCCCGTCTGCGCTACCTTGTCTCGCGCGAGACCGGTGTGGCCACCCAGAACATCCACGCCTACGTGGCCGGCGAGCACGGCGACTCCGAGGTCGCCCTGTGGTCCAGCGCCGAGATCGGTAACGTCCCGCTGTCGCAGTGGGGTCCGACCCTGTCCGGCGGTGTATTCGACTCGGCTCTGCGTAACTCCATTGCGCAGGAGGTCGTCCAGTCCGCTTACAAGATCATCGAGGGCAAGGGCGCGACGAACTATGCGATCGGCCTGTCTGCCGCGAACATCGCGGGTGCGGTGCTGCGCGACGAGCAGCGCGTCCTGACCATCTCGACGCTGCTCGAGGACTGGGAGGGCATCTCGGACGTGGTCATGGCGGCCCCGACGATCGTCGGCCGCGACGGTGCCGGACGCGTCCTGAACCCGCCGCTCACGCTCAACGAGCGCGATGGCCTGACTGCCTCGGCCCAGCGCCTGCGTCAGGTTGCCCGCGACCTGGGCTTCTGAGCCTCCTTCGCATAAGCGAGTGGCGCCACCCGGAGGGTGGCGCCACTCGCTTATGCGGTGCGTCAGAGTGAACGAATGACGGTGACGACCTTGCCGAGGATGGTGGCCTCGTCGCCCGGGATGGGGGAGTAGTCCGCGTTGTGGGGCAGGAGCCAGACGTGGCCACCCGTGATGGACAGTTCCTTGACCGTCGCCTCGCCGTCGATCATGGCGGCGACAAATTCTCCGTTGCGGGCCTCATTCTGGGAGCGGATGACAACGTAGTCCCCGTCGAAGATACCCGCATCGACCATCGACTCGCCGCTCACCTCAAGCATGAACAGATCGCCGTGTCCGGTCATGGACGTGGGCAGACGGAAGACGTCTTCCACGTGCTGCTCAGCCGTGATGGGGGCACCGGCAGCGATGCGTCCGACGAGCGGAATTGCGGTGCCTTCCTCCTCCACGTGGGAGACGGGGACCTCGATGCGAACGACCTTCTCGGAAGGTTGTGACGAGGGGGTGATGCCGAGCTCGGCGCGCGCCCGGTCAGTGAGGTCGAGGGCGCGGGGAAGGCCGGGCTCGCGGACAAGGTAGCCGTCGGCCTCAAGTGCGTCAAGGTGATGCTTCACCGTCGACGGTGACGCCAAACCGACTGCAGATGCGATCTCGCGCACAGATGGAGGGAAGCCGCTGGATGCCAGCTTTTCGTTGATAACTCGCAAGATCGCGCGGTGTCGATCGCTGATCGAACGCTCGGTCATGGCGTCTCCTTCGCATCGGGGTGGACGCAAATGTGCATGGCTGGGCGTCCACTAGATACGTCAAGGATAAGCCGACTTCGCACAAAATGAAACATATGTTCGAGCGGGTCTCGACATTGGTCGCGGAGCGTGCTATCGTACAAGTGTTCGACGAACAGATGTTCGATGAAAGTGTTCTGGAGGTTCTCATGAGTGTCCCCTTCGCGACGAAGACTGCCGTCTCGTTCCCCGCGCGCCGCTCTCCGCTTCGTGCAGTGGAGGATGCGCCGCTGGCGACCGTTCGAGACATCTCCACCGCTCCGTCCGCCCGTCGCCGCATCGAGGCTCAGCGCGTCGATGACCCTTCCTACCTGCGCTCTCCTGCGGCTCCGCGTCGCCGCACACGCTCCTCTCGTCGCGGCATTATCGCCGGTGCGCTCGCGACGCTCGTTCTCTCCGTGGGGGCCGGTGCTCTCGGTCTCGCAATCCAGCCCGCCGCCTACGATGGTCCGACGGTGACGAAGGCGGTCGTCAGCGGCGATTCGGTGTGGTCGCTGGCTCAGAATGTTAAGACGGATCGTCCGCTCGAGCAGGTTGTCGCTGACATTGAGCGCATGAATGACGTGCAGGGGGCTCTGCAGCCGGGGCAGCGTGTGGTTGTTCCTGTCCGCTGACGGTGACGCGTGGGACTCCTGTGACAGATGGGTGTCTGAGCGTGTACCGTTGAGGGGTGCACTGCCCTTTCTGTCATAACCCGGATTCGCGCGTGGTTGATACGCGCATCGCGGACGACGGCGCCTCGATTCGGCGTCGGCGTGAGTGCACGCACTGCAAGAAGCGTTTCACGACCCTCGAGACGTCCTCGTTCCAGGTCGTCAAGCGCTCCGGTGTTGTTGAGTCTTTCTCCCGTAACAAGGTTGTGTCGGGCGTTAAGAAAGCCTGTCAGGGACGGCCTGTTTCGGATGATCAGCTCGCGATTCTCGCTCAGCAGGTTGAGGAGCAGCTGCGCTCCACCGGCGTCTCCAACGTGTCGACGAACGAAGTCGGCAAAGCCATCCTCCCGTTCCTGCGTGACCTCGACGTGATCGCCTATTTGCGCTTCGCCTCCGTCTATCGTCAGTTCGACACTCTCGATGATTTCGAACAGGCCATTCAGGTGCTGCGTGAGCGTGCGCAGGGCGGTGACGCGGAGTCTGAGGCCGGCGACCATGCGGACGTCGAACCCGTGGCACCCGCACCCACGAAGAAGCCTCGCAAGGCGCGTTATGCGCGCAAGCGCCCAGTCTCCAACGCCCCCACGTTGCTGGGAGACGACTAATTGACGTGCATGAATGATGCCCGGCCCCGCTAAGGGGCCGGGCATCATCGCTTCCGCGGCGATGGGATGACTACTCCTCGGTCGTCTCCTTGTGGCGCTGTGCTGGCCCATCAGATGCGTTGGTGGACGTGGAAGCCTGTCCGGAGGAGGAACCGCGAACCCCGGCGATGGCCTCGGTGACAGAATCGCGCGCACCCGCGACGGCCTCGCGTGCTTCAGCGACCTTCTCCGACATGGACTCGCGTGCCTCGGCCATGGCCTCGGAGACGGCGCCGCGCGCACCCGCGACGGCCTCGCGTGCACCGGCAACCGCGTCGTTCGCGGCGGCCTGGGCGCCCATGATCTGCTCGCGCACCTTCTTGCGCATGACCTTGCCCAGCTGCGAGCGAGGAAGTTCCGTCATGACGACGATCTGACGGGGGAGCGCGTAGTGGGCCAGGGACTTCTCTGCCCACTTGCGCAGGTCTGCGAGCGTGACGGAGGCACCGGCTTCGAGGACGACGGCGGCGACGACGTCCTCACCGGACTCGCCGGCCGGCACGCCGACTGCTGCGACGTCGAGAACACCCGGCATTGAACGGACCGCGTTTTCCACCTGCGTGGGGTAGACGTTGAAGCCGGAGGAATTGATCATCTCCTTGCGGCGATCCGCCATGTAGATGAAGCCGTCGCGCACCTGAACGAGGTCGCCCGTGCGCAGCCATCCGTCCTCGGTGAAGACTTCCGCGGTCTCGTCGTCCTGGTTCCAATAACCGGAGAACACCTGCGGGCCGCGGGCAATGAGTTCGCCGACCTCTCCATCGGCGACCTCGCGGGAGGGGTTTTCCGGATCGACGATGCGTACCTGGGTGGAGGGGTAGGGGATGCCGAGCGCCCCGCGTGCTCGCGAGGAGGCGAGCGGTGATCCCAGGATGATCGGGGAGGCCTCCGTCATGCCGTAGCCTTCGATCATGAGGCCGCCGGTGGCCTGCTCCCATTGGTCGGCCAGTGCGGCCGAGAGGGGCATCGCGCCCGAGAGCGAGAAGTGGATCGAGGACAGGTCCACGTTCGTGCCTTCCGCCGCCGCGAGCAGGCGCTCGTACATGGGCGGAACGCCCAGGAAGAACGTGCACGGCAGCCGGCGCTGAGCGGCCAGCACCAGCGCGGTGTCGAACTTGGGGAACATGGCGATCGTCGCCCCCAGGCGCAGGCCCGCCAGGAAGCCAATCGTGAACCCGAAGGCGTGGAAGAGCGGCAGGATGCAGTAGAAGACCTCAGCGCCCTCATGGAGGACGGGGACCCATGCGATCGATTCCTCGACGTTCGCCATGAGATTAGCGTGCGTGAGAGCGGCGGCCTTTGGCACGCCGGTCGTGCCGCCCGTGTGAATGAGGAGGGCGACGTCCTCCATGGCTGACGGGCACGCACCGCGCCACGGGGTCGCGGTGCGCATGGCGCGCGTCCAGGAGCGAGCCCAGCTCGGGCGTGGGCTCGAGAGCTGTTCGCGCTTCTCGCGGGCGGCCTTGACGGGAAGCTTGAGCGCCATGCGCGAGGCGGCGGGAAGGGCGGTCGTCAGGTCCATGCAGAAGGTGGTGTGGCCGCGGCCGAGGAAGGTGAGTTTCTCCAGGGACTTCGACCAAGCGATGGTGACTCGAGCGCCGTGACGCTCGTACTCGCCCTCCAGCTCGCCAGCGGGGGCGAGCGGATTGTGTTCGACGACGATGGCGCCGAGGAGCATCGTGCCCAGGACGGCGACGGCGTGCTGCGGGCAGTTCGGCATGACGATGGCGACGCGGTCGCCGGGGCGCACGCCCGCCTGATGGAGGGCACCCGCGGCCAGGCGCATCTCCTGAGCGAGTTCCTCGTACGTGAGCTGGCGTGCGAAAAAGTCGATCGCGGCGCGCCTCGGGTAGCGGGAGGCGACCTCCAAGACCATGTCCGGGATCGAACGGTCGGGAATCGCGATGTTGTATGCAACTCCCGGTGCGTATAGCTCGCGCAGCTTCGTCGTGAGATCCATCTGTCCTCCTTTAGGAACGATGTCCCTACGATACCGTAAGTTATGCCTCGTTTGACCTGCTGGGAACGCGCGATGAATACGACAGTTTTACAGCGGTGTGGCGATCAGACGGACAGTTTCGGGCAGGTGGCTCAGTTCCTCGAGTGCCGCGCGCCCCAGGCCCGCCGAAATGTCGGTGAGCACGTAGCCGACCTCGTCGACGGTGGCCAGGATCTGGGCGTCGACGTTTGCTTCGGAGGAGGCAAAGATCTGGTTGACGCGCGCCATGACGCCGGGCACGTTGCGGTGGATGAGGCGTACGCGGTAGCGCGAGCGCTTGCCGATGTTCATCGTCAGGTTCGGCAGGTTCACGCTCATGTCGGTCGAGCCGCTGGACTGGTATTCGCCGATCTTGGCGGCCACGAAGCGACCGATGTCGTACTGCGCCTCCTCCGTCGAACCCCCGATGTGGGGCGTGAGGATGACGTTGTCGAGGGTTGCCAGGGGCGAGTTGAACGGATCGCCGTTGGCGCGCGGCTCCTCCGGGAACACGTCGATGGCTGCGCCGCCCAGGTGGCCCGAGACGAGCGCCGCGTGCAGCGCGTCGACGTCGACGACGTGACCGCGAGACAGGTTAATGAACAGGGCACCGGGCTTCATCAGCTCGAACTCGACTTTTCCGATGAGGTTCGTGTTGGATTCCTGGCCGTCCACGTGCACGGAGATGATGTCGGCCTCGCGCAGGACGGCCTCCATGGTCGGCATCTGCGTGGCGTTACCCAGGGCAAGGCGCTCGGCTGCGTCGTAGAAGATGACGTTGAGACCCATGGCCTCGGCGAGGACCGACAGCTGAGTACCGATGTTTCCGTAGCCGATGATGCCCAGGGTGTGCCCGCGCACCTCGTGGGCGCCGTCCGCGCTCTTGTCCCACACGCCGCGGTGCAGGCGCGAGTTCTTGACGGTGACGCGGCGCGACAGGTCGATGATCTCGCCGATCGCGAGCTCGACGACGGAGCGCGTGTTGGAGTACGGGGCATTGAAGACGGCAATGCCCATTTCGGTGGCGGTGGCCAGGTCGATCTGGTTCGTGCCGATGCAGAAGGCTCCGATGGCCTTGAGGTCGGGGCGTGCACGCAGCACCCGTTCGGTGACCTCGGTCTTGGAACGTAGGCCCAGGTAGTCCACGCCCTCGAGCGCGTCGATCAGGTCGTCCTCGGACAGGGCACCCGTCACGCGGGTCACCTCGATGCCGAACTTCGCGAAAATATCGTCGGCGACGTCGTGCGGGTTTTCCAGGAGCAGTGCGCGTGTCATACCCCCCATCATGGCAGACGGGAGCCGAAAGGGACGCGCGGTGTCAGGGTGTGGTTGCTCCTACCACTCTTCCATGCCGGCGGGCAGGGGAGCGCAGTGGACGACGTGCACGTCGTGGGTGGCGCGGGTGAGTGCGACGAACAGGTCGCCGACGCCGTCGCTGAGGATCTCCGCGGGCTCGACGAGGATGACGGAGTCAAACTCGAGGCCCTTGGAGGCGACGGCTGACAGGAGGCTGACGCGCTCGGAGAGGGCCGTCTCGCCGTCCACGTCGGCTCCCCACGCGCGGGCGCGCTGCGCCCCGACAATGATGGCGATGCGGCCGCGGGAGGTCCCCGCCTCGCGGTCGAGGCGCTCCTCGGCCTCACGCTGGGCCCGGGCGACGGCGCGCCACAGGGGGCTGTCGTCCTTCGACGAGGCCGGGGCGTCCTCGGGCGCGTCCACGTGGGTGACGCGGTAGCAATCGTCGACATCGCGCACGGCCGTCATTGGGTAGAGGACGGGGACGCCGGCGCGCGCGACGACGCCTTCGGCGAGGGTCGTGAGGGTGGCGGGCGTGCGGTAGGAGACCGTCAGAGCGTACTCGGCCGCCAGAGCGCGGGCTGCAGGGCCAAGGGCCTTTTCCCACGTGGGTGGGCGCTTGGAGCCGCGACGCTGGTCGAGGTCGCCCACGACCGTGAATGAACGGGAGGGGCAGCGACGCAGCAGGGCGCGCCAGGCCATGGGGGAGAGCTCCTGGGCCTCGTCGACGACGATGTGGCCGTACGCCCACGTGCGGTCCTTGGCGGCGCGCTCGGATAGCGGCGTCCAGGTGTCCTGCCTCGCCACCTGCTCGGCGAGCATCTGGGCGGTCACGATGCCACCACCCAGGTTCTGGGCCTCGATCGCCTCGCGGGCGCGCTCGATCGCGCCCTCGTCAGCTTCGCGCGACG
This sequence comes from uncultured Actinomyces sp., assembly GCA_963531605.1. GTDB lineage: Bacteria > Actinomycetota > Actinomycetes > Actinomycetales > Actinomycetaceae > Pauljensenia. Next base: position 48,964 of record CAUSHZ010000006.1, read on the forward strand.
AGGAGGAAGACGAGGGCATAGGGCCGAGCAGCTCCTCGCACTCGTCCAGGATCGGCACGTCCGACACCGTCCATGGCGCTAAGCGGGGACGTACGAGGGCAGCGAGCTCGTCGGGACGCAGGGGGGAGCCGGCCTTGCGGTTTGCTGCCGCCAGTACCTCGGGACGAGCGTAGAGGCGGCGCAGCAGCGTCTGTGCGCTCGTCGGCATCCACGCCGTGTTGATCGCGCGCCTGCAGTCCACCGAATCGCGGATTTCGATGAGCCAGGAGCGCTTGACCTCGGGATCGACGCCGCCCTCGGAGTCCGCGTCCCCGGCCTCGCGCGCCAGGCGCAGGGCCAACACGTCCATGAGCTCGCGCGCGAAGGACTCTCGCGCCACGTTATGCGCGCGGCCCGAGCGCTTCGCCCGGCGCCTCGCGCTCTCCACGTCGGCGCGCGTGAGTGTCACCTCGCGGTTCCACACGCGCAGCACCTGGTCACCGTCGGGGAGCTTGGCCAGCGCCCGAACGGCTTCCTTGACGATCTTCGCCCACGCGGGCAGCCCCTTGATCCGCGCCACGGCCTCGTCCTCGCTCCCGCGAGCGTTCACGCCGGGCACCAGGTCACCCAGCGTCACCGAGACGACGCCCGTCTCGCCGAGCGACGGCAGGACCTGCTCGATGTAGCGCAGGAACAGTCGCGAGGGACCGACGAGGAGGACACCCGAGCGTTCGAGGCGCTCGCGGTGGGCGTAGAGCAGGTACGCGATGCGGTGGAGGGCGACGGCCGTCTTGCCGGTGCCGGGGCCGCCCTGGACGACCAGGAGACCCTTGTCGGACGCGCGAATGATGCGGTCCTGCTCAGACTGGATGGTGGCGACGATGTCGCCCATGCGGCCGTCGCGGGCCTCGCTGAGAGCGTGCATGAGGGCACCCTCGCCCTGGAGTTCGAGTCCGGACGCGCGAGAGGCGTCCAGTAGCTCGTCTTCGAGGCCGGTGACGCGCCGGTCGCGGGTGGAAATGTGGCGGCGACGCACGACGCCGTCAGGCTCGGCGGAGGTGGCCTGGTAGAAGGGGCGTGCGGCGGGTGCACGCCAGTCAACCAGCAGGGGAGTGCCGTCCTCGTGGGACAGGGAGAGACGACCCACGTGGCGGGTTGAGCGATCAGCCATGTCGAGGCGCCCGAACACGAGGCGTTCCTCGACGCCTTCGAGGCGCGCGGCCATTTCACCGAGGTGCGCCGACAGGGCCTCGCGCTCGGTCCATCCCTGAGCGTTGCCGACGCCGTGGGTCGAGTGGACGCGCCCCTGACGGCGCCGATACGAGGCGCGCAGAGCGTCCAGGCGTTCGTAGGCGCTGTCCACGAAATCCTGTTCGGGCAACGGAAGGTCGGTCGACGACTCGCGGTGCTCGTTCGTGGCCATGGGTCCTCCTCGATTATGGGCCTTCCATTGTTCCTTACTTTCGTCTCGTGTGCTCTCCTACGTGCGGTGTGTGCGCGACTTCGCCGCAAGCTCAAAACCGTCTCCCGCGTGACGAGGTGGGCACCGCCCGGGTACGTTAGACATGAGGCAGAAGAATCAGCATGAGGAGGAAACGTGAGTATCAAGGCCACTGACTTGTATGCGGACGGTCCCGCCGCCGGCGCGAAGGCGAAGATTCTCCTCATCCACTTCGATGGGGCGATTGACGCCGGTGCGGCAGGGCGCATCGCGATCGGCCAGCTCCTGCGTTCCCTGCACAATGAGCGAGTCGCTACCTTCGATGCGGACGCGCTGATGGACTACCGTTCGCACCGTCCGATCGTGACCGTGGACAACTGGGTGTCCTCCCCGGATATGGTGATGCCGCAGACCGTCCTCGACCTCGTCGAAGACGACATGGGCAACCCGATCCTGGTCCTGCACGGCGCGGAGCCTGACGCTCACTGGGAGTCGTTTACGAACGCGATCAACGAGCTGTGTGAGCGCGCCGGCGTCGAGATCACGTTCTCGCTGCACGGGGTGCCCTCGGGTGTGCCGCATACGCGCCCGACGCCCGTGCACGTGCAGGCCACCGACGCGTCGCTGCTTCCGCCGGGGGCTGGCGCGATCTCGAATCACATGCAGTTCCCCTCGCCGCTGTCCACCTTCATGCAGATCCGCATGGGGCAACGAGGCATTGGCGGGCTGGCGCTACTCGGCGCGGTCCCGTACTACATGGCGGATACCGGCTACCCGGCGGCCTCCTCGGCCCTGCTGACTTCTTTCGCGGAGTTCGCTGACCTGTCCCTGCCCGTCGGCGACCTCGAACAGGGGGCCGCGCAGGACCAGGAGAACATCGCCAAGCTTGTTGAGGGAAACCCCGATATCTCGCAGACGGTCTCCAATCTCGAGGAGCACTTCGACGCGTGGACCGGTGGGGAGGGAGCGATCCCGCTGCCCGGACTCGGCCAGCGTCCGTCGGCGGGAGGCGAGGAGAAGACCCCGAAGGATATCGGCGACGTGATCGAGGCCTACCTGGCGCAGGTCTCGCGCGCCCAGGACGAGGAGATCGAGTCCGTTCAGCGCGCCCCGCGCACCGAAGACTCCGTGGATCTTTCCAAGCCAGACACGATCGAGGACGTGCTCGCACGCATCGAGGCGCGTCGCAACGGGCACGGTCCCGGGCCCTCGGCTCCGCGTCACCGCGCCTGAGCCTGCGCCCCACCCGCGCGCGAGTTACCTGCGCGCGGGTGGGGGAGTCAGTCGGCCTGCGGGTAGCCCACCTGCGAGTCTGTCAGTGCCGGCGTGCCTGCGACCCAGCGCGCCAGGTCGGCCGGCCTCGTAATGCGGGCCGGGAGGGCGAGCATTCGCAGGGCCCGATCGATCTCATCGACGTTGACGACGTCGGTGGCGCTCGCCAGGGCGACCACGTTGCCGCGTCGTCCCCCTCGCCCTACCTTCGGGTCCTGGATGGATGCCACGAAGGGAAAGACCTCCTGCAGGGCGGCCACGTCCTGGCGCGCGTTGGCAGGGCCTCCGTGCGCGCAATTGACCAGGTACACCCCCGAGGCCGTGAGGGCGCGCCGGGCCCGATCTGCGCACTCCACCGTGCGCAGACGATCGGGAGTCACGCCCGACGCGAAGGCGTCGCGCACGATGACGTCGAAAGATCCCTCGCGCGCACCGTCGAGGACCGCTCGGCCATCGCCCACGCGGATCTTGACCTGCGGGGCCCCCGGGATGGGGAAATGCTCGCGCACCTGTTCGGCCAACAGACGGTCGACCTCGACGGCGACGTGGCGCGACTGAGGGTGAGACGACGACCAGGCGCACGCGAGCGCACAGGCCGCGCCACCCACGTGGAGCGCGCGGAAACGATCCTGTGGGCCCCACAGCGAAGACACGACGGCGTCCATGTGCTGCATGTACTCGAACTCCAAGTACGTGGGGTCCGACGTGTCGACTGCGGACGATTCGACATCACCCAGGAACAGCGTCGCGCGCGGACCGTCCCAGCGGATGCGGGCCACACCGAAATCCGTGTCGAAGGAGATGTCGCGTGACGAAGATGAGCGTGCCATGGTGGACACTGTAACCATGGACGACGCCCACGGGCACAGGAGGTGACATGTCAAACGCTCCCAGGGACGCGCGCGCCAAACGCGACTGGGGATCGGACGATAGCGCCACGCCGATTCTGCACGTCGACATGGACTCCTTCTTCGCGCAGGTCGAGATGCGCGAGGATCCGAGCCTCATCGGCCGTCCCATTATCGTGGGCGGCACGTCCGGGCGTGGAGTCGTCACCTCCGCCACCTACGAGGCCCGCGCCCTGGGCGTGCGCGCAGGCATGCCCACCTCGCGAGCCCGCGCCCTGTGCCCAAACGCCGCATTCATCCCCGGCAATCACGGCCTCTATCAGCGCTACTCCCGCCGGGTCATGGAGATCCTGGCAAGCGTCACCCCCGACCTCGAACAGGTCTCCATCGACGAGGCCTTCCTCGACGTCTCCGGGGCGCGCCGCAGGCTCGGGTCGCCCACGCAGATTGCCCACCTGATCCGCTCCCGCATCCGTGAGGCCGTGGGACTGCCCGCATCCGTCGGAATCGCTGCCACCAAATCGGTCGCCAAAATCGCCTCCTCGCACGCAAAACCCGACGGCCTGCTCCTCATCCCGCAGGTGGCCACCGTCGATTTCCTCCACGGACTGCCCGTTGGGGCGCTGTGGGGAGTCGGAGGGAAGACCGCGGCGATCCTCGACCGTGAGGGGATCGACACGATCGGGGACCTCGCCAACGCCCCGCTCACGCGCCTCACCAAGCTCCTCGGCGTGGCCTCCGCCCACCACCTCCACGACCTGTCGTGGGGCATCGACCCGCGTCCCGTCGCCCCCACGCGCGCCGAGAAATCGGTCGGCATGGAACGAACCTTCGAGGAGGACGTGCGCTCGCGGGCGGATATCGAAGAATTCATCCTGGCGGCCTCGCATGACTGCGCCCGTAGGCTGCGCGCCGGGGGCGTCGTGGGGTGGACCGTGGGTATCAAGATGCGCGGCACCGATTTTCATACGATCACGCGCAGCGTGAGCCTCGTGGCACCCACCGACACAGGGCGTGATATTGCGCAGGCGGCGCAGGGCCTGTTTGCCCGTGAGGACATGCCGATCGGGGGAGTGCGGCTCTTCGGCGTGCGCGTGGAGGGGCTGCAGTCGCGCTCGGGTGGCGTCGCCGTCACGCTCGACCGTGACGAGAGGCCCGCCGCCTCCGAGCGTGCGATGGATCAGATCCGTGACAAGTTCGGCGCGGGTGCCCTCGCCCCCGCCACGCTCCTCGGAAAGGAGGTGCCGGGTAGGCGCTCCTTCGGCGCGGATAGCAACGAGGCCAGGACCCCTCCCGCCGGAGCCGGTACTCAGGTTCAGGGGAAGGGGAGTGAACCCCGCGACGAAGAAGCCACGCAGGGAACGCTCCTGTAAGGCCAGTTCGTCTCCGACATGTCACACGCGCTAAGCTGAGGACACCACCGTCCGAAAGGGGCACTCAATGGCTCTCACCGAGTACGAGAAGAAGATCCTCGAGCAGATGGAAGCATCCCTGCGCGAGGAAGACCCGGCGTTGGCCTCCCAGATGTCCGCCCCCGCGGCCGAGGAGGAAGACGAGCCGGCTCGCGGACCGCGCGCGCCGCGCCGCATCGCGCTGGGGCTGACCGGAGCAGTCCTGGGCATGGTCGTCCTGGTCGCCGCCGTGTCGCTGGGCTACTCGGTCCTCTCAATCCTCCTGGGGGTGGCCGGTTTCGCCCTGACGGTCGCCGGTATCCTCTACGCCCTGTCGCGGCCGGGAGCGTCGTCAGGGTCGGCCGATGAATCGTCCGAGCGCGGCGCAGACAAGAGCAGCGGATGGAACTCCTTCATCCAGGATCAGGAGCGCCGCTGGGACGACCGTCGAGGCAACGACTAGGCCTTCCATACGACTGATGGAGCGGGGGGGGGGGGGGGGGCGGCCCCCCCCCCCCCCCCCCCCAGGCCCCCCCCCCCCCCCCCCCCCCCCCCCCCCCC
>CAUSHZ010000007.1:0-52596 GCA_963531605.1 uncultured Actinomyces sp.
GGGCCAGCTCGTCAGTTGCGAGGGCGGCTGCCTCCGACGAACCGGGGGCGACGACAATAAAGCGGGACACTCGAATGCTCCTTTGATGCGAGAAATATGTTGCGGGTCTCAGGGACCTTTGGACCAATACTAAACCCGCATGCCCTCTGATTCCTATTCCTTTGCCTCCCTTTGTGTGGACGAGGCCGGGGTCGGGGTGGCGGCGTGGGCGCGGACGATCGTATGGTCGCGCGTACTCGTGCGATAGGGTAGGGACGTGAATGTTGAGGAGAGTACCGTGCGCGCCCGACTGGGTGGCTGGCTCGGCGGTGCCCTCAGCGCGGGCGGTGTACTCGGTGTGATTGCGCTGGCCGTGACCGATCACCGCCACCGAGCGGTCATGTTGGTGGTCGCCGTGCTCGTCGGCATGGCGACGCTGCGCCTGTGGACGCCGGGACGCCCCTGGTTCGCGTCGCGTGCTCGCCTCATGGATGTTGCTGTGTACGTGATCCTCGCCGCGATCATTTGGTGGTTTGCCCCGTACGTGTCGACGCTTGCGGTGCGTTAAATCTGCGGAAAATGGCCGTTGGGCGGGGGCAATGCCCTCGCTACCGCGCTTTCTTCATCGCGTGAGTTTTGCCGCATCTATCCCGAATCCTGGCCACCGCTTCAAGATTTCGTAAAGTTCGGGCATGCTATGCGTGACCCATCATCCCTATTGTCAAGGTGAAACACATGCGCGAGTTCCTGCGTAAATCTGGAATCCTCGTGTGGGTGATCGCTGCGATCATCCTCGCGACCGTCCTCGGATCCGTCCGTATTGGCGGCGACCACCTGGTTCCTGTCGAGATCGGCCGTATTTTTGCGACCTTCTCAGCGGTCTTCAGCCAGTTCCTGTCCTTCTCGATCCCGCTGATCATCATCGGCCTCGTGACCCCCGCTATTGCGGACCTGGGTCGAGGTGCGGGCAAGTGGCTGGGCATTACGACGGCGATTGCCTACGCGTCGACGCTGTTCTCGGGATTCCTCACCTACCTGGTGTGCGCGTCCCTGTTCCCGCGTCTCCTCGCCTCCACCCAGCTGGCCGATGTGGCCGAGCCGGGCAGTGCCCTGGAGTCCTACTTCACGATCGAGATGCCCGCACCGCTGCAGGTGATGACGGCGCTGCTCCTGTCCTTCGTGGTGGGCCTGGGCCTGTCGATGGTTCCGCGCGGTGTGCTGCGTAAGGGCTTCATTGAGTTCCGCGCCATCATTACGCGCCTCATCGAGACGATCATCATCCCGCTGCTGCCGCTGCACATCTTCGGCATCTTCCTGAACCTGACCTACACGGGCGAGGCCGCGTCGGTTATCCGCACGCTGCTGCGTGTCGTTGTCGTGGTGATTCTCCTCGAGGTCGTCATTCTGCTGACCCAGTTCTGCTTCGCTGGCGTTGTCGCTCGTCGTAACCCCTTCAAGGCCCTCCTGACGATGATGCCTGCCTACCTGACGGCTCTGGGCACCTCCTCGTCCGCGGCCACCATCCCGGTGACCCTGCGTCAGACGAAGAAGAACGGCGTGTCCGACGCGGTCGCGTCCTTCACGATTCCGCTGTGCGCGACGATCCACCTGGCTGGCTCGACCTCGAAGATCTTCTCCTTCGCGTTCGCGATCGTCCTGACTCAGGGCCTGACCGTGAGCTCCCTGCAGTGGGTGGGCTTCATCTTCATGCTGGGCATCACGATGGTCGCCGCCCCCGGCGTCCCCGGCGGTGCCATTATGGCCGCCACCGGCCTGCTCAGCTCCATGCTGGGCTTCAACGACGCCCAGGTTGCGCTCATGATCGCCACCTACATCGCCCTGGACTCCTTCGGCACCGCCACCAACGTGACGGGCGACGGCGCGATCGCTCTCATCGTGGACCGCATGGCCCACGGCTCGATCGGCAACGAGGGCGACCCGGAGAACGCTCGTGAGCTGGCGTTTGACGGTATGGCCTACCTGGATCGCGTCTCCGTCGAGGGCGTTGTCAGCCCCGAGGAGCTGGCAGAGTCTGCCGCTCGTAACAGCAGCGAAACTGTCGCCTAGCTTCCAGTGACTGCGTGAGCGCGCGCCCGCCGAAAACGGTGGGCGCGCGCTTGTCGTTTCCTCGGTAAATGGGAGTTAGGCCCTAGTGGTGGAGGCGCGGGTCACGTAGAATGGGTAACGATAGGCACACTGGGCCTCGCGGCCCGCTCCGTCAACGAAAGATGGCAGAAAAATGAGCACAGTTCGTATCGGTGTCCTCACGTCGGGCGGAGACGCCCAGGGAATGAACGCGGCTGTTCGAGCCGTCGTGCGCACGGCGCTGGCGCGTGGCGCGCAGCCCTACGCGATCTACGAAGGCTGGCAGGGTGCCTGCGTGGGTGGCGATTCCATCAAGAAGATGGAGTGGTCGGACGTGTCCTCGATCCTGGCCGAAGGCGGCACGGTGATCGGCACGGCCCGCAGCGCCGACTTTCGCACGTACGAAGGTCGCCACCGCGCGGCCGCGAACCTGCTTGAGCACGGCATCGATCACCTCGTCGTGATCGGCGGCGACGGCTCCCTGTCGGGCACGAACGAGTTCCGCGGCGAGTGGGCCCAGCACGTCGCCGAGCTGGCCGCCGAGGGCGTGATCTCGCCCGAGACCGCGGCCGCTCATCCCGCCCTCATCATCGTCGGCCTCGTCGGCTCGATCGATAACGACATGGTGGGTACGGACATGACGATCGGCGCGGACACCGCGCTGCACCGCATCCTGGATGCCATCGACCAGCTGACCAGTACGGCTGCCTCGCACCAGCGCACCTTCGTCGTCGAGGTCATGGGCCGCCACTGCGGCTACCTGCCCCTCATGGCGGCCGTCGCGGGCGGCGCCGACTACGTGTTCACGCCGGAAGATCCGGCGGGCCCGGGCTGGCAGGACGATCTGGCGGAGCACCTGCGCCTCGGCCGCGAGGCCGGCCGCCGCGAGTCCATCGTCCTGGTGGCTGAGGGTGCGCACGACCGCGACGGCAACGAGCTGTCGACCCAGCTGATCGCCGACACGATCCAGGAGCGCACGGGTGAGGACGCCCGCGTGACGATCCTCGGCCACGTGCAGCGCGGCGGCACTCCCTCGGCCTACGATCGCTGGATGTCGACGCTGCTGGGCTACGCGGCCGTCCAGGAGATCCTGGCGTCCACGGCCGAGGATGAGCCCGTCATCCTGGGCGTGCGTCGCAACCGCATCACCCGTATCCCTCTCATGAAGGCCGTCCACGACACGCGCGCCGTCAAGGACCTCATCGCGGCCGGCGACTACGCGGCGGCCCAGGCCTCGCGCGGCTCGTCCTTCTCGTCGATGGTCGGCATCAACCAGATCCTGTCCACGCCCCCTCAGCTCACCCCCGAGCCGACGGGCGACATCAAGCGCGTCGCGATCCTGCACGCGGGTGGTCTGGCACCCGGCATGAACACGGCGGCCCGCGTGGCCGTGCGCCTGGGTATCGCGCGCGGGTGGAAGATGCTCGGCGTGGAGGGCTCGTGGAGTGGCCTGGCCGATGATCGGGTGCGCGAGCTGAGCTGGTCGGACGTCGAAGGCTGGGCCTTCAAGGGCGGTGCCGAGCTCGGCACGAAGCGCGACATTCCGCCTGTCGAGCAGTTCTACGCGCTGGGACGCGCCATCGAACGCAATGAGATCGACGCCCTCCTCGTCATCGGCGGCATGAACGCCTACCTGGGCGTCCACGCGATCACCTCGGAGAAGGACCGCTACCCGGCGTTCCAGATCCCGATCCTGCTCATCCCCGCCTCGATCGACAACAACCTGCCCGGCTGCGAACTCGCGATCGGCACGGACACGGCGATCAACAACGCGACGTGGGCGATCGACCGCATCAAGGAGAGCGCGGCCGCCTCCAAGCGCTGCTTCATCGCCGAGACGATGGGACGCCGCTGCGGCTACCTGACACTCATGAGCGCCCTGTCCAGCGGCGCGGAGTACATGTACATCAACGAGGAGTCCCCCTCCCTCGAGCAGATCGCCGCAGACGCCGATCGGATGGTCGCCTCCTTCAAGTCCGGCCGACGCCTGTTCCTGACACTCCTCAACGAGTCGGCGTCCCGGTACTACGACCGCGAGTTCCTGGCCGACGTGTTCAACGCCGAGTCCGAGGGAATCTACGACGTGCGCCACCAGGCCCTCGGCCACATGCAGCAGGGCGGCTCGCCCTCGCCGTACGACCGCCTGCTCGCCACGCGCCTCGTGGCGCACGCCTTCGAGCAGCTGGTGGACCAGTTCGAGCGCGGCGACCGCGGCGCCTACTACATCGGCCAGGTCGGCAACGCCGTCGAGGCGCGCCCCGTGAAGAACATGTTCGACGACCTCGACATCGAGAATCGTCGTCCGTTCCACCAGTGGTGGCTCAACCTCGTCCCCGTTCAGCGCATCGTGTCGCTGCAGAACCCGGGTATCGAGGCCGCCCCCATCCCGATCGACGATCCGATCGCCTGACCGGAGGTCTCCAGGCGCCGTACGAGGCCGTGGTTCCGTGAGCGCTCGCGGGCCACGGCCTCGTCGTTTCAGGAGAGCCAGGCGGGGGTGACCAGGGGCCAAGTCCCCGCTAAACTAGAGTGTGAACCTATCTCTACTGTCAGGAGACCCCATGAGTGATATCCCCGTGATCGACCCGACGATGACCCCCGCGTGGGACACGCTCGACCAGCTGGCCGACAACTTCGATCCCGACCTGCGCAAGCTGTTCGCGGACGACCCCAACCGCACCCAGACCTTCACCTTCGACGCTGCCGACCTGCATGTCGACCTGTCGAAGAACCTCGTGTGCCCCACGCTGGTGGGCCACCTCCTCGCCCTCGCTGAGCAGACCGGCGTCCTCGAGCTGCGCGACCGCATGTACGCGGGCGAGCACATCAACGTCACCGAGGACCGCGCCGTCCTGCACACCGCGCTGCGTCGCCCCGCGACCGACTCTCTGACGGTCGACGGCCAGGACGTGATCGCCGACGTCCATGAGGTCCTCGAGAAGGTCTACGCCTTCGCCCGACGCGTCCGCTCCGGCGAGTGGGTCGGCATCACCGGCAAGCCCGTTAAGACCGTCGTCAACGTCGGCATCGGCGGCTCCGACCTGGGCCCCGTCATGGCCTACGAAGCCCTCAAGCCCTACGTGCAGGAGGGCCTGGAGTGCCGTTTCATCTCCAACATCGACCCCACTGACGCGGGCGAGACCACGAAGGACCTGGACCCCGAGACGACCCTCGTGATCGTGGCCTCCAAGACCTTCACGACGCTCGAGACCATCACGAACGCCAAGGTCGTGCGCGCCTGGCTGCTGGACGGCCTGCGTGAGCGCGGCATCGTCACCGACGAGGCCTCCGAGAAGGAAGCCATCGCCAAGCACTTCGTCGCCGTGTCCACCGCCCTGGACAAGGTCGCCGAGTTCGGCATCGACCCGGACAATGCCTTCGGCTTCTGGAGCTGGGTGGGCGGCCGCTACTCCGTGGACTCCGCCGTGGGCACCTCCCTGGCCGTCGCGATTGGCCCGGAGGGCTTCGCTGATTTCCTCGCCGGCTTTAACGCGATGGACCGCCACTTCGCCGAGGCCGCGCCCGAGAAGAACGTGCCCCTGCTGATGGGCCTGCTCAACGTGTGGTACTCGAACTTCCTGGGCGCCGACACGCACGCGGTCCTGCCCTACTCCCAGTACCTGCACCGCTTCCCCGCGTACCTGCAGCAGCTGACCATGGAGTCCAACGGCAAGTCCGTGCGCCGCGACGGCAGCCCCGTCACCTACGAGACCGGCGAGGTCTTCTGGGGTGAGCCCGGCACCAACGGCCAGCATGCCTTCTACCAGCTGATCCACCAGGGTACCCGCATGGTCCCCGCCGACTTCATCGCGTTCGCGAACCCGACGTGGGCGCTGGGTGATGGCGACGCCGACATGCACGAGCTGTTCCTGTCGAACTTCTTCGCCCAGACCAAGGCCCTGGCCTTTGGTAAGACCAGCGAGGAGGTGCGCGCCGAGGGCACGCCCGAGGCCATTGTCTCCGCCCGCGTGTTCACCGGCAACCGTCCCACGACGTCGATCATGGCCCCGTCCCTGACGCCGTCGGTCCTGGGCCAGCTGATCGCCCTGTACGAGCACATCACTTTCGTTGAGGGTGCCGTGTGGGGTATCGACTCCTTCGACCAGTGGGGCGTCGAGCTGGGCAAGGTCCTGGCCAAGCAGATCCTCCCCGCCATCGAGGGCTCGTCTGAGGCCCTGGACGCGCAGGATCAGTCGACCCGCGCTCTCATCGAGTACTACCGCGCGAATCGCACGAAGTAATCGCTTCTGATCACCGGGGGTCGCGCCGTGAGGCGCGGCCCCCACCGCGTGTCTTCAGTATTGAGACGGGGAGTCGCCTAGGCCATGTGTTGTTCGCAGACTTATTCAATTGGCGACGTAGCCAATCCGTCACGGGTATACCGGATATTCCGTTGTTCCGATCGGAGTAGAAGTGAGCCTCGCGCACCTGGCGGTTTGTTGCTGCAGCCTCGTCGATCTGTTGCCACTCGTCGTCGGTGAGCGAGTCGAGCGTGGCAAGGGCGTAGACTATATCTCGCGTCTGTCGGTAGGTACTAGAATCGGCGAGAGCGCGGATGAACGTGGCTCTCGCCTCTTCTCGTGTCTTCTCCTGTGCAGCAAGCCAGGTGCCTATCTCCCTAGCGGTTTCCGCTTGGCTCGAAGGATCGGGGACGTCGAGCTCCTGCTTGTCCATCAGAAAACCCACGGAGTGCTCCTTACTGTCGTAGCACATCCAGAGGACCGGTATGCCGTGTCCTATCGCCCAGCCGATTTCCTGTTGACACCATGGGCTCTCTGTGTATCCCCGTGATGCGATACAGAGAAGAGCGGAACTCGCCTCTAGATGCTCGAGGATCGTCTGCGCCCAAACCGCGCCTGGACGAATCGAGCGGCTGGCCATGATCGCGTTGATCCCCAGGATCGCAAGCTCCTCGCGCAGCGCTGATGCGCATTCTTTGCCTTCTTCATCCTCGCGATAGCTCAAAAATACTTGCATGTGTTCTCCTGTTAGCTGTCGGTCGAGTGCTGAACTGGCAACGAAGCGAGGCCCTTTGCAGCCAAGGCACCGAGCTCGGAGGCACGCTGTGTTGTCGCGAGGCATCGGAGGTCGTCGCCATTCAGGCCGGTGCGCGTGGGATCAAATAGCCGCTTGATTTCATCGATTGCATCCCGATAGGCAACACACTGGTTGATCTCTGCCAGCGCTTCATCTGGGACAGGAAGATCCCGTCCGAGACCAAGCTCACGCGCTAACAATGCAGCGGCTCCGCCGAATCCACCCGCGATGAACAGCGGCTGACCTTTCCGGAGCGTATACAACGCCTCTTCGACGATTCCGGGGAAGTCGCCGATGTATCCGTTTGGAATGTCCGTTGACTGCCGCCGTGTCTTTCCTCCGATCAGCAGGCGCGCGTCGCAGTACTGGGGGAGAGCCTGCCTAATGTGGTGTAGAGCGCGGGCAGTCTCGTTCGAGTCGCCCTGCCACGGCTGAAGGTCATCAAAGTCCTCGATTTTTTGGCCGTTTTCATCGAGAACGAGGATGGACGCGTACCCGGAGAAGTGGTTAGCGGCTTCGCTGAGTCGTTTGATTGATTCAGAGGTGTTCAGGACGACATAAGGGACCGCCAAACTGAACATGTCCCCGGGGTGTATGTCGTGCTGTTCGGGGTCGCCCGATAGGTGTGTATAGGCTTCGACTGATGCGGTGTAGCTGGACACCGTGTCCATGATCGCCATGGTCAGATCAGGAACGTGCGTGCCGGGAGCGCCTGCGTACAGGAGGCTGCCCCCGCCGATCAGCATCATTTGTGAAACTTCCGCAACAGCGCATTCAAGGTGTGTCGGACTCAGGCCGATAGACGCCAGATCGTCGGCTAGTGCCATCGAGATCCCGAGGGTTTTTCCGGTAACCGGACGATCCTGCGAGAGAAGCGGAGTCGTCAACGTGGGTTCGTCTGCGCCAAGCACTCCGCCCGCGGCGAAGAAGGATCTCGGGGTCATCAGGTACACCTGTCCTTTCTCGTAACCCGCTTGGACACACAGGTCGACTAAGAAGTCTTGTTCGGCGGGGAGGAGTGGTGGGTCGGGGTGGAGCAGCCAGAAGTGATTGTCATGAGGGAATGTATTCCTGTGTTCTTGAATGAACTTCAGCAACACGGTGGGTTCAGGTGCGGTGGGCGGGGCGCAATCGAAGCCGGGGTGATTCTTGGATGTTGACTGTGTTGTATTCGCCTTCGCGAGGTTAGCGTGTGCGGGAATTTCCTGGCAACGCCACAATGCGAATTTGAGAGCTTCATCGACGAGGCGGTTCAGAGCAGCGACGATGGCTTCGTCTACGGGGTCCTCCGCCTGTGTTCCTTCTGGTGGTGCCCATCCCTTCGGGATCTGTGGACACGCGATTGTCGGGACGTGATCGAGCAGGAAGGACCCGCGTGGCTCTCCAGCGTTGAGTGCTGAGAGGCAGACGATGGGCATGCCCGCTTGTTTTGCCTCGAATACTTCCCGTTGCGTCCACTCGCGGCTTGAGTAGCTATCCGTGCGCACCATGAGGAGCGCACTCGTGCGGGCTCGTTCTCGAATTGAGGAGTTCCACTCACTGTCCGCTTGGATGTCGTGTACGTCGAAAAAAGTATCCAGCCGAGTCTGTTGTGCGATGGCCTTCACCTTGGCGATGACTCCCTGTGGGGTGTGGCCCGTGAGGTCATTGGCGGGGATGTCCCCACGGGCATGCGAGATGAATACTCGGAGGCGAGGGCTTTCTGATGAGGACAGCATTCCCGTCTGCTTCCACAGAAGGCGTTGGACGATGGCTTGCCCGACATCGCGAGTCAGTGCTCCGGGAGCGTATGCATTGTCGTGAAGGACCATGCCCTGCCGATTCGTGAGGGAGCTGATGACTCCGCCGGATGTATTGAGGCCCTTCGCGCCGATGATGGGCACTACGAGCAGATGGGGTGAGTGAGAGGCTAATGCGTCGTCGCGAACCTTGCACAGACTCCTCAGGTACGAAGCCCACTTGCTGTCGTTGTCGTGTGCCGCGCTGATCATATGGCGGCCGATGACTGGAATGATGACCGTGAATGGAGAGGCGGTGTTGGCTGGCGTGCGCCGGTCAGAAATGTCTGTGTTGTCGATCCCATGACCGACTTGTCCGTCGCGCGTCGCAATGGGACAGGGGGTCTCGGTCTCGGGGGTTAGGGGTAAGGATCGAGAGAAAACCTCGATTGCGCTGCCGGCTAGACCAGAGAAGTGCTCAGAGTGGTAGTGCGTGACCAGCTCGTTGAATACGTCCTTACCGGCATGGTCGCGAGGATGCCAGACGACGTAAATGTCGAGAACTGTTGGGGAGGGGGCAGCGAGTTCTTGCGCTGAATCAGCGGCCTGTGTGTTGTCTGTCATACTGTCTCAGTCTAGGTGTGCAATGTTCGGTTGACAAGCTGCTGTAGGCCGTTATTCAGGGACTATATCTTGTCCTGTCACTTGTTGATGTGTCGTGTCGGCGCAGTCTGCGCCGACAATGAGGAGACGAGCATTGCTCCCCAGCGCTGGGTGGCACCGACGATGTGGACTCTTCCAATGATGAGTTATCCCGCGGCCAGAAAAGCCGCTCACTTGAGCGCCGTAGCTATGAGCGTGGATATGGAGGGTCTGGTTGAGGCAGGTAGCACCCCGGATCCGAAAGCAGCAACGCCGAACATGGCTGCGAAGATAATGCGGTTCTTCGCGTTTTAGGGTGTAGGAAATGTTGGAGTGGGCCGGAACGGAGGAGGCAACGCAGGCGTTAGTTGTGGGGTTGATAAAGCCTTTGGCGACACCGCGTAGGTGTCGAGGCGACCGTTGAGGGCTTTGGTGAAGCGGGCGTCGCTTAGTGCTCGATGTGCTCGTGGCTCGCGTGCTCGGGGCATTCGAGCTGGAACGTGGAGTGCGCGATGGGGAAATGGTGGCACGCGCACTCGCCGAGCTCGTGAACGATGCGGTCGCGCGTGGGGCCGTCGGCCTCGTGCGTGACGGTCACGTGCGCGGTGACGGTCACGAGGTGCGAGGAGACGGCGGCCACGTGCAGGTCGTGCACGCCCAGCACGCCGTCGACGCCCGTCATGTGCGCGCGCAGCTCGGTCACGTCGACGGTTGAGGGTGCCTCCTCCATGAGGATTGCGACAGAGTGGCGCAGGAGCCTCAGCGCTCGCGGCGCCATGAGGACGGCGATCAGTAGCGAGGCGATCGCGTCGGCGCGCGTCCACCCGAAGGCCCACTCGGCACCGGCCGCAACGATGACAGCGAGGGAGCCGAGCGCGTCGTTCGCGACCTCCAGGAACGCGGCCTTCATGTTGAGGTTCGAGCTGCGCCCGCCCGCGAGGATCGCCAGAGAGACGACGTTCGCGAGCAGGCCGATAAAGCCGACGAGAAGCATCGGGCCGGCCTCGACCTCGGGCGGTGACACCAGACGCCACGCGGCCTCCCACGCGACCATCACGCTGATAATAAGGAGCATGCCGGCCTGCAGTGCGGCGGCCAGGACCTCGGAGCGCGCCCACCCCCACGTGTGCTTCTCGTCGCGCGGAAGGCGCGTCAGGCGAGCCGCGATGAGGGCGACGACCAAGCCGGACGCGTCGACAACCATGTGTCCCGCGTCCGCCGCCAGCGACAGGGACCCAGACCAGAAGGCACCGAGCAACTCCGCGATGACGACGGCCCCTGTCACCGCGAGCGCCCACCCCAAGCGTTTGGCCGAGGCCCCCGCGTGGGAGTGATCGTGGCCGTGGCCGCCATGCCCGCCGCCCGCGAAGTGCGCGTGCTCGTGGGAGTGCGCCACGGCCTCGTCAATATGGGACGAGGCAGGGGCCGGGACGCGGGAGGAAGCGGGCTCGAGGGGGCAGTGGGGTTGCTGTCGGACATACGCCCTACTCTACGGCGGGGCGGCATGAGCGCGGGAGAGCCTAGCATGCCGTGTATGTCGCAGATCACTGTTCGGCTGTCTCGTCTTGGGACTGGGTGCCCGGGTCTGAGTGTGACGGACGACGTATCCTAGGGGCAGAGCGCGGGGAACACCGCGACTGAAGGGCACACGCCCACAGGAACTGTAAAGGAGCGCCACATCATGGCAGAACCTCGTATCGTCACCGTCACTGGCGCAGCCGGCAACATCGGCTACGCCCTCCTGTTCCGCATTGCTTCCGGCCAGCTGTTCGGCCCGGACGTGCCCGTCAAGCTGAACCTGCTGGAGATCCCCCAGGCTGTCAAGGCCGCCGAGGGCACCGCGATGGAGCTCGACGACTGTGCGTTCCCGACCCTGGCCGGCGTTGAGATCTTCGACGACGTGAACCGTGCGTTCCAGGGCACCAACGTCGCCTACCTGGTGGGCGCTATGCCGCGCCGCGCCGGCATGGAGCGCGCCGACCTGCTCGAGGCCAACGCGGGCATCTTCGGCCCCCAGGGTAAGGCCATCAACGACGGCGCCGCCGACGACGTGCGCGTCCTCGTCGTGGGCAACCCCGCGAACACCAACGCCACCATCGCCCAGAACGCTGCGCCGGACGTCCCCGCGTCGCGCTTCACCGCCATGATGCGCCTCGACCACAACCGTGCGATCGCGCAGCTCGCCCACAAGACCGGCGCCGCGAACGCCGACATCAAGGACGTCGTCGTGTGGGGTAACCACTCGGCCGACCAGTACCCGGACGTCTCCTTCGCGAAGGTTGCCGGCAAGCCCGCGACCGAGCTCGTGGACGAAGAGTGGCTGTCCAGCTACTACCGTCCCACCGTCGCCAAGCGTGGTGCCGCCATCATCGAGGCGCGCGGCGCCTCCTCGGCCGCCTCCGCTGCGAACGCCGCGATCGACCACATGTACTCCTGGATCCACGGCACCCCCGAGGGCGAGTGGGTCACCGCCGGTGTCATGTCCGACGGCACGCACTACGGCGTCCCCGCCGGCCTGAACTTCGGCTTCCCCGTCACCTCCGACGGTGGCGAGTGGCAGGTCGTCGACGGCCTCGAGATCTCCGACGCGACCCGCGCCGGAATCGACCACAACATCAAGGCCCTCCAGGAAGAGTACGACGCCGTCAAGGCGCTCGGCTTCATCAAGTGAGGCTACCGCCCTCGCGGCGGTTGGTGGGAAGGGTGCGCGCCCGGCTGTTTGGCCGGGCGCGCGCCCGCGTGTATGTGGGGGTTGTGGGTTGTTGTGCGGGTGTTGCGGGGCTTGTCTGTGGGCGTGGCGCGTCGTAGTGTTTCGGTGACGCGCGGCAGACCCGCATCATGGAGCGATTCACTAGGCGCGCAAGCAATGCACTAGATAGGGAGGTAATGCACTAGATAGCGAGGCGATGCACTGCTTTCTACCTAGTGCAATGCTTCGCTAAGTGGTGCAACGCTGCTGAGCGACAAGTCTGTGCGCGGCAAGATCTGCGCCATAGCTGCTCCAACAACATGCCAGTCGAGCCATGCTGGGCAGCCCTGCACCAGTTAGGGAGCATTACACCAGTTAGGGAGCATTGCACTAGCTCCGAGCTGGTGTAATACCCCGCTAAGTGGTGTCACACCACTTAGGAACAAGCGTGAGTGCGGTCAACTGCTTGTTAGAAGCGGGCTGTGTGGGCTGATGGACGTGCGAGTAGTGGTTCCCGGTGGGAACTTTCGCCAAACCGCAGACCCATTCATCAAAATTCCTCGAAATCCGGCTGTTTTTGCTCAATGGGTCTGCACTTTGGCAGAATGGCTGGCGTGCCGGTGTGCGGCACCGGGCTTAGTCGTGGTGTCCCATTCCGCCTAGGAAGCGCATCCGCGATAGAGCTTGTCGCCGATGAGATCGTGCACCCCATCAGTGGCCATTGCACCCGTTCTGATCGGGTGTAATGCCCGCTGATCGGGTGTAATGCTCCATAACGGGTGCAGCACCGGAAAAGTCGCATGCAATTCCCGCGATGGAACATCAGGCTGTGAATTAGAAACGTTGAAATCATGCGGTTTCTGGCGCATTGTCGATGTGTGTTCGCAGGGAATTGCATGCGACATTACTGGGTGAGCCTGCGAGGACCGACTTGTGACGTCGATGGAGGGTTGTCATCGGCATGGGCCCATTGATCCTCATGGGCCCCGCAACCCCGTGGCATCTCCCGCAAACCCTGCCCCGGCCTCGTTCGCGGGTATGAAGCTGGCTAGACTGGAACGCATGACTGAAAACGCGCAGCTTGTTGTGACCCTGTCCTGCCCGGACCGCCCCGGCATCGTGCACGCCGTGACCGGCGTGATCGGCGGGGCCGGCGGCAACGTCATCCAGTCCCAGCAGTTCGGCGACCCCGACACGGGCACCTTCTTCATGCGCGTCGAGGTGGACTCTCCGAAGGGCCGCGCGCCCATTGATGAGGGCCTGGCCGTCGTCGCTAAAGAATTCGACGCCACCTATCGCGTCGACGACCTGGGCCGCAAGCTGCGCACCATCATCATGGTCTCGCGCGAAGGCCACTGCCTGACCGACCTCCTGTACCGCGCCCAGACGCAGGGCCTGCCCATCGACGTCATCGCGGTCGTCGGCAACCATCCGGACCTGGCGCCCGTCGCCCAGTTCTACGGCGTCCCCTTCCTCAATATCCCCGTCACGAAGGACACGAAGGCCCAGGCGGAGCGCCAGCTCCTCGACCTGATCGCCTCCGAAAAGGTTGAGCTCGTCGTCCTGGCGCGCTACATGCAGATCCTCTCCGACGAGGTCTGCCGCGCCATGCAGGGCCGCGTCATCAACATCCACCACTCCTTCCTGCCCTCCTTCAAGGGTGCGCGCCCCTACGCGCAGGCCCACGAGCGCGGCGTCAAGCTGATCGGCGCGACCGCCCACTACGTGACCGCCGACCTCGACGAGGGCCCGATCATCGAGCAGGACGTCACCCGCGTCTCCCACGCCGACTCCACGCCGGACATGGTGGCGCTCGGCCAGGACGTGGAGCGCCGCGTCCTCGCCCAGGCCGTCCGCTTCCACGCGGAGCGCCGCGTCCTCATGAACGGCAACCGCACGGTCGTCTTCTCGCGCTGATGCCCGCTCAAAGGGGCACCCACGAGGCCGGGGCGCGGTCTGCGCGCACGCGGAGCCTGACCGCCCGAGCGGCGCGCTGACCTCGTGACACCCGGTCGGCGTGTCGCGTCCTGTAACAAGGTAACGTGCGGCCATCTGGTCATATTTGCTCGATATGAGGCCCCTGTGTGAAGCCTCTTGTCACTTGGTGGGGAACGCTGGGACGTGATCTTTCGGTCATTTAGTGGGTAAGCGTCGCATTGACCGCCTGATAAATGGCACACTTGTTACGTGGACGAAACGACTCAGCAACGCACCCCCATCACCGGCTACGTGCCCGGGGGTTTTGACATGTTCCATCAGGGGCACCTCAACATCCTGCGCGCCGCGCGTGAGCGCTGTGATCGCCTCGTCGTCGGCGTGACCTCGGACGAGGCCCTCATCCGCATGAAGGGCCGCGCCCCCGTCATCCCGCTCAAGGAGCGCTGCGACCTCGTGTCGTCGCTGCGTTTCGTGGACGCGGTTGTCGTCGACCTGGACCAGGACAAGCGCCTCGCGTGGCGTCTCCAGCCTTTCGATGTCCTGTTCAAGGGTGACGACTGGAAGGGCACTCCCAAGGGCGCTCAGCTCGAGGCCGAAATGGCCGAGGTCGGCGCGCGCGTCGTCTACCTGCCGTACACGCCGTCGACGTCGTCGACGAAGCTGCGTCGCTTCATCGCGCCCGAGGACTTCTCTGACGAGGCCCCGGCGCAGGACGCGGAAAAGCCGGAAGGGGAGGCGCAGTGAGCCTGCCCGTCGTGCTCGAGCCGGGTTCCTCGTGGGGGACTCGTTTTAGCGCCTACCGAAGCGCCCTTGCTGCCGCACAGAAGCCGGGTGCGGGCGTTCCCGCGTACATGCGCTGGGTGAATCGCGGCGCTGCGCGCGTCGTGGCCGCGGCGTGCGCGGCTTTCGGCTGGACCCCGAATTTCGTCAGCTTCATCTCCGTGTGCTTCTCGACGCTTGGCCTCATCGTCCTCGTCGCGTGTGAACCCGCGTGGTGGACGGGCCTCATCGTGGGCACGGCTCTCGCGGTCGGCTTCATGTTCGACTCCGCGGACGGCCAGGTCTCCCGCGTCACGGGTGCGTCCTCGAAGACTGGCGAGTGGGTGGATCATGTCGCCGACGCGTTCCGTTCCCCGGCGATCCACTTCTGCACCGCCGCCGCCGTCATGGTCTACCGCCCCGAGTCGTGGTGGCTGGCTATCGTCGCGCTCGTCTACGGCTGGGTGACGTCGGGCCAGTTCATGAGCCAGATCCTCGCCGAGCAGTTCGTGCGCGCGGCGGGCCGCAAGCAGACGCGCGGCGGGAACCTGCGTTCCTTCGTGCTGCTGCCTACCGACCCGGGCGTGCTGTGCTGGTCCTTCGCGGCGTGGGGCTTCGGCGTTCCTTTCATGGTGCTCTACACGTTCCTCGCCGCTATTGCAGTTGCGCACTCCTCGATCTCGCTGCGTCGCCGCTTCCGCGACCTGCGCGCCCTGGATGCTGCCACCAAGCAGGCCGCCACGCAGGGGGAGTCCCGTGCCTGACCTGTCCGTCCTGCTGCCCGCGCGCAACGCTGCGGGCACGATCAAGCGCGCCGTGGCCTCGACGCTGGCGGCCATGCCGCGCGACGCCGAGCTGGTCGTCGGTAATGACTCGTCGTCTGATTCGACGGTCGGCGAGGCCATCCGCGGCGCGTCGCGTGGGGGAGTGGCCGATCCTCGCCTGCGCATCGAGGACATTACCCCGGGCGAGGGTGGTGTCTCCCGCGTCCTCACCCAGCTGATGGAGCGCACCGACTCGCGCCTCGTGGGGCGCATGGACGCCGACGACGTGTCCCTGAAGGGCCGCTTCAAGCGCACAATGCGCGCAATCGAGCGCGGCGACGACATGGTCTTCACGCAGATGATCGAGCTGCGTGGCTCCCGCCCGGTGCCCCGCATGCCCTACGAGATCACGCCCGAGGACATGGGCTGGCACCTGCTGCTCACCAACCCCGTGTGCCACCCGACCATGCTCGCCACCCGCGAGATCATGGACCGCGTCGGTGGCTACCGCGCCGTCCCCGCCGAGGACTACGACCTGTGGATGCGCGTGGCCTCCGCGGGCGGTCGCATTCGCCGCATCGCGCCCTGGGGGCTGCTGTACCGCATCCACCCGGGCCAGGTCACCGGAAACGCCTCGTGGCGCTCGGATTCGTGGAAGAATCCCGAGCAGGCCCAAGCCTTCGCCGACCTGTCGGTGTCTCTGACGGGAGAGGCGCTGCCACGCCTGGTCTCGCTCGTTTCGCTTCCTCGCGACGAGGCCGAGCGCGAGCTCGACCTATTCGTGCAGGTCTACACTCAGGGGGTCGCGTCTCGACCCGCAACGTCTCGCCGCGCTCTCGAGCGCCGGCTCAATGCGCGCGCCGCGTGGGTGCGCTCTCACCTCCAAGGAGAACAGTCATGATCCTGACCCCTCCGCCCACGGGCGGCCAGCAGATCCTTCGTCACGCACTGGCACGCCGCTGGACCTCGATCGTTGCGGGGACCGTGGCTGGTTTGGTTCTCGGCGTCGTCGCTGCCTTCGGCGCTCCGGCCACGCACACGGCGACGGTGTCGATGACCGTCACGTCTCCGACTATCACTCCCGCCCCCGCCGTGCGCGCCTCCCTGTCGAATACGACGGACATGGTCACCGAGCAGGGCATCGCGAAGTCCGCGACGGTCCTGGATGCGGCGGCTGAGAAGCTCGGCGGCGACGTGACCGCTTCCGAACTGCGCTCCAACATGGACGTGTCGGGCGACACGAATGGCACGATCGTGAAGATTGAGTATTCGGCGCCGACCCGCGCCGAGGCCGTCGCGGCCGCGGACGCGATCGCCGAGTTCTACCTGCAGCAGCGCACAGCCCTCGTGGAGCAGCGCGCCGACGAGATGACCGCCGCCGCGAACGAGGACATCGCCGCCCTGGAGGCCGAGCTGGGGACCCTGCAGCCCACCGTCGACGAGGACGGCAAGGTGACGGAGGATCCGCGCGCCGACGAGGTGACGAAGCAGATCAACAAGCTCAAGGAGCAGGTCGCCCAGCTGGAGCCGTACCACGCCAGCGCCGGCCTCGTGATTACGAGCGCTGACGCCTCGAGCGATGAGGTCTCGCCCTCGAAGGTTCGCCTGATCCTCATCACGACCGTCGTTGGCGTCTTCGCCGGCCTGGTCCTGGTGCTCATCCGTGAGACCCGCTCGCGTTCCCTGGCCTCGCCCACGCAGCTCGCCGATCTGACGGCGTTGCCCGTGTGGAGTGCCGAGGAGGGTGCCCCCGAGCCGTGGCTGGCCCCCACGCGCATGCTCGCGATGGCGATCGACCGCGACCACTGGGTCGACCTGATCGTCGACGCGTCGGACCCGCAGGCCCGCAACCTGCACCGCGTCCTGTCGCGCTCCCTGGCTGAAACCCGCGTGCCGGCACCGCGCCTCATCGACATCAACCAGCCTCTCGCCTCGCTCCTCGACGAGGTCCGCCCCTCCCGTCACGTGCTCGTCGCCGTGCGTAAGGGCTACGACCTGAAGAAGCTGCACCACCTGCTCGACGAGCTGGCGATCATCAACCGCGAGGTGAACGGCATGATCTACCTGGGCGACCAGTCGGCCGCGCCGGCCTCCGCCCCGACCACTCCCGCTCAGGCGGCCGAGGTCATCGTCCCCGAGGCTGAGGAAGAGGCCGTGGAAGATACTTCCTCGGAGGCCATGGAGTCCAAGCCGTCGAAGGAAACGGAAGACACGTCCAATTCCAAGAAGTCGGACGCCAAGGCCCCCTCGAAGAAGGGCAAGAAATGAGCGCCGAGGAGACCCCCGCGGCCGATCGGTTGGCCGCCTCCATCTGGCACGTTGACCGCACCGCGCGCGTCTCCCAGCTGATTTCGGGCGACCCGTCGGATCCGCGAGCGCTCGTGCTCGTGCGCGACAACGGCCGTAATTCGGCGTTCGTCGAGATCGAGGGCACGGACCACCCGGAGGCTGATCCTCGCGTGCTTGAGGTCGAACCGGCCCCCGCGCGCGGCTGGGAAGAGGGCGCCGGTGCCGACGTGGATGCGACCGTCGTCATGTGCACGGTCGGCTCGTGCGACATGCTCGAGGACGCTGTGCGTGCCATCCTGGCTCAGGATCACCAGCGTTTCACGCTCGTCGTGGTGGATAACGCGCCGGAGACGGGCCTGACGCGCGAGAAGCTTGCGGGCATCGAGGACACTCGCCTGAGCATCGTCTCTGCGTCTCGTCCCGGCCTGTCGCGCGCCCGTAACCGCGGCGTGCTCGCGGCACGCGGCGAGGTTATCGTCTTCACGGACGACGACGCGATTGTCGATTCGCACTGGCTCACCGCCATGATCGACCCGTTCACGGCCTCGCCCTACGTGGCTGCCACGACGGGCATCGCGCTGCCCCTGGAGCAGCGCTACGCCCCCCAGCGGTGGTTCGAGTCGCGCGGCGGCTTCCCCAAGGACATGTCCCCGCGCGTGTGGTGCGTCGGCGATATCCCCGAGGGCCTGGAGGTCCTGGGCGAGAAGGGTGACGGCGGCCCGCTGTTCCCGATCACGACGGCGCGCGTGGGCGCAGGCGTGTGCATGGCCATGCGTCGCGACGTCCTCATGGAGGTCGGACCCTTCGATCCGGCGCTCGGCGCCGGCACTTCGACGCGCGGTGGCGAGGACCTCGACATGTTCGCGCGCATCCTGGCCACGGGTGACGTCATCATCCACACGCCCGACGCCCTCGTGCACCACCGTCACCGCGTGGACGAGGCCGGGCTGGATAAGCAGATCCGTGGCAACGGCTCCGGCATGGCCGCCCTGCTCACGAAGGCGATCATCGACAAGCCCTCCGTCCTGGGTACCCTCATCGGCCGAGTCCCCGGCATCTTGAACCGTATCAAGCCCGGTGGTGCCCGCGTCGCCGGCACCGACGAGGACGTGCCCGGCTCGCTCACCAAGTCCGAGATCAAGGGCTTCCTGGAGGGCCCGTTCCTCTACCTGTCGTCGCGCAAGCGCAACAAGCTTGGCACCCCGCGCCAGGCCGAGCGCACCGACGCGAGCGGCAGCGTGACCGCGCCGATCAGCGCTGAGGAGGCCCATGCCTCGTCCGCGACGGAGACGACCGGCGAAGGGAACGGTAACGCGTGAGCCCACGCCGAGGACTCTGGGTCAAACCCGCCCCCGCCCAAATCGGGCCGCTACGAGAGGACGCGCAGGATCTGCCTGCGTGGCCCTTCGTCGTGGCCTATGCGGCGTACTTCCTGTGGTGGGTGCTCGGCTCCGGTGACCTGATGTGGCCGCTGTTCGCGACCGTCATGCTTGTCTTCATGATCGGCCGACACGGTCTGCGCTTCCCGCCCGGATCCATCCTGTGGGTGTTCTTCCTGGCGTGGGTGCTGGCCTCGATGACGATGCTCGACACGGGCGGGCGCGTCATCGGCGCGTTCTACCGCTTCCTGCTGCAGATCTCGCCCGGCATCTTCGCGGTCTACGCCTACAACGCGCGCAAGTCCCTGAGCGTGCGTACGATTACCGGCACGATGTGGGGCTTCCTGGCCTCGACCACCATCGGCGGCTTCATCGCCATGGCTGCGCCGACGCTGCGCTTTAAGACGCTCATGTACTACCTGGTGCCGCGCGCCCTGCACTCCAACGACTTCGTCAAAGAGTTCACGAAGCGCGCGACCACCCAGTGGACCCCCTCGTCGTGGATCCTCTCCGACCCGCGCCCGTCGGCCCCCTTCATCTACTCCAACACCTACGGCAACGTTTTCTCGCTGATCTTCCCGCTTGCGCTGATCTTCGCCTACGTGCTGTGGCGCGAGCGCTCCAAGTGGCGTTTCGTCGTGGCCGCCGTGTGCGCACTGTCGGTCATCCCGGCAGCTGCGACGCTCAACCGTGGCATGTACATCGGCCTCATCGTCATCGTCGTGTGGGTGGGTTTCCAGCGGCTGCGCGCGGGAGCCTGGCGCACCGTCCTGGGCATCATCGCGGCCATCGTCGTGGGCGTGGGCGCGTGGCTGGCCACCCCGGCCTCCCAGTCGCTCCTCGAGCGAGTTGCAGCCTCCTCCTCGACGGAGGACCGCGCGTCCAACTACCTCGAGACCCTGTACGAGCTCCAGCAATCCCCGCTCCTGGGCTTCGGTGCCCCGCGCCCCTCTGCCTCGCCGTGGCTGCCCTCCCTGGGCACGCAGGGCCAGTTCTGGACGGTCATCTTCTCCTACGGCCTGGTCGGTCTGGCGTTGTTCCTCGCCTTCTTCCTGCGCATGTTCCCGCGCATCTGGCGCGCCACTGACGTGTACGGCTCGATCCTGGGCGGCATCATCCTGGCGACCCTGGTGGAGCAGTTCTACTACGGCATGAACACCGGCCTCATGATCTCTGTGGTGGCGGTGGCACTCCTGTCGCGTCACCTCGAGGAAGAGAGCGACCCGATCAAGCGCGCCGAGGCCGACCGCGAGGGCCGCGCGAGCGCCGGTAGCGTCGCTGGAACCGTCCGTGCTCAGCGCGTCGTGCGCATGGGGCAATGGACAAGCCCCGCCGCGAACGACGGGGCTTTTGCCACTTCGATGCTTGCTCGACTCAACAGGTCGGGTCGTCGGGGAACGAGAAGCCGGACAGCTTCCACGTCTCGCCGTCCTTCACAAACTGAAAATAGGTGAGGGCGCGGGTCATGGTCGTGTCGTCCGTCAGCGCAGTGCCTGCGTCGTTGAGGACGCGAACATTGGAAGAGTCGACGCACGCCGAGACCGTGATGTTTCCGGCCCCGTCATCGCTGAGGATGTGCACGTCCTCGAGGGTGGGCGTGCCGGTGGTGTGGGTGCCGTCCCGCGTCCACTCGAAGGCCTGCTCGTCGAACTCTTCCAGCGCAGAGCCGGTGAGCACGGAGGACAGGTCGGTTGCCCGAGCCTGCTCGGGGTCCGTGTACGCGTCCCACAGCGTGTTCATGACGAAGGTGGCCTGTCCGGCTGCCTCGGTATCTGTGGCCAGCGAGCCGGATGCGTTCGCGGGCCCACCCGACTGCGGGGTGATGGTCTTCGCGACGGACTGCGGGATGTCGGACTGCGCGTCGTCCTCGGCGCTTTGTGCGCCGGATGCCGCGGAGGCGGCCGTATCCGTCTCGGAGGAGCCCGTCAGGCGTAGGAAGCCGGCGATGATGAGCGCAATGATGAGGAGAATCGCTGCTGCCAGCAGGATCTTCTTGCGGGCAGGGGAGAGCGAGTTGATGAAGTCCATGTGTGTCCAATCGGTAGGTTATAGAAAAAGGCTACCGCGCGGTAGCGGGAAGGTTAATCATGAGTGAGGCAAATCAAGCCAGGCGTTCCCTCGCGCGCGGGGGCATCGTTGGCTTCGTTGGAGCGGCCGCCTCCGCGGTCCTGGGCTTCGTGTTCACGATCATCCTGTCGCGCATGCTGGGTGCCGAGGGGGCGGGTATCGTCACCCAGGCCACCGGCGTCTTCGCGATCGTCATGGCCCTGGCAAAGGTGGGCCTTGACTCCACAGCCATCTACCTGATGCCGCGCCTGTCCCTGGATGCACCCGAGGAGATCCGCGCGACCCTGTCTTTCATGGCCTCCATGACGGTGGGAGTGTCGACCGTGTGCGTCCTCATTCTCGAGGCCGTGGCTCCCTTGATCTGGAACGCGCAGGTCGCGGCCTCCACCCGGGCGGTGCTGTGGTTCGTGCCAATCGGTGCCCTCACCCTGGTCGCATCCGCGGCCCTGCGGGCGCTGGGCAACATGCGCGAGTATGTCCTCGTTCAGAATCTGCTGCTGCCCGGCCTGCGCCCGCTCCTTGTTGCGCTCGCGGCCGCGTTCACCGGCTCCCTGGCCTTCGTGTCGGTCGCCTGGGCGCTGCCCTTCGTCGTCGTCCTCGTGGCCGCGTGGTGGCTGCTGCTGCGACACATGCCCTCGGCGGCCGACTCGGTGGGACGCTGGCCGAGTGCCCAGCGGCGTCGTCAAGTCGTCTCCTTCGCGCTGCCTCGCACCCTCACTGCCGGCCTCGAGCAGGCGCTGCAGTGGCTCGACGTCCTCCTCGTCGGTCTCCTGGCGGGCGATGCGGCCTCGGGCATCTACGGTGGTTCCATTCGCTTCATTCAGGCGGGCATGGTCGTCGACACGGCTCTGCGCGTCGTCGTCTCCCCGCAGTTCTCCAAACTCCTGCACCAGGGTAAGACGAAGGAGCTGCGCGACCTCTACAGCACGGCCTCGATCTGGCTCGTCCTGTTCGCCGCGCCCATCTACGCGCTCATGGCGATCTACGCGCCCGCGCTCATGCGCATCCTCGGCGACGGTTTTGCTCCCGGTGCGAACGTCCTCGTGGTCCTGTGCATCGGATCCATCGTTACTTTCATGGCGGGAAATATTCACTCGCTGCTCATCATGAGCGGGCGCTCCGGATGGGCTGCGGTCAACAAGATCGTGGTCCTGACCCTCAACGTTGTGGGTAACGTCATCTTTATTCCTCGCGGAGGAATGGTCGCTGCGGCGATCGTCTGGGCTGTGTGCATGGTGCTTGACGCGGCCCTGGCGACCGTTCAGGTCTCGCGGTTTATCGGCGTGACACCGAAATTGTCGGAAGTGGTCAAGCCGATTCTCGCTGTGGGCGTGTCTGCGGTGATTCCGGGCGGGTGTATAGCGTGGTGGCTGGGGCGCGATTCTTTCGTTGCGACCGTCGGCGGGTCGGCGCTGTCGATCCTTGTTTTTGCTTGTGTTTGCTGGGTGTTCAGGGATCGTCTGCACCTGTCGGGACTTGGAACCCTAGCGAGGCGTCGCCGGGGGTAAGTGTGGGGCGCGTGATGCACCTGTGAAAGACTCGCTTGACCGCTCGGTTGATCAAACCTGGATTGTTGTGTAATTATTTATGTAACAAGTTTCCGTTTCTTCCGAAAGGTCGTGTCATGGCTTCCGCACTTTCACGCCTTGCAATCCTTGCAACCGCGCCGATTGTTGCTTGCGCTTCCCTCGCGCTCGCTCCGATGGCTCACGCCGTTGGTGCAGGTCAGGATGATTCGGCACCCGGTCAGGCTATCGTTCGCGATGGTTCGAGCGCCGCGACTGCCGCCGCGTCGTGCTGGGACATTAAGCAGCGGAATCCTGCGGCTGCGGACGGCGCCTACTGGCTCCAGACCCCCGCGATGGATCACCCCGCCCAGTTCTTTTGTGACCAGACGACAGATGGTGGCGGCTGGGTCATGATTGGCCGCGGCCGTGAAGGATGGGAATCCTGGAGCGGCGGCAAGGGCGACCCCGCGAAGCTGACCTCCCGCTCGCGCACCTCCGATGACTTCGAGGTCGTTCAGCTTTCCAACAAGGCCGTCACCGAGCTCCTCAACAACGAGCCGGTCAAGGACCAGGCCGACGGCGTGCGCGTCATGCGCTCGTGGACTACATCGGGCCGCTCCTACCAGACGGTGGATCTTCAGTTCCCGAAGATGACCGACTTCGTGTGGCCCTTCAAGATGGCCCACCCGGTCAATGTCCAGTTGGACAAGGGCGGCTGGCGCTCCGGCCTCATGTGGGGCCTGACCGGCTACGACAACGAGTGGAGCGGCCTGCAGACCTACCCCTCGGCCCGCACCACGGGCTGGAAGATGGGCTGGGGCTACGGTGCTCTCGCCTCCAACTGGACCGGCGACGTCACCTCCGCCACCTCCTTCTTCCACAAGTCGGGCCTGACGGTCTTCCCCTACGCCGAGGCCTACGTGCGTCCGCGCATCTCCTCGGATTCGGCAGACTTCACCCGCATCCCCGACGAGGGCCTCGGCGCCTCGACGGTCTCCGCCGTCGTCTCGCAGTACGCAGCCAAGACCTCGTGGGGCGTGAGCGGTAATCTCAACGGCTCCTACGCCGAGGGCAACATCCAGGTCCAGGCCTTCGCCCAGGTCGGCTCCACCATGTACGTGGGCGGCAACTTCACCGGCGTCAAGCAGGGCGACAAGGGTGCGGAGATCTCCTCGCGCGGTCTCGCCGCCTTCGACGTGAACACCGGTAACTTCACCGGCCAGACCTTCGACTTTAACGCCCAGGTCAAGGCCCTCCTGGCTCTGCCCGATGGTCGTCTCCTCGTCGGTGGTGACTTCACCCGAGTCAACGGCGAGACCCACGTTGGTACCGTCGTCATCAACCCCTCGACCGGCCAGATCGACCCCTCCTGGGACCTGCAGATCGTCAACGCGCTGCGCGGCGGCGCTGTCAGCGTGCGTGCATTGACCTACTACGACGGCAACGTCTACATGGGAGGTGTCTTCACGCACCTGACCGGAGGCGGCAGCTCTAAGGTCTACGCCCGTAACGCCGGACGCGTCTCTCTGAGCGGACGCCCCGATCGCTCGTGGAACCCCGAGATCAGCGGCTCCGTCCAGGCAGTCGGTGTGTCCGAGGCCAACAGCGCCTTCTACGCGGGCGGCCACTTCACCACCGCGCACGGCAACCAGCGCGCCTGGTACGCGGCCAAGTTCTCTACGCAGGCCGGTGCCGCCCTGGATGCGGGCTTCTCCTTCGAGCCCTCGGCACCCTATGCGGGCAAGTACCAGCAGACCATCTCCACGGCGGGTGACCGCGTGTACATTGGCGGATCCGAGCACTCCCTGTTCGGATACGACGCCGCCAGCAACCAGCGCCTCTCCGGCGCCGTGATGTTCAGCAATGGCGGTGACCTGCAGGCCAGCACCGTCTCCGCGAAGGGCGTCATCTACGGTTCCTGCCACTGCTCAGATGCGACGTACCAGGACATGTACACCTGGTCCATGAACATGTCCTGGTCTCGCGTCGACGAGATCAAGTGGGTCGGTGCCTGGGATGCTGCCACCGGCGAAAGCCTCAAGTGGACTCCCTTCGAGCTGTCCTCGCGCCGCAAGACCGGCGCCTGGGCCCTGACCACTGACAGCAACGGCAACCTGTGGGTGGGCGGCGACTTCACCCTCTCCCACACCGACGCCACGCACACCCAGTGGAACGGCGGCTTCGCCCGCTACGACAACCGCGACAACGTCGCCCCCGAGGCGCCGACCCTGCTGCGTTCTTCCGCGGCTACTGCCTCGACCGTGACCCTCGCCTGGGAAGGCGTCTCCGACGCCGTCTCCTACGAGATCCTGCGCGACGACCGTCCGATCGCCACCTCCGACACCACCAGCGTCGAGGTGCCGCGCGGCGGCGAGAACCGCTTCTTCGTGCGCGCCGTGGACGCCGAGGGCAACCGCTCCGCGACCACCGCGGTGTACACCGCTCCGGCCCCCGGCCAGGTGGACGCCTCCAACGCGGTCCTCCTCGAAGCGGGTGCGACGTGGAACTACCGCGCTGAGGCCAGCGCCGCGCCCGAGAACTGGGCCCAGGCCTCGTTCGACGACTCCGCGTGGCCGACTGGCGCAGCGCCCCTGGGCTACGGCGACTCCGCGATCGCGACCCAGATCGCCACCAAGGGCTCGCGCCCCGTGACGACCTACTACCGCACGCACTTCCAGGTGGCCGACGCGAAGGCCCTGAAGGGCATCAACGTCAAGTACCTGGCTGACGATGGCGCCGTCGTCTACATCAACGGCGTCGAGGTGGACCGCACCCGCATGGGCACCGGCACGGTCAGCTACACGACGCGAGCCGACGCCGCGCCCAGCTTCGCTGCGGCCTCCGCCTCGCTCTCCGAGGTCTTCGTCCCCGCCTCCGCGCTCACGACCGGCGACAACGTGATCGCCGTGGAAACGCACGTCAACTACATGCGCACCGCGACCGTCTCGATGCAGGCCTCCATCGTCCGCGTGGAGGGCACCCCGGATGACAACAGCTCTGTTCCCACAGAGGGCAGCACCGATCCGACCGACGCGACGCAGCCGATCAACGCTGCCTCCGTCAAGTCCGGCACGGTCATCCAGACCGGTGACGAGTGGAACTACTGGACCTCCACGAACGAGCCGTCCTCCGACTGGGCCACGACCGGCTCCCTCCAGAGCTGGAACCGCGGCTCCGGCCCGATCGGCTGGGGAGATGCCGATGCTGTGACCGCCCTCGATATTGCCAAGAAGGACCGTGCGGTGACGTACTACTTCGCGCGCGACATCGACCTGGGCGCGATCACCCCGAACACCACGCTGACCGTGAAGGTGCGCGCGGATGACGGTGCCGTCCTGCGAGTCAATGGCAAGACCGTCGACACGAAACGTATGTCGGATGGCAACATTACTCACACCACCTACGCGAACTCGGCCGTGAGCGCCGCCAAGGCGTCCTCCGATCTGCTCGAGGTCACCATCCCCGCGAGCCTCTTGACGAGCGGCGTGAACCGCATTGGCGTCGAGGAACACCTCAACTACAAGGGGACGCCCTCGATGACCTTCGATCTGAACGCGACTCTTGCAAAATAAGGGAAAAATCGCCTTTCTCTACTCGAGTTCGCGCGAGATGTGAGCCAGTGAAAATGGTTCGATGCAGCTCGTGAATCGCGCTGACAGGTACAACCCCCGCCTGTGTGGTGGGGGTTGACTTGTATGTGGTAAACGACTCCCGTCTCGTCCTAACCAAGTGGTTGAGCGGTGGCGATTATCGTGACACTATAGAAGTAACCATTTACGCAATACCTGTGAGGACTCCATGAAATTTATACGCCGTTGCTTGGCGCTCGGACTGGCATCAGTGACCGGTCTGGGCGTGCTCGCTTTTTCTCCGGCTGCCCATGCAGCCGCCGACCCGCTTCATGATGGCCTGAGCGAGGCTACGGCTGCGGCCTCGTGCTGGGAAATCAAGCAGAATGACCCGCGTTCTCAGGACGGAACCTACTGGCTGCAAACGCCCACCATGGACGCGCCTGGCCAGTTCTTCTGTGACCAGACCACCGATGGCGGCGGCTGGGTCCTCATCGGGCGCGGCCGCGAAGGCTGGGAGACCTGGAGCCAGGGTAAGGGTGACCAGGAAAAGCTCAAGACCCGCCCGCGTACACCCGGTGACTTCGAGGTCGTTCAGGCCTCGCACGAAACCGTCAACGGCCTGCTCGGCGGTACAGCGGTCTCTGACCTTGATGACGGCATCATGGTCCAGCGCGCCTGGAACCACAGGGGCACCGCCTACCAGACTGTGCGTATGCGCTTCCCGAAGATGCGCGACTTCATCTGGCCCTTCAAGAGCGCCCACCCCGTGGACGTGAAGTTCAATCGTGAATGGTGGGTCAACGGTGGCATCGTGTGGGCTGGCTTCGGTACGAACACCGGCTGGGGATACGTCAATCTGATTGCCTCCGCGCAAAACAAGTACACGATGGGCTGGGGCTACGGCCCCCTTGCCACGTCCTGGTACGACACCTCCTCCTCGACGTCATACTTCCACCGCAACGGCTCGATCATCAACCCCTACGCCGAGGCCTACGTGCGCCCGCAGCTGCGTTCGAACGATGCCGGATTCCGAATGATCGGCGACGGCGGCGTCGCGGCTGAGCAGCAGAAGGCATCCGCTTCCGAGTTTGCGTCCCCGATGTCCTGGGGTGTGACCGGCAACCTCAATGGTTCCGTCAAGGAAGGCAACATTCAGGTCCAGGCATTCGAGCAAATCGGCTCGACTATGTACGTCGGCGGTAACTTCACCGGCGTTCAGAAGGGTAAGAACGGCAAGGAGATTGCCTCCAGCGGCCTCGCCGGATTCGACGCGACGACGGGGGAGTGGAATGGCCAAACCTTCTCCTTCAACAACCAGGTCAAGGACCTCGCCGAGCTGCCGGGCGGCAAGCTGCTCGTGGCCGGCGACTTCACGCGGGTCAACGGTGAGACCCACGTCGGCACCGTCCTCATCGATCCCGCGACCGGCCAGATCGACCCGTCGTGGACCCTGCAGGCCCGCACCGGAACCAACGGTGGCCGTGTCTCGGTGAAGTCCATCAAGATCATCAACGACCACATCTACCTGGGCGGTATCTTCACCCACTTCCAGGGCAACGGCGCGTCGTGGACCTACGGCCGTAACGGCGCCCGCCTCGACATCAACGGCAAGCCCGACCGCACGTGGAACCCCGAGTTCAATGGCTCCGTGATCGATATCGATGTCGACGAGAACGAGGACTACTACTACGCGGCCGGCTACTTCACGCGCGCCCACAACCAGGTTGTTGAAAATGCGGGCCGTCTGTCCACCGCGGCTGGTGCTGCGCTGGATCAGTCATGGACCTTCCGCCACTCCTTCCTGATCGGCAAGTACCAGCAGACCGTTACGGCGGGCCACGGACGCGTCTACTTCGGCGGCTCACAGCACTCGCTCTTCGGCTACAATTCTGATTCGATGACCCGCACCTCGGGTTCCATCACCATGCAGAACGGCGGCGACATCCAGGCGTCCACCCGCTCCACCACGGGCGTCGTCTACGCTTCCTGCCACTGCTCTGACTTCGCTTTCCAGGATGCCTACCAGTACCTGACGCTCGGTAACTCTTGGACCCGCGCCGACGAGATCCAGTGGGTCGGCGGATGGGACGAGGCCACCGGCCGCCAGATCGGCTGGACCCCTTACCGTCTGGGATCCTTGCGCTCCACCGGCGCGTGGGCCCTTGAAATGGGTGACGACGGCGCGCTGTGGGCGGGCGGCGACTTCAACTACTCCTACACGTCGCTCACCTCAGGCCAGTGGTCCGGTGGCTTCGTGCGCATGCCCGCACGCAACGCCACCGCGCCCGCCGTGCCCGCCAATCTGCGTGCCTCGTCCGACAACTCCCAGCAGGTGACCCTCAAGTGGTCGAGCGTGCCCGGAGCTGTCTCATACGAGATCCTGCGTGACGACCGCACGATCGCCACCACGACGGAGACCAGCGCAAGTGTTCCGCTCGGCGGTAACAACCGGTTCTTCGTGCGCGCTGTCGCCGCAGATGGCCTGCGTGGCGCGTCCACCCATGCCTACGTGGTCGACTCAAATGGCAAGCCCAGCCAGCCTGACGACTCTACGCTGCTCGTGGATGAGGACGACACCTGGGCGTACCACTGGTCGACCGATCCGGTTGCCGACAACTGGGCCCAGACCTCGTACGACGACTCCGCATGGAGCCGCGGCGCCTCCCCGATCGGTTACGGCGGCCCCGGACTCAACACGAAGCTGACCCCGGGTGCAGCGAAGAGCCGTCCCGTCACCACCTACGCGCGCGTGAGCTTCAAGGTCGCTGACCCCAGCGCCATCGGCGGAGTCAACGTCGCCGTGACGGCCGACGACGGTGCCGTGGTGTACGTTAACGGTACCGAGGTCGCTCGCCAGCGCATGGGCGATGGAACGATTGACGCCTCGACCTTCGCGAACGCCTCTGTTAGCACGCCCTCCGCGCGAGCCGATCGACAGATCGTCTTCGTTCCCGCGTCTTCCCTGGTGGCTGGCACGAACACGCTCGCCGTCGAAACGCACCTCAACTATCGCTCCAGCTCGTCGATGACCATCGACGGTACCGTGGCAGTTGTCGCCAAGGGCAACGAGCCCGCGCCCGCGCCAGCCCCTGACCCGCAGCCCGACCCGCAGCCCGCGCCGGACCCCGACAAGCCGCTGGTTCCTGACTCCGACAAGCCGCTTGAAGTCCTCGACGTGTCCGCGCTGAACTTCGGTAGCTTCCTGTACTCCGGCATGAACTGGAACTACTGGAACTCCAAGGAAGCGCCGGATGCCAACTGGAACTCCACGGCCGACCTCTCCTCGTGGAAGCACGGTGCCAGCCCGCTCGGCTGGGGCGACCGCGACGCGGGCACGCCCTTCACGATGCCGGCGGCGGACCGAGCCATCACGAACTACTTCGTCCGAGACATCAACTTCGGAACCCTCAGCGCAGACTTCGAGCTCGTCCTCAACGTCCGCGCCGACGATGGTGCCGTTATCTACGTCAACGGCACTGAAGTTAAGCGAGTCAACATGCCCGAGGGCACTATCGACGCCAACACGCGAGCCACCTCCAACGTGGGGCTGGCCAAGGCGAAGGATAACCTCGTGCGTATCACGGTCCCGCGCAAGCTCCTCAAGGACGGCGTCAACCGCATCGCCGTCGAAGAGCACGCCAACTACACGGGCGCCGTATCCGTCACCTTCGATCTCACGGCAAGCCTGCTGAGGTGAACGCCATGACTGACCAGTCAGCCCCCGCTGGCGGCCCGGACGTGCCCGAGGCCGTCGGCGCGGTCGGTGCCCCCGCGACCGACCCCGCATTCGACGCCATGGCGCAGCGCGTGCTCACCCGAGGGCACACGACCACGTGGCTGAACCACTGGTCCCTCCTGCACGCCGACTTCCGCGCACTTGCTCGCATGCACACCGTCGGCTTCGACGGGACCCTCCTGCAGATGCGTCTGCGCGCAGCAGGCCACGAGGTCGCCCGCACCTCCGCGGACCTCGTCCTGCCGCACGTCTTCGAACGCCTCGAGGACGGCACCCGCATCACCCTCATTGGGGCTGTGCCCGAGGCCGGTGCGGCGGCAGCTGAGCGCCTGCACCGCTTCGACGTGCAGGTCATCGACGGCTACGAGGGCTTGCGTCGGTTGAAAGCGGATCCGTCTGTGCTCACCGCCTTCAACCCGCGACTCGTCATCGTCGGCCTGGGGGCTGGCCTCCAGGAGGTCGTTGCATCCGTCGCGCTCGAGCTCGTTCCCGAGGCCTCCGTGTGCACCGCGGGCGGGTGGATCGACCAGTACGCGCGAGCAGCCGACGACTATTTCCCGAACTGGGTGCATGCCGCGCGCCTCGGCTGGGCGTGGCGCATCGCGCACGAGCCCAAGCGCCTCACGAAGCGCTACACCGTTGAAGCCCTCGACTTCGTCGCTCACGCGCCCGAGCTGATCTCTCGGCTCGAGGAGATGGGTAGCTTCGACGATCTCGGGTTGGTCGGAGGCGTGACGCTTCACTGACCGAGGTTGACGCTTGTCGTTGTGAAGGAGGCCGGACCCCGCGGGGTCCGGCCTCCTTCGTGTTCTGTGATGGGCTGGTGACGGCTGCCACCGTCCATGAATGCTGCGGCCTGGTCTCGCATATGCCGACGTGCGCTCCAGGCGGCTGCAACGGGCTGTTCCTATCCAGTTTGCGGGATGGATGTGCTCCGGCCATCCCGATGTCCTCGAACGATGAGGGGCTTACGCATGCATGCGGAAAGGTTATGCGTATGCGGATAGCGTGCTCATGGCGTTGCTGAGTGGCTGTGCGCGCATTCCGGCCTCTCCCGAGAGAGTGTCGGCGAGGCTGTGAGCGGTCGGTCCTGCGTCTCGGAGTGTGGTCGCCGACAGGTGCTGCATGAAGGCGGAAAGTGACAGGCCAGCCCCTCTTTTGGACATGAGCTTTGGTCGGCTTTTCGGGCGAATAATGGGCGTAACGA
Source organism: uncultured Actinomyces sp. (assembly GCA_963531605.1). GTDB lineage: Bacteria > Actinomycetota > Actinomycetes > Actinomycetales > Actinomycetaceae > Pauljensenia. The sequence continues at coordinate 31,370 of CAUSHZ010000007.1, forward strand.
CGGGTGGTGAGCGGCTCTGAGCGTGCCTCGAAATGCTTCCGGATAGATGCGTAAAAAGGGTTATTCAGTGAATGGCGTGGCCCACACAAAACATTATGAGGGTGTGACGGCTCCCTGCGATGCGGGAGCTGAAGGGTGTTTCTATCTGTGGGTGTCAAACTCTCGCGGGACTTATCAGCTGCTCATTGTGTGCACACTGCCGTGCAATGTGAATCGATCGCCATCGAGAGGTGGTTGTTTGACGGCTCGATCTCGCAATGTATGAGGAGTGTGCGGTTACACCGTTGTTCGCGTCCTGACGGGCTGTTGAGAGGTTGGTGGGGCGTTGAAAGTAAAGGTGTGGCCCGAGCCAATCGGCTCGGGCCACACCCAATCACACACAGAAAGCAAAGGCTTAGTAGGCGCCCTCGTGACGCAGGAGCGCGGGAATGGTCTGGAGCATGATCCACGCGTCAAGGGTGAGGGAGCGGTGCTGGGCGTAGGAGAGGTCCAGGTGGACGGTCTCATCCCAGGAGAGGTTCGAGCGGCCGGAAATCTGCCAGAGGCCCGTGATACCGGGGCGGACGGCGAACTTTCCCATCACGCGGGGTTCGTACTGAGCGACCTCGCTGGGGAGCGGGGGTCGCGGGCCCACGAGGGACATGTCGCCACGCAGGACGTTGAACAGCTGGGGTAGCTCGTCGATCGACGTCTTGCGCAGGAAGGCTCCGATGCGTGTAATGCGCGGATCGTTGGCCATTTTGAACATGATCGAATTTCCGGCCGAGGAGTCGGCCTCGTTCGCCTCCATGAGGGAGGCCTTGAGCTCTTCGGCGTCCACGCGCATGGTGCGGAACTTAAACATGGTAAAAGTCTTGCCGTTGAGACCGACGCGTTCCTGAGTGAAGAAAGCGGGGCCGCCGTCGTTCAGGCGCACCATCGCGGCGACGATGATCCACAGTGGAGTCAGCAGGATAATGCCGAAAAGAGCCGCGAAAATGTCGCACATGCGCTTGATGGCGTTGTCGGCGGAGGCGGCAAGATCCGACGCGTGCTCGAATGCGAGAGCCGTGGATGCGGCTCGTGCGGTGGGCTTCGTCAAGGTTGTCATCTGTGCATCTTCCTTCTACTTCATCAAACTCAAATGCTGCATGTCGGTTAGAGGCGGAAAATCCGCTCTAGACTGGGATATTTACTAGGTAAATACCCCAGGCGCAACTCAGTCACCGTTAGGTGTTAACCCTAGTCTATCCATATGGTTAGCTTGGTTGCTAACCAAAGGGTTAAGTACAAGCGAAAAAACGCTGTGATTTCGTACACCTGACGATTTATGCACGTCAGATCTGAACGATGCGTGACCAGCTGGTAGCTTGCTGACACCTTGGCAGAATGCGCGGAAAACGGCCGAGCGATAGACTGGTAGGCGTGTCGTGACTGGCGAACAGGTGGGCCACCACCGGGGAGCGACGCGTCGGCATCGATAGCCGCCCGCCTGGGCTAGAGGCCACTGCCAACCATCATCGGATGATCAATAGGAGAACCCCATGGATTCCCTCAATGACATGACACTTGCGCAGCTGGATCCTGAGATTCAGGCCGTTCTGGACGCCGAGCTTGGTCGCCAGCGTGACACTCTCGAGATGATCGCCTCGGAGAACTTCGTGCCGCGCGCCGTTCTTGAGGCGCAGGGCTCGGTCCTCACCAACAAGTACGCCGAGGGCTACCCGGGCCGCCGCTACTACGGTGGCTGCGAGTTCGTGGATGTCGCGGAGTCTCTCGCCATCGAACGCGCGAAGCAGGTTTTCGGCGGCGACTACGTGAACGTTCAGCCCCACGCCGGCGCGCAGGCCAACGCCGCTGCGCTCATGGCCATGGCGAACGTCGGCGACCCGATCCTCGGCCTGTCGCTGGCCCACGGCGGTCACCTGACCCACGGCATGCGCCTGAACTTCTCGGGCAAGAACTACAAGGCCGTCGCCTACGAGGTTGACCGCGAGACCATGCGCATCGAGCCTGAGAAGGTTCGTGAGGCTGCCCTTGCGGAGCGTCCGCGCGTCATCATCGCCGGCTGGTCCGCCTACCCGCGTCACCTCGACTTCCAGGCCTTCCGCGACATCGCGGACGAGGTTGGTGCCGCCCTCTGGGTGGACATGGCTCACTTCGCGGGCCTCGTGGCTGCGGGTCTGCACCCGAACCCCGTCCCCTTCGCCGACGTGGTAACGACGACGGTCCACAAGACCCTGGGTGGTCCTCGTTCCGGCATGATCCTGTCCTCGCGCGGCGAGCAGTGGGGCAAGAAGCTCAACACTGCTGTGTTCCCCGGTCAGCAGGGCGGCCCCCTCATGCATGCGATTGCCGCGAAGGCCATCGCCATGAAGGTCGCGCAGACCGACGAATTCAAGGACCGCCAGCGCCGTACCCTCGAGGGCGCGCAGATTCTCGCCGAGCGCCTGGGCGCTGATGACGCAAAGAAGGCCGGCATCAAGCTGGTCACGGGTGGTACCGACGTGCACCTCGTCCTCGTTGACCTGGTCGATTCCGAGCTCAACGGTCAGCAGGCCGAGGATCTGCTGCACGAGGTCGGCATTACCGTCAACCGTAACGCCGTCCCCTTCGACCCGCGTCCGCCGGCCGTCACCTCGGGCCTGCGTATCGGCACCCCCGCCCTCGCGACTCGCGGCTTCGACGCCGAAGACTTTGCCGAGGTCGCCGACATCATCGGCACGACCCTGTCCCAGGGTGCGTCCGGCGGCAATGTTGAGGTGGACGCCCTGCGCGCCCGCGTCAAGAAGCTAACGGACAAGCACCCGCTGTACGCCGGGCTCTGATCGTGAGGGCTCCCTGGGAGGGCCCCGCGAGGGTCCTGGATGGAAAGGCGACCGCTGCCGCCATTAAGGCGGAACTGAAGGGGCGCGTCGATCATCTGCGCGAGGCCGGGGTCGTCCCGGGCCTCGGCACGATCCTCGTCGGCGATGACCCCGGGTCCGTTGCCTACGTCGCGGGCAAGCACCGCGATTGCGCGCAGATCGGTGCCGAGTCGATCCGCGTGGACCTGCCCGCCGACGCGACGCAGGAGCAGGTGGAGGCTGCGATTGATCAGCTCAACGCAGACCCTGCCTGCACGGGCTACATCGTGCAGCTGCCCCTGCCGCGCGGAATCGATACGAACGCCGTCCTGGAGCGTATCGACCCCGCGAAGGACGCCGACGGCCTGCATCCGATGAACCTCGGACGCCTCGTGCTGCGTGGATCGGGTCCCATCGATTCGCCGCTGCCGTGCACGCCGCGCGCGGTCATCGAGCTCATGGAACGCCATGGGATCGACCTGGCCGGAAAGAACGTGTGCGTCATCGGACGAGGAGTGACCGTGGGGCGCTCGATCGGCCTGCTGCTCATGCGCAAGGAAGTGAACGCGACGGTCGACGTGTGCCACACGGGCACGACCGACCTGGCCGATCACGTGCGCCGTGCGGACGTCATCGTGGCGGCCGCGGGAGCCGCTGGGATCATCACTCGCGACATGGTGGCCCCCGGCGCCATCGTCCTCGACGTCGGCGTGAGCCGCGTGCAGGGCGAGGACGGCAAGGCTCGTCTGATGGGCGACGTTGCGGACGGCGTGGATGAGGTGGCCAGCTGGCTCAGCCCCAATCCCGGCGGCGTTGGGCCGATGACCCGGGCGCTCCTCGTGACGAACGTCGTCGAGGCGGCCGAACGCCAAGCGGGAATCAGCGCGAACTGACAGGCGCGCGTGGCCTCGGCACACGTGGAGGTCGCGCGAACGTTGTGGAGGCGCGGTGAGGATATCCATTCCTCGCCGCGCCTTCTCGTTCATCTAGACTGAAGAAAACTCTCGTTAAGGAGAAAACGATGACTCTGACGGTGACCACCGTGAACCTGAACGGCATCCGCGCCGCCCACAAGCGTGGCTTCCTCGACTGGCTGGAGGGGTCCGACACGGATGTGCTGCTCGTGCAGGAGGTGCGCGCGCCCGAGGAGATTTCCCGCGAGATTATGGGCGAGGCCTGGGACAGTGTGTGGGTTCCCTGCCGTATCAAGGGCCGCGCGGGCGTGGGCGTAGCCGTGCGACGTGGGCGAGCGATCCTCGAAGGCGAGCCCCGTCTGGTTCTCGACGACGCCGAGACGGACGTGGATTCGGGTCGCTGGCTCGAGGCCATCGTGCGTCCCGAGGGCGGCGAGACTCCCGTGCGCGTGGTTTCCGCCTACTTCCACTCGGGTGAGAAGGACACTCCCAAGCAGGAGGCCAAGATGGCGCACCTGCCGCGCATCGGTGCGCGGATGGCCGAGCTGCTCGCCGAGGAGGCCGCCGGGGGTATCTCCTCGCTCGTGTGCGGCGACTTCAACGTCGTGCGCAGCGAGGCCGACATCAAGAACTGGAAGCCGAACCACAACAAGCGTGCCGGCGTCCTCGACGAGGAGATCGCTTTCCTCAACCAGTGGGTGGAGGAAGGGTGGCGCGACACCGTGCGCGACCTGGCTGGCGACGTGCAGGGCCCCTACTCGTGGTGGTCGTGGCGAGGCCAGGCATTCGTGAACAACGCGGGTTGGCGCATCGACTATCAGTACGCGACGCCCGCCCTGGGTGAGCGTGCGCGTTCCTTCGAGATCGGCCGCGCCGACGAGTATGCGGCGCGCTTCTCGGATCACGCGCCGGTCTCCGTGACCTACGAGATCTGACGTCGTAACGACGAGGCCGTGGCCTGGGAGTCCTTCCCGGGCCGCGGCCTTTCGCGTACGCAGTGTGTTCGTCGTCTGTGGCGCACCCGTAGTCGCCACCGTCGCCCGCCCCAAAATCTCGCACGTAATTCGTTTGGATGAAGTTTCAATAATTGCTGGAAACGTTGTAATTCCAACAGTCTGACTTCAAAATTTGAAGTAGTCGCGAGGGAATTACGTGCGGAATTAGTGGGGCTGGCTGCGGTGCCCATGGGCGGTGGTGGGGCCTGGCTACTCGCAGCCGCAAGCCACGCCGGTGTGGAGGGCGCCGGAGGGCGCCGGAGGGTCCGGAGGGCACGGGCGGGCTTCGAGGCGCGGCGCCGAACGCAGTGAGGTCGCCTAGCCTCGCGGGCGGCCGGGGCCTCCGGCACCCGGAACGCAAGCGGGCGATGAGCGGGCGACAGTCTGGCGCAGGCTCAGTGACCGGACGCGTCGAAATCGAATAAGGCCATCGAGGAGTAAATGCCCGAGGGGTCGATACGATCCAGGCGGAAACCCGGAACGATCCAGGAGGCCTCGACGGTTGTGCCGATGTCGAGCGCCATGTCCAGGGCGATGTCGTCGACGTCCTGAGCCAGCGTTACGTGAGGGTGATAGGGAAAGCGTGTCTCGTGGTCGAGGGGGCCGGAGCGGATCTCCTCGGCGAGGTCTGTGCAGTCGGAGGCACCCTCGGCTAGCGTCATGAAAGCGACGTTGGAGATGGGGCGGAAGGAATCGGTGCCCGACAGGGTGACGCGGAAAGGAGAGTGCCTTGAGGCAATGGAGCGCAGGTGGTCGATGACTTCGGCGCGCGCTTCGCGTGCGACGGGCATGGGCGGCATCAGCGTGATGTGCGCGGGGATGCGTGATCCTGCCAGGTCTCCCAGGCGCAGGCGCAGGTCGGTGAGCTGCGTGACCCACGGTTCGGGAATCGCGACGACGACGCCGAGCCAGTCCTGGCCGGGGAGTCGTTGGGGGAGGAACATGGGGCCTGCCTGTGTCGCGGTTGTGGTGGCTCCACTGTACCGGGTGTCGGGGCGCGCGCGATGAGGCCGTAGCGCTTGAATGGTGTGAGGGCGTTCACGTAGCCTTGAGGAAGTGAGACCAAGGAGGATCTTGTGACTGATCTCGTGTGGGCCGATGCCGCTACCCCCGATGAAGGGGCCGCGCAGGCCGCAGACCTGTTCCGTGACGCGTTTGGCTACGAGCCTCGGGGCGTGTGGAGTGCGCCCGGACGCGTCAATATCATCGGCGAGCACGTGGACTACAACGGTGGCCCGTGCGTTCCGATCGCTCTACCGCACCGCGCGTACGTGGCGCTGTCGCCTCGTGAGGATCGGACGATTCGCCTGATTTCTCCGCAGACCCGCGAGGCGATCGACGTCCTCGATCTCGACGTGATCGGCCCGAAGGGTACCCCCGGCGAGGTGACAAACCATTGGACCGCGTATCTCGCGGGCGTCGCATGGGCCCTCGAGCAGGCTGGATACGGGCCCCTGCCCGGTTTTGACGCGGCCCTGTGGTCGTGCGTGCCTCTGGGTGGTGGCCTCTCTTCGAGCGCCGCGCTCGAGTGCGCGACGGCGGTGGCCCTCGACGAGGTGTGCTCGCTGGGTTTGGCGGGCACGATCGAGGCCCCCAACGACGAGGGGCGCAAGGTGCTCGTGGATGCCGCGCGCGCCGCGGAAAACCAGGTGGCGGGCGCGAACACGGGCGGCCTGGACCAGACGGCTTCCCTGCGCTGCCGCGAGGGCCATGCGCTGGCCCTCGACTGCCGAGACATGTCGACGCGCCAGGTTCCCTTCGACCTGAGTGCGGTCGGCCTGGAGCTTCTCGTTATCGACACTCGTGCCAAACATTCGCTGGCGGACGGCCAGTACGGGTCGCGCCGCGCGGACTGCGAGGAGTCGGCGCGCATCCTGGGTGTGGGCCAGCTCGTGGACGTGGAAGACCTGGACGAGGCCACGGCCGTGCTGGGTAGCGAGCGCCTGGCCGCCCGCACGCGCCACGTCGTGTCCGAAATCGCGCGGACGCGTGCTTTTATCGAGCTTCTTGACGAGGGGCCGCTGGAGGGGGTGCGCCTGGCGGTCGCGGGCGCTCTCCTGAACGATTCGCACGACTCGCTGCGTGACGACTACGAGGTCTCCTGCGAGGAACTGGACGTGGCCGTGGAGGCTGCTCGCGGCGCGGGCGCGCATGGCGCACGTATGACGGGCGGCGGCTTCGGCGGCAGCGCGATCGCGCTCGTCGACGCGCATGGTGTGGAGGGCGTGGCGCGAGCCGTCGCGGCCGCCTACGCGGAGCGAGGCTGGGAGCCTCCCCACTTCATCCGATCCCTCCCGGGAGCTCCCGCCGGACGCCTGGACTGAGCGATCTGAGACAAACCGAAGGGCCGGTGCTTCAGCATTTGAAGCACCGGCCCCGGCCTCGTTACACTGAAGACCAGCAGACACGAGGGAAGGACATTCCGATGGGGATTAGCAAACGAGCATGGCAGGTAGCGGGCGCAGCAGCCGGCGGCGCGAGCCTCTTTGGCGGCGGCCTGGCGATCGGACGCCTCCTGCGGCTGGATTCCCAACGCGGTGACTACCGCAAGGCGTGGGAGAACCACAACTTGGCGACCCTGGACCGCCTGCGTCAGCTCGACGAGCATCCCGAGGGTGAGCGTCCCTACCTGATCGTCTCCCTCGGCGACTCCTCCGTGCAGGGCGTTGGTGCCTCGCGCATCACCGAGTCCTACCCGGCCCGCCTCGCCTCCTCGATCGCCGCGCAGATGGACCGCGAGGTCCTCCTGCTCAACCTGTCCCTGTCGGGAGCCACCATCGAATCCGTGGAACTCACCCAGATCCCGCAAATGCGCGGCCTGGGCCTCCTGGATGGGCCCTACAGCCCCGACCTGGTCACGCTGACCATCGGAGGAAACGACGTCATGACCGAGGACATGGCCCCCGGTCAGTTCGAGGAACGCCTGCGTCGCGTCCTCGCCGCCCTGCCCGGCAGCACCCTCGTCTCCACGATCCCTTCCTTCGGAATCATGCCCCAGGAAAGTCGCGCACAGGACATGTCCGACCGCATCGCGGCCGCCGTTGCCGACAGCGACGCACACGTGGTCGACCTGCGTTCCCTGACGCAGGAATACTCCCTGCCGACCTACACGTTCGCCTACCACGCTGCGGACTTCTTCCACCCGAATTCGGCGGCCTACACCAAGTGGGCGCAGCTCTTCGCCGACGCGTGGGCGACGTCTCGACGTGAGGCAGCCCCCGTCGTCGAGGACGCCCCCCAGTGGGACATGCTCTCGGCGCGGGTGGCACAATCGGAGTATGACGACTGACGGACCGTGGCTCGTCGTCGGGTTAGGTAACCCCGGCGCGCAGTATGCCTCCACCCGACACAACGTCGGGTACTTGACCCTCGACGTGCTCGCCTCGCGCGGCGGTGCGACCCTGACCTCGCACCGCTCGCGCACGCACACCGCTGACGTTCGCCTAGGGATCGGCCCCGGCGGTGTGCCCGGACCTCGCGTGATTCTCGCGCGCTCCGACAGCTACATGAACACCTCGGGTGGTCCGATCAGCGCGCTCGCTACCTTCCACAAGATCGAGCCCTCGCGCATCCTCGTCATCCACGACGACATGGACCTGCCCGCGCACACGCTGCGCCTCAAGATCGGCGGGGGAGAGGGCGGCCACAACGGCCTGAAGTCCCTCACCCAGCACCTGGGCACGCGCGATTACGCTCGCCTGCGCATCGGCGTGGGCCGCCCGCCGGGGCGCATGGACCCCGCCGACTACGTGCTCGCGACCCTGCCCTCTAAGGAACGCCCCGACTGGGACGTCACCTTCGAGCAGGCCGCCGACGTCGTCGAAGACATCGTGACCAAGGGATTTGCCCCCACCCAGATGGCCCTGCACACCGGGTCCTGATCGAGGCGGCGACCCCCTGGCGTCGCCGCGCACCCTCACCGCGAAAGGCAGCGCGTGCTACTCACCGGACTCCTCCCGGACATCACCACCGATCCCGCGATCGAGACGGCCACCGACTCCGTCGAAGCCGGCCGTTCTGGCACGATCGTCGCGCCCGTCGGCATCCGGCCGCCCCTGCTTGCGGCCGTCGCCTCCCGCGCGGCCACGCCCCTTGTGGTCCTGACGGCCACCGGGCGCGACGCCGAATCGCTGACCAACGCCCTGGCCTCGTGGATCCCGGGCGTCGCCATGCTGCCCGCCTGGGAGACCCTGCCCCACGAACGCCTCTCGCCCCAGGTCGACACGATGGCGCGTCGCATCGCCGTCCTGCGCCGCCTCGTCCACCCGATCACGGGAGACGACAGCGCCGGCCCGATTTCGGTCCTCGTCGTCCCCATCCGAGCCTTCCTCCAGCCGATCATCTCCGGCCTGGCGGACCTCGAGCCCGTGCGCGTGCGCAAAGGCGACGTCCTGGACCTTACCGAGACCACGAACAGGCTGGCCGAGCTCGGCTACGAGCGCGTCGACATGGTCGAAGGCCGCGGCCAGATGAGCGTGCGAGGCGGCATTCTGGACGTCTTCCCGCCCCAGGAACCCCACCCTCTGCGCGTGGAGCTGTGGGGAGACGAGGTCGACGACATCCGCGCTTTCTCCGTCTCCGACCAGCGAACCCTCGGAGAGGCCTCCGACGGTCTGTGGGCAGTCCCCTGCCGCGAGCTCCTCCTCACCCAGGCGGTGCGCGCCCGCGCCCGCGAGGCCGCCGACCGCCTGCCCGGCGCCGCCGAGATGCTCAGCCTCGCCGCCGAGGGAATCGCCGCCCCCGGCATCGAATCCCTGGCACCCGTCCTCGTGGGCGGCATGGAGTCCCTCCTCGACCTGCTGCCCGCCGGCTCGCCGATCCTCGCCTCCGACCCCGAACGGATCCGTGCCCGCGCCGCCGACCTCGTCGCCACGACCGAGGAGTTCCTCGCCGCCGCGTGGAGCGCCGCCGCCGGGGGAGCGGACACCCCGCTCGAGGCCTCGAGGGCCTCGTTCCTCGACCTGGCCGACCTATGGGGGAGCGGGACGCGTCCCTGGTGGGAGCTCACCGACCTGCCGCCCGCCGACCTCGCTTCCGCGATGGACGAGGCCGACTCGCCCTCATCGGACGGTCCCGCGCCCGTCGTCGTCTCGCCCACCCTCATGCGCGTGGGTGCCCGCGACGTGCACCCCTACCGCGGAGACTTCGCCCGAGCCGCCGCCGACCTCACCGACCTGGCCCGCGACGGTTGGCGCATTGTCGTCACCACCGAAGGCCCCGGCCCGGGCCGGCGCATCCGCTCCATCCTCACCGACGCCTCGTGCCCGGCCGCGCTCGCGGACAACGTGGAAGCGCGCCCCGACCCCGGCCTCGTGACCATTACGACCGCGCAGGCCGGCGTCGGTTTCGTCGCGCCCCATCTCAAGGTCGCGATCCTCACCGAAGGTGACCTCACCGGGCGTGCGGGCGCGTCCACGCGCGACATGCGCCGCATGCCTTCGCGCAGGCGCAAGGGCGTCGACCCGCTGACTCTGCACCCCGGGGACTACATCGTCCACGACCAGCACGGCATCGGACGCTTCATTGAACTCGTCTCCCGCACGATCGGGCGCGGGGACGCCGCCTCGACGCGCGACTACCTGGTCATCGAATACGCACCCTCCAAGCGCGGCCAGCCCGCCGACCGGCTCTTCGTGCCCACCGACGCGCTCGACCAGATCTCGAAGTACACCGGATCCGACGAGCCCTCCCTGACCAAGATGGGCGGCGCCGACTGGGCCAAGACCAAGGCCCGCGCCAAGAAGGCCGTCAACGAGGTCGCCAAGGAACTCATCCGCCTGTACGCCGTGCGCCAGCAGACCAAGGGCCACGCCTTCGGCCCCGACACGCCCTGGCAGCGCGAACTCGAGGACGCCTTCCCCTACGTCGAGACCCCCGACCAGCTCGTCACCATCGACGAGGTTAAGGCCGACATGGAAAAGCCCGTGCCCATGGACCGCCTGCTCACGGGCGACGTCGGCTACGGCAAGACCGAGATCGCCGTGCGCGCCGCCTTCAAGGCCATCCAGGACGGCTACCAGGCCGCCGTCCTCGTGCCCACGACCCTGCTGGTCACCCAGCACGCGGAGACCTTCGCCGAGCGCTACGCGGGCTTCCCCGTGCGCATCGGCACGCTCTCGCGCTTCTCGACGCCGAAGGAAACCGAGGAGGTTAAGGCGGGGTTGGCCTCGGGCGAAGTCGACCTGGTTATTGGCACGCACTCGCTGCTGACCGGCACGGTGTCGTTCAAGAAGCTCGGCCTCGTCATCATCGACGAGGAACAGCGCTTCGGCGTCGAGCACAAGGAGACGCTCAAGGCCCTGCGCACCGACGTGGACGTCCTGTCGATGTCCGCCACGCCGATCCCTCGTACCCTCGAGATGGCGATCTCTGGCATCCGCGAGATGTCGATCCTCCAGACCCCGCCCGAGGAACGCCAGCCCGTCCTGACCTTCGTCGGTGCCTACACGGACGCCCAGGTGAGCGCTGCGATCCGACGCGAGCTCCTGCGCGACGGCCAGGTTTTCTACGTGCACAACCGCGTCGATTCGATCTCCTCGGTCGCCGCCCACATCGCGGAGCTGGTGCCCGAGGCGCGCGTGCGCACCGCTCACGGCAAGATGAACGAGCACCAGCTCGAGGCCGTCATCCAGGACTTCTGGAACCACGAGTTCGACGTTCTCGTGTGTACGACCATCGTCGAGACCGGCCTGGACATCTCCAACGCGAATACCCTCATCGTCGACCGCGCTGACACCTTCGGCCTGTCCCAGCTGCATCAGCTGCGCGGGCGCGTGGGGCGAGGCCGTGAACGCGCCTACGCGTACTTCTTCTATCCGGGTGACAAGGCCCTGACCGAGACCGCGCACGAGCGCCTCAAGACGATCGCCGCGAACACCGAGCTGGGAGCGGGCCTGGCTGTCGCCCAGCGCGACCTCGAGATCCGAGGCGCCGGCAACCTCCTGGGTGGGGCGCAGTCCGGCCACGTCGAGGGCGTCGGATTCGACCTGTACGTGCGCATGGTCTCTGACGCGGTCGCCGCTTACCGGGGTGATGCACCCACCGAAAAGACCGACGTGCGCATGGACCTGCAGGTCGACGCGCACATCCCCGACGGCTACGTGCGCGGCGAACGCCTGCGCCTCGAGGTGTACGCCAAGATCGCGGCTATCTCCACGCCCGAACAGGAAGCGGACGTACGCGAGGAACTCGTCGACCGCTACGGCCCCATCCCGCCCCAGGTCGACCTGCTCTTCGCCGTCGCACGGCTGCGCGAAGTCGTGCGCCGCGCGGGGATCACCGAGATCGTCACGCAGGGCAAGTACCTGCGTGTCTCGCCCGTCGAACTACGCGATTCCCAGGTCATGCGCCTCAAGCGCCTGCACCCCGGAACGGTCATCAAAGCCGCCGTTCGCCAGGTTCTCGTGCCGCTGCCGCTCACCTCGCGAGTCGGTGGTTCCCCGCTCACCGACGGCCCGCTTCTGGAGTGGGTGGAGACTCTGGTGACCAAGATTCTTGTGCCTTTTGGCGAGTAGTGCCTGTGGTGGAATACACTGGTCCTATTGCGTCGCAACACATCTGAGGAAGGAATGCTCGTGCGCTACACACGCCAGCTCGCCACCGCCGCCCTGATTGTGGCCGCAGGACTGGGAATGGGGGCGTGCTCCGCCCATCCCGGCGCTGCAGTCAGCACCTCCAACGGCGACTACAGCATTGCGGAAGTTGACGAGGCGGTGAGCCAGCTCGCCGTAGTGACGGGCGGACAATCCTCCATCGGCGCGCAACAGGTGCGCGCCAGCCTGATCAACGAGCCTCAGCTCGCGGCCGTGGCCGATTCAGTGGGCCTCGGTGTGACCGACGAGCAGATCGACCAGGCCATCGAGCAGACCGCAGCGCAGGCCGGTGGGCAGGCCGTGACGATCGGTCGTGGTACGCGTGCGACCGTGCGCTCCCTGCTTCTGAATCAGCAGCTCAGCCAGTTCGCTCAGGCGAACCCGGCGGCCGTCCCAGCCATGAATGAGACCTTCGAGCAGGCCCGCGCCGCGGCGCACGCCCAGATCAACCCTCGTTTCCCCCAGCCGACCCTGGGTGGAGGCCAGGCCCCGACCACGCCCCTGTTCGGTGACGCCGTATCTGGAGCCAAAGATGATCCCATGGCCGCGCTCCTGGGCGGCAGCGCCCAGTGAGCCTTGTGAGTATTCACTCACAGCGTCTCCGGCAGGGACTAATGTCGCTTGTCCGGGCACATAACCGGGGTTGATAGCCCCAAAAACCACAACGTCCCCCTCGCCGGGGGTGACCACATATGGCGGTCCGTATTACCGTTGTACTGACCGCTTCCACGCAACAACATCGATTGGAGAATGACGTGGCAGTTATTGAAGGCATTGGTGCACGCGAGATCCTCGACTCGCGCGGTAACCCGACCGTTGAGGTTGAGGTCGTCCTCGAGGACGGCACCGCTGCGCGCGCGTCCGTTCCCTCCGGCGCGTCCACAGGCGCGTTCGAGGCCGTCGAGCGTCGCGATGGCGACAAGGGCCGTTACCTTGGCAAGGGCGTCCAGGACGCCGTTGACGCCGTCGTCGAGCAGATCGCCCCTGAGCTCATCGGCGAGGAAGCTGACGACCAGCGCTACATCGACCAGGCCATGATCGACCTGGACGGCACCCCCAACAAGGGCAAGCTCGGCGCGAACGCCATCCTCGGCGTCTCCCTCGCCGTCGCCAAGGCTGCCGCGAAGTACGCGGACCTGCCCCTCTACAAGTACCTGGGCGGCCCCAACGCTCACGTCCTGCCCGTCCCCATGATGAACATCCTCAACGGTGGCTCCCACGCGGACTCCAACGTTGACATCCAGGAGTTCATGATCGCCCCCATCGGCGCTCCCTCCTTCCGTGAGGCCCTGCGCTGGGGTGCCGAGGTCTACCACACGCTCAAGGGCGTCGTGAAGGACCGCGGTCTGTCCACCGGTCTGGGCGACGAGGGCGGTTTCGCCCCCAACCTGGACTCCAACGCCGAGGCCCTCGACCTGATCGTCTCCGCGATCGAGAAGGCCGGCTTCAAGCCGGGCGAGGACGTCGCCCTGGCCCTGGACGTTGCCTCCTCCGAGTTCTTCAAGGACGGCCTGTACCAGTTCGAGGGCGAAGGCCGCTCGACCGAGTACATGGTGGAGTACTACGAGAAGCTCATCTCGAACTACCCGCTGGTTTCCATCGAGGATCCGCTGGATGAGGACGAGTGGGACGCCTGGAAGGCCCTGACCTCCGAGATCGGTGGCCGCGTCCAGCTGGTCGGCGACGACCTGTTCGTCACCAACCCCGCCCGCCTGAAGAAGGGCATCGAGCTGGGTGCCGCGAACGCGCTGCTCGTCAAGGTGAACCAGATCGGTTCGCTGACCGAGACCCTCGACGCCGTCGAGGAAGCGCACCGCAACGGCTACCGTTCGATGACCTCGCACCGCTCCGGCGAGACCGAGGACACCACGATCGCCGACCTGGCCGTCGCCACCAACTCCGGCCAGATCAAGACCGGTGCTCCCGCTCGTTCCGAGCGCGTCGCCAAGTACAACCAGCTGCTGCGCATCGAGGAGCAGCTGGGCGAGGCCGCCGTTTACGCCGGCCGCTCTGCCTTCCCTCGCTTCAAGTGAGCCTAGGCAACTAGCCGCATAGCTCCGCGCGGGCCCGCAAGGGTCCGCGCGGAGTTTTTTCGGCGTGGGGCTGAGCTAGAGACGCCAACTTAGGGCACGATAGAGGAATGGCTAGCCGTCGTCCTTCTTCCCGCCCCTCCTCGCGTCGTCGCTCCTCCGGTTCGGAGGCAGCGCGTACGACGCGTGAAATCAACGCGGAAAAGTCGCGCCAGCGCAGGGCGGCCGCGAAGGCTGCACAGTCGTCGAAGGGTGCTGAGGCCTCGGCGAAGCGCCAGAAGTCGGCGAGGGACGCCCAGAAGGAACAGGGCGCAAAGCGCAGCTTTTTCCGCAGGAATAAGGGCGTCGAAAAGGGCTCGTCGCGTTCTTCGTTTGTGCGCCCCTCCGCGGATGGCTCGTCGGTCCTGTCCATCGGTGGCCTCGACGTGTCCACGCGGCTTCTTGTCGTCCTGATCGTCGCCGCGATCCTGTCGGTCATGTTGGTGCCCAGCCTCTACCAGTGGTGGCAGCAGGAGCGTGAACTCGCGCAGATCAAGGCGCAGGTTGCGCAGCAGCAGCAGCAGAACGCTGACATGCAGCGTCAGCTCGACCTGTGGAATGACCCCGACTACATCTCCACTCAGGCGCGCGAGCGGCTCGGATTCGTACGACCCGGTGAGACCCAATACACGGTCGTGGATCCGGGGCCGCAATATCAGGACTCGGCGCTGGCGGCCGCAGCTGCTTCCACCGGACCGGCGCGCCCCTGGGTGCAGCAGCTCGGTATCCTAGTGGGGAAGGCGGATCAGCCGCCGAGTGCGACGCCTATCCCGTCGGCTGAGACCAGCCAGTCGGGACAGGCCCCCACGACCAGCCAAGAAAGCGGAGAATGAGCCTCGTTAACACCACCGACGCCACTGAAGAGGACCTGGAGGTCCTGCGTTCCCAGCTGGGCCGTGTGCCCCGAGGGGTCGTTGGTATTGCTGCGCGCTGCGTGTGCGGTCGACCCACCGTTGTGGCCACCGCGCCGCGCCTGCCTGACGGGACGCCGTTCCCCACGACCTACTACCTGACGCACCCGGCGGCCGTGAAGGGCGCTTCCACGCTTGAGGCCGAGCACGTCATGGAGACCCTCAACGAGGAACTCGCGGCCGATGAGGAGCTGCGTGCCGCCTATGCGCGCGCCCACGAGGCCTACATTCAGGCGCGCCTGACACTGGGTGACGTTCCGGAGATTTCGGGCGTGAGCGCTGGCGGAATGCCCACGCGCGTCAAGTGCCTGCACGCCCTCGTCGGCCACTCTCTGGCCGCAGGCCCCGGCGTGAATCCGATCGGGGACCGCGCGCTCGCGATGCTCGACGAGCGAGGCCTGTTCTCCACCTCCCGTTGCTCCTGCTGAGCGCTTTTTGCCCGTGCCCGCCCCGGCCTCGTCCGGAACTCACCCCCGTAGAAACGAAGCGATGACCCGCGTAGCTGCCATTGACTGTGGAACCAATTCGATCCGACTGCTCGTCGCCGATGGGCATATCGGCGAGGACGGCCGTCCCCATCTGTCGGACCTGACCCGCCAGATGCGCATCGTGCGCCTGGGGCAGGGCGTGGATGCGCGCGGCTACCTGGATCCCGCGGCGATCGAGCGTACGGTGGAGGCCACGGTCGAATACCAGCGCATGATCGAGGCCCTGGGGGCGACGAGCACCCGTTTCGTGGCGACCTCTGCGACGCGCGACGCGTCCAACAGCGCGGACTTCGTGCGTCAGATCAAGGCCGTCATCGGCGTGGAGCCCGAGGTCGTCGTCGGCACGGAGGAAGCCTCCCTGTCCTTCAACGGCGCGGTGAGCGGCCTGGGCGAGTCTGCGTGCGCCCCGATGCTGGTCGTCGATATCGGTGGTGGGTCGACGGAGCTGGTGGCCGGCTCGACCCGCGTTGAGCAGGCGATTTCGATCGACATGGGTGCCGTGCGTGTCACCGAGAAGTTCTTTTCCCACGTGGATCCCGCTGGCGGAGTGCCGCTCGAGGACCAGGAGCGCGCGATCGCGTGGATCGATGAGCAGCTCGATGGTGCGGAAAAGTCTGTGGACCTGGCGCGCGTGCGCTCCCTCGTGGGCGTTGCGGGCACGGTGACTACCCTGACCGCCCAGGCGCTGGGGCTCACGTCGTACCAGCCCGAGCGCATCCACGGCGCGCGCCTGAGCGCGGCACAGTTCGAGGAGGCCGTGCGCTTCATGGTCGATCAGCCGACGTCCGTGAAGGCTTCCCTGGGCTTCATGCCCGAGGGGCGCGAGGACGTCATCGCGGCGGGCGCGCTTATCTGGAGCCGCATCGTCACGCGCGTTCTGGCGCGCGCCGAGGCGGCCGGGCACCCGATCGAGCAGGTCGTCACCTCCGAGCACGACATCCTCGACGGCATCGCACAGGCGATGATCTGAGCGGAGCTTGAGGAGCGCGCCAGCCTCCCGTAGGCTGGACGTGCGCGTGCGCGCCCCCGTGGCCCAATTGGCAGAGGCAACCGACTTAAAATCGGTGTGTTGTGGGTTCGAGTCCCACCGGGGGTACCATTTACAGTCCTCATCGACGAGGCCGCGGCCCGTGATGCGTTCACCGTCCCTCGTGTGGACGCGGGGTTGCGCTGCGCGCATAATTGTGCGTTTCCCACCCGTGGGTGCCTCGTGCGACACTAGAGGCAGCACATCACTGACCAAGGAGGAAATATGGCCAACCCGGTGATGAATTCGATCGTGAAAGACTGGTCGACCCAGCAGACCACTCCCGCCGGTTACCCCGAGATGCCGGGATACCAGCCCGCTTCGGCGCAGGCGCAGAATCCCTACGCGGGTGCGACCAACCCGTACGGCACCCAGCAGGGCGTCGACTATTCGGGGCAGCCGGTCTACGGCACTGCGCAGGCCGGCACCCAGGGCTACCCGGTGTCGTCCAGCTCTGAGGAGCAGATGGCCTCGTACGAGGCGATGATGAACGCTCCCGCGGCCGACGCGGTGGATCGCGGAACGATGACCTTCGACGACGTCGTGATCAAGTCCATCATGTGCTTCGGTCTGCTGCTCGTGGGCGCGACCGCGGGATGGCTGACGGGCATCGTTGCGATGGGTATCGCGTTGGTGCTGTTCTTTGCCTCGTGCGCTGTGACGCTGGGCCTGGCGATCTTCATCCGTTTGTCGAAGAAGATTCGCCCGGGTGCCATCGTCACCTACTCCCTCATTGAGGGCTTTAGCCTCGGCGTGATCTCCTACACCTTTGAGGCCTATTTCCCGGGCATTGTCATCAGTGCTGTTCTGGCGACCCTCGTCGTCATCGGCACGACCTTGGCTGCCTTCACGATGGGCTTCGTGCGTAACTCGTCGACGGTGACCCGCGTCGCGGGGATCGGTTCCGTTGCTTTCTTCTTCTACTACATCGTCACCTTTGCGCTGTCGGTCACCGGCATGGTGGACATGCGGGCGGTCAACACCACCCCCGTCTTCGGTATCCCGCTCGGCGTCATCATCGGCGTCCTCGCCGTCTTCATCGGCGTCCTGTGCCTCGTGCGCGACTTCGATGCGGTGAAGGTCGGCGTCGCGAGCAACGTGCCCGAGAAGTACTCGTGGCTGTGCACCTTCGCCATCATGACCGACGTCATCTGGATCTACCTCGAGATCCTCAAGATCCTGTCCTACCTCATGCGCCGCAACTGACGTGCCGCTTCACCGACACTAAGGAAAGACACCATGGAAAACATCTCTGTTGCCGGCGAATTCGGCCGCAAGCCTGCCCTGTCCTTCGACGGCACCCCCTCCGACGAGCTCGTCGTCGAGGTCCTCCACGCAGGTGACGGCCAGGAGGTCGAGGCCGGCGATACGATCACGTGCCACTACTACGGTGCGGTCTTCGGCTCCGACGTGGACTTCGACAACTCCTTCGACCGTGGCGGTGCCCTGTCCTTCCAGATCGGCGTCGGAATGGTCATCCCCGGCTGGGACGAGGGCCTCGTGGGCAAGCACGTGGGCGACCGCGTCCTGCTGTCCATCCCCTCCGAGCTCGGCTACGGCGCACGCGGCGTCCCGCAGGCCGGCATTCCCGGCGGCGCGACCCTCGTGTTCGTCACCGACATCCTGGGCGTGAACTGATTTCACGCGATGTGGGGCGGGCCGGCACAAAAGTGCCGGCCCGCCCCACATCTGTGTCACGCATCGGCTACTCGCGGGGGAGAGCCGGGCAGGCAATGCCCGTGCGGGCGTGGCACTCGTAGCCGCCCGGGTTCTTGAACAGGTACTGCTGGTGGTAGTCCTCCGCGTACCAGAAACGTGCGGTGGAGTCAGCATCGGGAGCGGGGGAGATGACCGTTTGAATCGGGCCGAAACCGCGCTCAGTGAGCACCTCCTGGTAGGCCGCTCGCAGGGCGGTCGCGTCGTGCAGCTGCTCGGGTGTGGTCGTCCAGATCGCAGAGCGGTACTGGTCGCCGATGTCGTTGCCCTGTCCGCCCACCTGCGTCGGATCGTGGATTTCGAAGAAGAGACGAACCAGGTCAGCGGCGCTCGTGAGCGCGGTATCGAAAACGACGCGCACGGTCTCCGCATGCCCCGTCGAATGAGAACACACCTGCTCGTACGTCGGATTGGGGGAATCGCCGCCCATGTAGCCGGTCGCCGTGGTCACGACCCCGGGAGCGTTCCACAGGGCCTTCTCGACGCCCCAGAAGCAGCCCGCGGCAAGGTAGATGACCTCCTGGCCCGCCCCGGCCTCGTCCCTCATGTTCGAGCCGAGGACCGTGTGCGTGGAGACGTGAACGTTCGTGTGTGCCTGCTTGAAAAACGATGTCATGGGTCCCAGTATGCGCCCCTTGGGGCGGGTGAGCGCGCTGCGCGAACGGAAATGGGGCCGCAGGCGAGTACGCTTAGGGGTGAATGAAAAGGAGGGACCGTGGCCGACACTCAGGAACAGCCGCGCTGGAAGCTATCCGACCTGATGGGCAGACTTTCAGCTGCCCTACCGACGAAGCACGCAGATGAGCCCGCGCCCACACCCGTCATGGTGTCGGTGCGCGAGGAACACGAGGATGAGCGCGACGTGGCAGCCGCCGTTCCGCGCACCCTCCGCGTCGCTGCGGCGATCTCGTGGCGCACCCTCGTCGTCGTCGGCCTGGTCATGGCCGTCCTGTGGGGTATCGCCCGCCTGACGATCGTCATCATGCCAGTCGCGATTGCGCTGACGGTGGCGGTGCTGCTGGAGCCCCTCGTCTCCTGGATGCGCCGCCGCCTGCACTTCCCTTCGTCTCTCGCAGCAACCGTCGGCCTGCTCGTCTTCTTTGCAGCCGTCGCCGGTGCGCTGAGCCAGGCCGCCGCCGAACTCATCCAGCAGGTCCCGCAGCTGGCCACGCAGGCCGCGGACGGCTTCCGCGCCCTGCTCGATGCGATCCTGCACAACGAGTTCCTGCAGAACGGCCCCCTCAAGATCGACACGACCGCCCTGACGGCCGCGGCCGAGCAGCTGCGTTCCGAGCTGGTCAACTGGCTGAATACCAACAAGGAAACGCTGGCGACCGGTGCCCTCAGCATCACCTCGTCGGTGGGCACGCTGGCCACCTCCGGCCTGACGATGCTCTTCTGTCTGTTCTTCTTCCTGAAGGAAGGGCGCTCGATCTGGCTGTGGTGCGTGCGCCTGCTGCCCGCCCCCGCCCGCGTTCCCGTCCACGAGAGCGCGATCCGCGGTTGGGCAACTTTCGGCTCCTACGTGCGCACGCAGATCCAGGTGGCGGCCATCGACGCGATCGGTATCGCGCTGGGCGCGTTTTTCCTGGGCGTGCCCCTGGCCATCCCGATCGGTGTCATCACCTTCTTCGCGGCTTTCGTGCCGATTCTGGGTGCCCTGACGTCCGGCGTCATCGCGGTGCTGGTGGCGGGCGTGCACGGTGGCCTGACGAAGGCGGTCATCATGCTCGTCATCATTCTGGTGGTCCAGCAGGTCGAATCCAACATCCTGCAGCCCTTCATGATGTCGAACGCCGTCTCCCTGCACCCTGTCGCCGTCATGCTGGTCATCACCGCGGGTTCCGCGATTGCCGGTATCGCCGGGGCGGTCTTCTCGGTGCCGATCGCGGCCTTCATCAACGCGACCGTCATGTACCTGCACGGGTACGACCCGATGCCCGAGCTGGCGACCGCTCAGGACCGCCCGGGTGGCCCTCCTGGCATCCTTGAGGAGAAGATCGCCGCCTCCTACGCGGGTAAACCCGATACGCGCCCGTACGTGGCTCGCGCAGAATCGAACGAGGACGAGGTGGTGGTGTCTGCGGATCTGCACGTCGAGGCCCACGTCGAGTCGGAAGGAGACGCGACCCGGGAGGAAGTTCCGGCCGGCGAGAAGCAGAAGCCGGGAGAGCCTCCGACGCCCCACGTGGAGGCGTAAGGCTTCCTCGCGCACATATGTAGCGTGAAGCGGGTCCCACCAAGAGGTGGGACCCGCTTCACATTGATGAGGGGTGAGCAAAGGCCAGGTGGGCCTGCTCGCTTGGAAGCTCAGCCTTCGAAAGGCTTTGCGTCGAGAATCTCGACGTCGATCATGCGGCCCGTGGGGGCCTCGAAGGAGAGCTTGTCGCCGGCCTTGTGGCCGATGACCGCGGCGCCCAGGGGAGCCTGAGCGGAGAAGACCTGGATACCCAGGTCGCCGCCGGCGTCACGCGAACCGAGCAGGAACTTCTGCTCGCGGCCCGCAACCAGCGCGGTGACAACCATGCCTGGCTCGACGATGCCGTCGTCGGCGGGGGTCTCTCCGACCTCTGCGTGCTCCAGCATTTCCTGGAGCGCCTGGATGCGGGTCTCGTTCATGGACTGCTCGTTGCGCGCGGCGTGGTAGCCGCCGTTCTCGCGCAGGTCGCCCTCCTGGCGGGCGGCGTCGA
>CAUSHZ010000008.1:0-45369 GCA_963531605.1 uncultured Actinomyces sp.
CGCCCTCCGGCGCCATGCTGACGGGCACCCAGGTCATCAACGGACGCACCTACGTGTTCGATGCCAACGGCATCTGGGTCGGCTGACGTGCGGCTCTTCTGAATCACTGAATCACTGATTCGCTGATTCGCGAGGCCGGGGCCCGGGAACGCTCACTGCGAGCGCTCTCGGGCCCCGTCGCATGCGCCCACGGGTGTCCGCGTGCGCATACGAGCGCCGCAACGTCGGTGGCCGCTGCGGTATGTTGGAAGCAGCGACACGACTCGGTGTCGCCTCGTATCTGCGTCGAATGTATGGGAGTGCAGTCCATGAAGAAGCCAGCCGTTTTCCTGGCCGGGGTGGGCACGTGCGCGCTCGCGGTTGTGAGCTGCTCTCCAGCCTCCACGACGCCCGCGGAGCAGTCCAACCCGGGCAACGACTCGGCCCAGTCCGCACCGCGAGCCACGGCCTCGCCGACGATCGACCCCGACACGGCCCTGACCTCCAAGAACGGCCAGAGCGGACCAAGCGCGCAGTCCGGTGCCCAGGATGGAGACACCTCGGTCATCGTCATTGTTGCGCTCGAGGAGAGCGCCGACAGTGAGGCGACACTCGCCTCGATCAACGAGGCCGTGGCCGCGTCCTTCCCGGGTGCCTCCGTGTCTGTCGAACGCGAGTACCGCAACGCCCTGCGCGGCTATGCGCTGCGCGTGCCTGACGGGTCGCTCGACACGATTCGCTTGGTGAGCGGCGTCCAGGCGGTGTACCTGGACGGCAACAACCGCCTCCACTGATGCGAATTCCGGCTGCCTCGTGCCGGAGCGAGGCAGGTGGGGGCGTGCTATTTCCCCTAGGCGAGATCTGAGACTGAGGGTGACACCGTTTCTAGTTACTTCAAATTAAGATAATATTAGAAGTAACTAGAAATAAGCGTGAACGGAGCAGCCATGAAGAAGCCGACCCCTCCGCCCTGTCGCCTGGCTGAACTCTATGACAGTGTTCTCAATAGCCTCAGGGGTATGGATGAGGACCATCGTTCGTCTGTTATTCGCGCGCTAGCTGGCGGACTTGATGATCCGGAGTATCGGCCATGGGGGTATTACTGTCAGGCCGAGCCGGTGCCCGAGGGGCTCACCCGCGAGGCGTGGTGGTGTGCGGTTCGCAGTGCTCGAGCGACCACTGCTAGACCGACGCCCTTCACGATGAAGGACGCAACGCCCTTGACCTTTAATCTGCCCGATGTCCTTTTGAGCCTGAATGAGGATATTACCGCTCAGGCGCGAGGTCAGGTCGAGCTCCCAGGGGAGGTTGCGACAGAGGCTGCGAGAGACAGGTACCTCATCAACTCCCTGTATGAGGAGGCGATCACCTCCTCCCAGATGGAGGGAGCCTCCACGTCGAGGCGCGATGCGAAAAAGATGCTCCGGGAGGGCAGACGTCCGCAGACGCGGTCGGAGCGGATGATCCGAAACAACTTTCTCGCCCTTGAATTTGTGCGGGGGCGCCTCACGGATAAGCTCACTCCTGAGTTTGTCTGCGAGGTGCATCGGATCGTGACTGAGGGGACGCTCGATGATCCGGGCGATGCTGGCCGCCTCCAGCGGGAGGGGGAGGGTAGGGTTCGCATTTACGGGACGGAAAATGAGGAGCAACTGCTCCATGTTCCGCCGTCCGCATCGGAGCTGCCCGAGCGCCTGGAGCGTCTGTGTTCCTTTGTGAATGGCGAAGGTGAGTATGCGACGCAATATGTGCCGCCCCTCGTAAGGGCGCTCATTGTTCACTTCATGATGGGATACGACCACTACTTCGTTGATGGTAACGGTCGCACGGCCCGCGTCATTGCGCAGTGGGTGATGCTGCGTGAGGGCTTCTTTCTGATGGACTTCGTTCCGGTGTCCCGACTACTGCACAGAGCTCCCGCACAGTACGCTCGCTCATTCCTTGAGGTTGAGCAGGATGAGGGCGACCTTACCTACTTCCTGATCTGGCATGCGCGGATAATTCTGCGTGGAATCCGCGAGCTGCACGATTATCTGGCAAAGAAATCCAAGGAGCTGGATCAGGTGAAGCATCGCCTGCGCGCCACGACGCTCACGAACCGTCAGATCGGCGTCATCGAAGAAGCCTTGCGTGATCCCATGATGACAGTGACAGCGGCGGCGCATGCCAACAAATACAGGGTCACTCTTCAGACTGCGCACGCCGACCTGCGTGGACTCGAGGATGAGGGCTATTTGAGGCGTGTTCGGCGCGGCCGGAGTTTCGAGTGGTATCCGGTGTCGGATCTTCAGCGTCGGGTTGATTGTGCCCTTGAAGGGGACGGTGACTGACAAGAAGGGAGGGGTCCGAGGGTTGCCGCAATGCGGTGGCAGTCGTCAGGGTGCGACTGTGGATATGTTCGTCGAGAAGGCATTGCTTCCATTTGCTTCAAATTTAGTCTTAATTTGAAGTAAATGGATGGTGTTACTGATCCGCGCGCGCCTGTCCGCGCCCTAGATCAGGTCCCTCTTCTCCATGTACTTCATAGCCAGCCAGCCGAACGGGATGCGGCCGTAGAAGGTGACGAGACGGTAGAGCAGGGCCGTCGCGATGGCGACCGAGGAAGAGATACCCGCGACCGTCAGGCCCGAGGTCAGCGCCGTTTCGACGGTACCGATACCGCCCGGCGAGGGGATGAAGGAGCCGGCCGCGTTCGCCGTTAAGTAGGTGAGCGACACCGTGGAGAAGTTCAGCGAACCCCCCATGGCGAGCAGCGCCGTCCAGAACGAGCCCACATAGCCGATGTTCATCAGCAAGTTGCCGCCCACGACCGCGGCGAGGCGACGAGGCTGACCGATGATCCACAGGAGGCGCGGGTAGACCTGCTGCCAGGTCGGCTGAATCTTCGACCAGATCCAGCGGCGCAACTTCGGCACTGCGACGATGACGCCGACCGCGACCACGACGAGCGCGACGACACCGAGGATCGTGCCGTAGGGGACCGACACGGACAGTGACGATCCTGCAATGACCATGACGAGGAGCAGGAGGACGATCGTGACGAGTGCCTGAGAGATCTGCATGAGCGTCACCGTCGTTACCGCCATTGCGGTGGGAACGCGGCGCTTGCGCAGGTAGCGCAGGTTGAGGGCAGCGGGGCCGACGCCGGCGGGCGCCACGATCGTGATGATCGAGGCCGCGACCTGGGCAATGAACGTCTCCTTGAAGGGCAGCTTCTCGGGCGACAGAGCAACAAGCGGGACCGCGGAACCGACCCAGATGAGGCAGGCGAGCACCGCGGAGGCGAGCATCCACCACAGGTTCGCGCTCTTGACCGTGGTCACGATGTCGCTGAAGTTCAGCGAACCGACGACGATGAAGACGGCGATGAACGCCACCGCGATCGTGAAGATGGTGCGCGGGCGGAATCGCTGCAGGTCGGCGGTGGGCGCGGTCTCTGCCTCGGAGTCTCCCACGAGGGCGGCGCGCAGGTCGCCCAGCAGGTCGGAACGGCGCAGGCGCTGATTGATCTGTGCGGGCAGAACGGGCTTCTGGATGACGGGGGCGCACGCGATGAGCGTCGCCTCGCCGACGTTGCGGCGGCCCGCCTCAAGCGCGCGCTCGGGGCCAACGGCCAGCGCGGTCAGGACCAGCATCTGTGCGATGTCGATGGACTGATTCAGCTCGGTGGTCGCGACCTCGCCGGAATCCCAATCCAGCAGCCACACGTCCGAAGACGAGTCGACGACCACGGCCTCGGGGGTGAGAGCGCGGTGCGAAATGCCGCGCGCATGCGCAAAGTGCAGCTGCTCCCATGCGCGGTCCAGGACCTCGTCCGTTACGTCCTCGCCGAGCTCCGTCAGCGGAGTCGTCGGGGGCAGAGCGGACATGACAAAGATGATCGAGTCCGCGGAGGTGGCGATGCCGATCGGCTCCTGGGTGAACACGCCGGCGCGCAGCGCCTGCAGCGTCGTGAAGGCGGAGCGCTCGGCTTGCGCCTTGAGCGAGGGTGACACCCATCGGCTGATGCCGCGCAGGCGCAGGTTGTTCCACATCTCGAGGAGAGTTCCGGTCAGTTCCTGGCCGGGGTCCATGGCGATGATCTCGTAGGCCAGGCCCGTGTCGCTCCACGCCTGGTAGTGGCGGTGGTGGTCCTGATTCGGGCGGCGCGTGACCGTGACGCCCATGTCGCCCAGGTCGGCGGGCATCTGGGTGAGCTGGCCGCGCGAGTCTTCGGCGACGGCCCAGGTGGCCAGGGGTTCCTCGGTGGTGTCGAGGTCGGTGCGTACGATCCGCGAGGGCGTGATGCCGATGCTGAGAAGGCCTTCGACGAGCTTAGCGCCCTTCGCCCTCTGGTCGTCGTAGCCCATGACCCACCGCGAGCCGGAGCCGAAAGCGCGCCCCAGGAACACGGAGATGAAGGCGACGGGCAGGGTCATCGAGGAGCGCAGAACGCCCAGAATGAGAATGACCCACAGGCCCGTCCAACCCCACTTGATCGCCTTCATCGACTGGGCCTCGCCGGCGGAGGTGAACAGGGCACACAGGGTAACGATGACCAAGTTGATGGCGATCACACTGCCGGTCTGCGAGCCCTGCGTAGCTATCGCGCGGTCCACGCTCAGCGGTGCGGTGAGGTAAGCGGGCAGTAGCCCGGTCAGGACGGCAATGATCCATCCGCCGATCGCCGCAACGACGCTGGTGACGAGGGCCTGGATGATCGCCTGGAGGCGCTTACGCAAGGCGAGGGAGATGATCACGAGAATCGGCGTGATCAGGATGATGAGGCCCTCGACCAGGCTGACGGGCAGGATCAGGATCTGGCGCACGAGCTGGAAGCGCAGGACGTCCATGGTGACGCCGTGTGTAGTGGCACTGGCCACCGTGCCGATCGTCCAGATGATGAGGATCGCGATGAGGGAGAGGACAACGTCGACGAGGTCTTCGCGGCGGCGACGCACGCTCGTGATGCGGTCCGCGATGTAGACGGGGCGGGGCAGGCGCATGCGGCGTACGGGCAGGTGTGCGGCGATTTCACCGGTAGCGGGGGACGGGGTGGATTCGATGTCCGCATCCTTGTTGTCGGTGCTGATCTCTGCGTCGGTCTTCGTGGTGGTCTCCGACGCGCTGTCCTTGGCCTCGTCGGCGGGTTCCTCGGGGCTGGTGGCGGCGTCATCGGCCGTGGGCGCGGGCGGGGGAAGCAGGGGATCCCCCGCGCTCTCGTCATTCGTCGACGAGGCCGGGGCCCCCTGGTCGGCGTCCGCGTGGCTGGGAGGAATGCTGGGCGGCATGGTCGCGGGCGCGGTCGTCGCGTCCGGCGTGACGACGGGCTCCATGACCTCGGTTCGCGCCTCCGAGGAGGGGACCTCTGGGGGCGGGGGAGTCTGTGGGGGAGCCCCGGCCTCGTCGATCATTCCCATGAGGGCATCCACCCCGGATGCTGAGGGGTCGGCGGAGGAACCGGGGACGAAGAGGATGTTCGTGTCCCCGATCGGAGAGCCGTCGTGTGAATCCTTGCGCTTCCTCATGCCGCCTATCCTATATTCGCGGTCAACAAAGGTAGGGTTAGGGTGATATATTCCCGGCAGAAAAGGGCCCTATCGTGACCTGGTCTACACTCGTGGCCGCATCGGATCCGTCGATGCTGCACACCGTTATCGAGTGGTTTAAAAATCCCGAGACGCTCCTCGTCGCCATGGGGCCGTGGGTGCTGTGGGGAACGATGCTCATCGTCCTCATCGAGTCGGGTGTCCTCTTCCCGGTACTGCCCGGTGAATCTCTGTTGTTCACTGCTGGCCTGCTCCACGACCGCCTCGGACTGCACCTCCCGACCCTCATCCTCCTCGTCATCGTCGCGGCCTTCATCGGCGCGCAGATCGGCTACTTCCTGGGCGCCAAGTGGGGGCGCCGCTTCTTCAAGCCCGACGCTCGCATCCTCAAGACCGCGCACCTGGAGAAGGCGGAGCACTACTTCACGAACTACGGCGGGCGCTCGCTCGTCATCGGACGTTTCATTCCCTTCGTGCGTACCTTCATCCCGATCGCCGCGGGTATGGCCCGCTACCCCTATCCGAAGTTCCTGGCCTTCAACACGCTCGGTTCCATCGTGTGGGGCGCGGGTTTCATCCTCGTGGGAGCGCTCCTGGGCAACGTCCCCTTCGTGCACGACAACCTGACGCTCATCCTCGCCGTCATCATCCTCGCGTCGGTCCTGCCCGTCATCATTGAGATCGTGGGCAAGCGCCGCGCCGCTTCCGACAAGGAGTAATCCATGCTGGCCTGGTGGATGCTGCTCCCGACCCTGCTGGCCATGATGGTCGCCCTGGTCCTGCCGGGGTTCATGTGGCTGCGCGCGGGAGGTCGCTCGTCGCTCGTTGCGATCGGCGCGGCACCGGCGTTCACCTTTGGTCTCATCACGATCCTGTCGGTGGCCTACCCGGCGCTCGACATCGAGTGGGAGCCCTCGACGGCCCTGCCGGTCCTTGGCATGAGCGCCCTGGGAGGCGCCGGCGCGTGGAGCCTGAGCTTCTTCCGCCGCAGCAACGAAGGATTCTCTCTGAGAGGGGTTCCCCTGCGTGAGGCCATCGGCGTGCGTCAGCCGATCGGCGGACGCCAGGCGGCGATCCGCGCGGCCACGTGGGGCGCGATCCTGGTGGGTTTCCTCCTCGCGGCGCTTCCCCTCGTGATGGGTGCTGCCCCATCGAACCCCGTCCAGCAGTGGGATCCGACGTTCCATCAGAACGGCGTGCACGCGATCCTGTATGGCAAGAACGCCAGTCCTTTCGGTGGCCTCCACGAGCTGTACGGCGGCCGTAACGTCTACTATCCGACGGGCTGGCACGCCTTCGTCTCGCTGTTCGCGCGCTACGACTCGGTCGTCCAGGCCTCGAACGTGTCCTCGCTGGCGCTCATGGCCGTGTGGGTGATCGGCCTGGCGGCGCTCGTCTCGGTGCTGACCGCCTCGCGCAGTGCGATCATGGCGGCACCCATCATCGGCGGCATGCTGCTCAATATGCCCGCCGACGCGCTCACCATGTACAACCAGTGGCCCAACTCGACGGGCACCGCTCTGGTGCCGGGTCTGGCAGCCATCGCGATCGTCGCGGGACGCCGATTGGTGACCGACCTGCGCGCGGGCGATGGGCTGCGTGCTGTCATGCGCCGTATTCCGCAGGTGGTTTTCCTCCTCATCGGTGCCATCGGCCTCGTCGGCGTACACCCCAGCTCCGCCTTCTCGATCCTCGCGTTCCTGATCGCGCCGCTCCTCGTCTCCATCGCATCCCTCGCCCGACGCGCCTACGCTCGCGGCGGACGAGGCCAGCTCGTCGCCCTGGCGTGGGGTGCCCTCGCGCTTGTCGTTGTTGCGGTGCCGCTCCTCGCGCTGTCGTCGTCGAAGATCCGGGCCATGGGTAGCTACAACCGCAAAGGCAGCAACTGGGGCGAAGCCTTCATGCACGCCTTCCTGCCCTACCCGCCCTTCTCGAACACCTCCGGCAACATTCAGTGGACGATCGTCCAGTTCATTCTC
Source organism: uncultured Actinomyces sp. (assembly GCA_963531605.1). Taxonomy (GTDB): domain Bacteria; phylum Actinomycetota; class Actinomycetes; order Actinomycetales; family Actinomycetaceae; genus Pauljensenia. The sequence continues at coordinate 7,487 of CAUSHZ010000008.1, forward strand.
CTGGTCGTCGGCATCGCGGCGACCGCGCGCCTGTACCTGCTGTTCCGCCGCCCGGATCCCCTCGAGCTTGCCGCCGCGCGTGCCGGACTCACCGATGACGTGGATGTGGACGCGGGGGAGGGGGACCTGGCCTCGGCCCCGGAGATCGAGGAGTCCGAGGAGGAGGCGCAGCCCCTGCCGTTCTGGCCCCTGTTCTCCTACGTGATCCTTGCTGCCCTCACCGCCCTGGCGTACTCGCCCGATTCGGCGCTGCGCACCTACCTGCTGGCCCCCTGGTACAAGGACGCCCGTCGCATCATGGGCGTCGAAGACATCGCGCTGACCATCCTCATGGCGGTCGGCGTCGCCGCCATCGTTCGCGTCATCCACGCCGCGTGGACAAGGTCCCTGCAGCGGATCCTCGCCGAACGCGGAGCCGACGACAACATCGAGGCGCCGCGCTGGCCGATTCAATTCTCGGTTGGCCTGCTCGTGCTGGTCCTGTCGGGCTTTGGTGCAATCGACGCGCGAAACGCGGCGGTCGCCCAGGTGTACGACCCCGCGCACCTGGGCAAGCCCGGTATGGCCACCACCGGTGAACTCGCCATGCTGCGCCGCATGAAGTACACGACCACCCCCGACGCGCTCATTCTGGGCGACCCGATCGCGGGCGCGGCGTACTCCGAGATGATTGGCGGACGTAAGGCGGTCTTCCCGCAGCTGAGCACGGCTAATGCGGACGTGGTCTCGCAGAAGCTCCTCACCCAGCGTTTCCACGACATCGCCACTGATCCCGAGGTGTGCGAGGTTGTGCGCAGGCTAGGCATCACGCACTTCTACGAAGAGGAAGACGGCAACTACTACAACTTCATGCGATCCTCCCGTCACCCGGGCCTCTACAACGTCGACACGTCCACCGGCTTCGAGCTGGTCGACGCGGGCGGCACCGCGAAGCTGTGGAAGATCACCGCGTGCGGCGAGGTGACGCCGGGCGGCGGGCGCGAGGCCTTCGCGACCGGCGTGACCGGAGGCGGAAACTGACGCCTTGCCGTATGCAGGGTGGAGACGGCTGACGCTCCGAGCGCCTGCTTGGAGACAAGCCTATGACTTGGGGCTGGCCCACGGCCCCGCAACCCGCGCGATTGGCCACAATGCGCCCTCGTCCCCGAAACGAGGCCGCGCCACTCCCGCCGCTCTCGTTACCCTTGACACCATGACGACGAACATTCCCGGCCCCGCGCCCATCGGTGACAAGCTTCGTATCGCCTTCCTCGGCCCCTTCGGCACGTTCACCGAGCAGGCCGTCCACCAGGTCGCTCCCGCCGGCGCGATTCTCGTGCCGATGACGAGCGCCCCTCAGGCGCTCGCGGCCGTGCGCCGTGGCGAGGCCGACCGCGCCGTCGTCCCGATCGAAAACTCCATCGAGGGCGGCGTCAACGCGACGCTCGATTCCCTCTCGCACGGCGACCCCCTCGTCATCGTTGCCGAGATGCACGTCCACGTGGTCTTCCAGCTGGCCGTCCTACCGGGCACGCGCCCCGAAGACATCCGCCGTATCGGCACCCACCCGCACGCGTGGGCGCAGTGTCGTGGCTGGGTCGAGGAGACCTTCCCCGGCGCGATCCACGTGCCCGCCACCTCGACTGCCGCCGCGGCCGAGCTCCTTTCGGACGGCGACGCGTCGTTCGACGCCGCCCTGTGCAACGCGGTCTCGGTCAACACCTACGGCCTGGAGGCCCTGTTCACCGACGTCGCCGACAACCCGGGCGCGATCACCCGCTTCGTCCTGGTGGCCCGCCCCGGCGTGGTGCCCCCGCCGACCGGCGCGGATAAGACGACCATTCAGGTCGCCCTGCCGGTCAACGAGTCGGGTGCCCTGCTGACCCTCCTCGAGCAGTTCTCGGCGCGCGGCGTCGACCTGTCCCGCATCGAGTCGCGCCCGAGTGGCGACGGCCTCGGCAATTACACGTTCAGCATCGACATCGTTGGCCATATCCGCGAGGAGCGTGTCCAGGCGGCCCTCGTCGGCCTGCACCGCTACTCGCCGGAGGTCCGCTTCATGGGCTCCTACCCGCGCGTCGACGGCGTGCGCGCGTCGGTTGCCCCGGGCACCACGGACGAGGCCTTCCGTGCGGGTCGCGCGTGGGTCGCGGACCTGCTGCACGGCGGGGACGGCACGGGCGAGGCCGCGGGCAATAATGCGCCGTCCTGGCCGCTGGCCTGACGCGGCAGGTTTCTTGACGTTTCGCGGTACCGCATCGCGGCGCATCTAGATGCCTTGTGCACTATCGCCGGATTCAACCTGATCGGGAAGATTCCACCCGATCAGAAGGGGTTGAATCTTCCCGATCGGGTGTAACACCTCATCGGTAACAAGTGTCGTCGTGGCATTTGTCGCCGACAGTGCCTCCTGCCAGTGTTCAATGGGCGAGGCCCTGCAGCACTGCACTAGATACAGCAGCGATGCACTAGTTGTGAGGGCATTGCACTGCTTCCTATCTAGTGCAACGCTGCGCTAAGTAGTGCACTGCTACTTGGCAACAAGTCGACATGCGGGCAATCCTGCAGACCGCGCAGAAATGCCTCGGTTTGTTCCTCGTCAGTCCCCGAATTCTCCGCTTTGTGTGCTTTGCAGGGATGCGGATCAGCCGGGCAGCAGCTCCATCCACGTGCGCTCGACCGGGACGGCCACGTCCAGTGCACCGGCCTGCATGCGCACATGCATGGTGTGGGCGAGGCCGATCGCGTCGCCGTCCACCTGGCACACCTGGGCCTCCTCGGCCGTGACGGATGCGCCCTTCGCCTGACGGAACGCGACCGTGCCGGTCGAGACGGGCAGGTTGATCGGGCGCAGGCCGATGAGCTGGCCGAGCATCTTCCAGGTCACGTCCGCCCAGCCGAGCAGGCCGGCGTGCGCGTCGACCGCGATAACGTCGATGAGTCCGTCCGACAGCTCCGCATCGGGGGCGAGGACCAGCACCTTCATCTCGCCCGCGTTCGCGAACATGACGGAACGCGCCTCGACGCGGGTGATTTCATCCGCGGGTGAGCGCAGGGGTTCCGCGCTCGCCGAGGCGGCCTCGTCCAGGGCCTCGCCCGCGATCTGGTCGCCGACGCCCAGGGGGTCCGCCACTCGAGCGGCGGGTGAGCGCAGCGTCAGGCGTGCCTTCATGCGCGGTACGCCCATCGCGCCTAGGCCGGCCCACACGTAGGCGATCCATCCGATGCGCTTCTTCAGCTCAGGGTCCGTGTCGGCCATCGTTGCGCCGTCGTAGCCCATGCCCGCGACGACGAGGCACGCGTACTCGTCTGCGCGCGGCTCGATCGACGAGGCCGGGGCCTCCTCGTTCTGAAGAGTGACCTCGGGGTGCAGTGCGGCGCGTGCGGCGAGGCGTAGCCCGCCCTCGGCGGGCTGATCGGACTCCTGCGTGGCATCCTCGACGCGCACCCATGCCAGGTCGACGGCGCGGTGGTTGCGGTCGAGTGCGACGGCGAGGGCATTTTCGGGGTCGTCCGGGATGGAGAGGTTGCCGGCCAGGACGTTGCCAGTGCCCACGGGGATGATGCCCATGCGCACGCCGGATCCGGCCATGCCGGCTGCGACGGCCCGCACGGTGCCGTCTCCGCCCGCGGCGATGACGACGGAGGCTCCCTCCTCGAGGGCGCGTACGGCCTGCCCTGTGCCCGGGTCTTCGCGCGTGGTTTCGCGCCAGTGCACGTGGTCGATGCCCAGTTCCTTGGCCTTGCGGTTGATGAGGTCCTTGAATGCCTGGGGATCCTCGTGCTTCGAGGGGTTCATGATGATCCAGGGGCGTGGCCGTCCGCGCGTCGGATCGTCCACGGAGGCGGGCACCGCGAGGGCCTGGCGGCGGCGGTGCCTGCGAGTCAGGGCTGTCGCGAGGCGCGCGACCCCAATCGCTCCGGCTCCGGCGGAAGCTGCGAGTGCCCAGTATATTGCGTCCATGTGCACAAGCCTAACCTGCGGTCGGCCTGTGGATGAGGTGTTCAGTGGCTTTTCGTTGCACTTCGTGTCATACGTGTCGGCCTGACGTGTGCTCGTTGTCCTCTTGTCCACACGGTTATGCACCAAAGGTGGATAACTTTCAGGGTTTTGAGAACCTTAGGGGTGTAGTTTGTGCATAACCCTGACCTGCTGTGTTGAATTCAAAGTCGGGTCGGTAGGGGACACGGCGCGCCCACCTGTCATAGGATGGGACACATGATTGATGTGCGTGCCCTGCGTGACAACCCCGAACCCGCCCGCGCCTCCCAGCGTGCCCGCGGAGCGAACCCCGGCCTCGTCGATGAGATTATCGAGGCCGACGCCGCCCGCCGCGAGGCCCTGCAGGCTTTCGAGACGCTGCGAGCCACCCAAAAGGAGGTCTCTAAGTCCGTGGGTCGCGCCTCCAAGGAGGAGCGTCCGGCGATCCTGGCTCAGGCCAAGGAGCTCGCCGAGCAGGTGAAGGCCGCCGAGGCCGCCGCCAACGCCGCCGACGCCGAGGCCGACCGCCTCGCGCGCCTCCTGCCGAACCTGGTCGTCGACGGCGTGCCCGTCGGTGGCGAGGACGACTTCGTGGTCCTGCGCCACGAGGGCCCCGCCCCCCGCGACTTCGCCGCCGAGGGCTTCGAGCCCCAGGATCACCTCGCGCTCGGCGAGGGCTTGGATGCGATCGACACCAAGCGCGGCGCGAAGGTCTCCGGCGCCCGCTTCTACTACCTCAAGGGCATCGGCGCCCGCCTCGAGCTGGCCCTCATGACGATGGCCATGGACCAGGCGCTCGCCAACGGCTTCGTGCCGATGATGACCCCGACCCTGGTCACCCCGCAGGTCATGGGCGGCACCGGCTTCCTCAACGAGCACTCCGACGAGATCTACTACCTGCCCGCCGACGACCTGTACCTGACAGGTACGTCCGAGGTGGCCCTCGCCGGCTACCACGCCGACGAGATCCTCGACCTGTCGGGCGGCCCCAAGCGCTACATGGGCTGGTCCACCTGCTACCGCCGCGAGGCCGGCTCCGCGGGCAAGGACACGCGCGGCATCATCCGCGTCCACCAGTTCAACAAGGCTGAGATGTTCAGCTACTGCCGCCCCGAGGACGCCGCCGAGGAGCACCAGCGCTTCCTCGCGTGGGAAGAGGAGATGCTCGCCAAGGTCGAGCTGCCCTACCGCGTCATCGACACGGCCGCCGGCGACCTGGGAACCTCCGCCGCCCGCAAGTTCGACTGCGAGGCGTGGCTGCCCACCCAGGAGCGCTACATGGAGGTCACCTCGACCTCGAACTGCACGACGTTCCAGGCGCGCCGCCTCGGCATTCGCGAGCGCCGCGAGGACGGCATGACCGCGGTCGCCACCCTCAACGGCACGCTGGCCACGACCCGCTGGATCGTCGCGTTCCTCGAGAATCATCAGCAGGCGGACGGCTCGATCTACGTGCCCGAGGCCCTGCGCCCCTACCTGGGTGGACTCGAGGTCCTGACCCCGGTCGCTCGATGAGCCAAGAGCGCTTCCTGACGGTCCCCTCCACCGGGGAAGTCGCTCGCCCCTTCGAGGTTCTCCTCGACGAGGCCTCGGCCGCCCTGCCCGCCGACTTTCCGACGTCGGCGGGCCAGGTCCTGGTCGCGCTCGACATTGACGGCACGATCCTCACCCCCGCGGGGGCGACCCCGCGCGTCCTCGAGGGGATCCACGGCCTCGCCGCCGCGGGCGCCCAGGTGCTCATCGCCTCGGGTCGCGCGCTCGAGGGCGTGATTCCCGTTCTCGATGCCCTGGAGTTCACGGACGGGTGGGCGCTGTGTAATAACGGCGCGACCCTCGTGCGCGTGAGCGGCGGGAAGTGCGAGATCGTCGAGGAGCGCACCTTCGTGCCCGGCCCGATCCTGGAGGAGATCGCCTCGGCCGTGCCCGGCTCGGTGTTCGCGTCGATGCCGCACCCCGACATCCTGCTCTCCGCTCCCTTCCCGAACAATGAGATCGAGGGGAGCGATCACCGCATCGTGTCGATGGAGGAGCTCGCCTCCACGCCCACGCCGAAGATCGTCGTGCGCGCCGCCGACATGGATCGCGAGGAGTTCGACCGGATTCTGTCGTCCCTGGACGTGTCGCGCACCCACGAGGTCTTCGTCGGCTGGACGTCCTGGGCGGACATCGAACCGCTCGGGGTGACCAAGGCGAGCGGCCTGGAGTCTCTGCGTCAGCGTCTCGGACTGCCCGCGTGTGGGACCGTCGCCGTGGGCGATGGCACCAACGACATCGCGATGATCGAGTGGGCGGCCTTCGGTGTCGCCATGGGCGGTGCCTCCGAGGAGGTCCGAGCCCACGCCAATCACGTGACGGCCGCCGTCGAAAACGACGGCGCCGCCGCGGTCATGCACGCTCTTCTGCGCCGCTGCGGGGTCACCGCCCGCTGAGCCACTCGCCTTGAATCGCGAAGGCGCGGTCGAGGTCTCCGATCTGACAGTGCTGCGCCATGTCCGGATCCTGCGCGTGACGGAACGCGCGTACTTCCAGCGACTCAGCGTTCCGCAACGCTCGGCGCACGTCGCCCAGGCGCGAGAAGGGCACGTACTGGTCGGCGTCTCCGGCCAGGACCAGGCACGGCTGGGTGATGCGCCCCTCGAGAGGTTCCATCGTGTAGTCGCCGAATGCTCGCAGCACCTCGCTCGGCCTGCTCAGACCCGTCAGGTGCGAGGCCTGCTGCAGTTTCCACGCCAGGTCCGCGCTGAACCTCGGCGCGACGCGCAGCGCGGCGTCGATGAGCCAAGCTGGCCTCGGGTTTCCGACGATCGTATCCGCGATGGTGCGCAGGGGACGAGGCAGTGGCAGCGTCAGGCCGTCCAGCAACCGATACATCATGTCGAAGGCGATGACGCGGCTAATGCGCGAGCAGTGGGCGGCCGCCCGCATCACCAGGTAACCGCCGAAGGACACGCCCAGCGCGACGGCACTGTCAACGCCGAAATAGTCCAACACCGCGTCCGTGGGGCGCTCCCACGCGGGCTCGAGAGGCATGCCCGCCAGGGCCGTGTGCCCCTGACCCGGCCCGTCAAAGGCGATGATGTCGAATGGGCGGGTGGGGAAGTGGGACGCAAAGTCGATGATCTCCTCGGCGTACCCGTCGAAGCCGTTCATCATGATGAGCGTGCGCGGGGTGCCCTTGGGGGCTTCCGCTCGGTCCGCCGGATCGGCCTCCCAACGTATCGCGGTGAGTTCCCCGCCGCGATAGGGGACCGCGTGCCGGGTGAGCGCGAGGCCCTTGTGGGCCTCGTCGAAGCAGGCCGACATGGCATCGATGAAGCTCCGCTTACGGGGGTCGTCGGCCCCGAGGTAGAAGGCCGCGAGCTTGTAGAGGCGCCACGCGGCATCCGCATCCCCCTTGATTGAGAAGCGCTCGGCGAGGCTCTGCGCGAGCTCCGTTATCTGCTGTGTCGATCGAACGCGGGGGAGCGTGGCGGTCGCGATCGTATCCATGCCGACGCGGTCGAGTATCGGAGCGAAAGTCCGGTTGAGCTGCAGGTCGAATTGGCGGTTGCCGGTGTATTCGGTGAACATGCATCGACCGTATCGCCCGTCTGCATGGGGTGAGACGCACAATAACAAACGGAGTGTTGGATACCGAACGAAGCGGCCGCTATGCGTAGGATAAGCCTATCGATAGCGGAAAATTGATCGGAGAGACATGTTCCTGCGCAGCGCAGATAAGCATGGGCGCGAAGCCGAGACAAACCTCGACCTGCGCATCCGGAAGACGCGCCGAGCGATCCGCTCCGGCCTCGTCAAGGCGTGCCAGGCCAAGCCCTACGCGCACGTGAGCGTCACCGACATCTGCGCCGCGTCGATGGTGTCGCGCACGACCTTCTACGACCACTACACCGACAAGGACGCGCTACTGGCCGAGGTCGTGTCGTTCCTTCTTGAAGAGATCACCCCGGCGCTCGAAGGCCTGTGGTTCGGCGAGGAGGGTGACGCCCGAGCGGTCGCCCGCCACCTCGCCGACGTGTACGCGCGCAACGGCAATGCCCTGACAACCCTGCTCGCCATCCGAGTTGGGGGAGAGGGCGACCTGCATGAGCAGCTTTATCGCACGTGCTGTTCGGTATTTACCGATTGGGCGCGTGGCCGCGTGGACGACGAGGTGCTGCCGCTCGCTGCGGACGTGTATGCCTCCGTGGTGCTCACGTTCATCCAGCGCAGCGCCACGAAGCCGCTGACGGACAAGGAGCTGGCGGCGATCGACCGCGCGCGCGAGCTCTTCATCGAAGGCTTCGGCGCGGCTCCGGTGGGGCAGTGAGCGCCGTTGCCGCCCAGGCGATGGGCGTGAGTGGGGTGAGACGACGCCCCGACGTTACGCCGACGGAGTCGACAGGAGTTCCGGGGAAGGCTCCCAGCAGAAGGTGACGGTGCCGTGTGCTCCCGGACCGCTGGCAGGCATCACGTCGAGGAGGGTGGCCCTGCCCGCGTGCGGCAGCTCCAGTGTCTCTCCGACGGTGACATCGACGGCGTTCACGTAGCCGTCCGGGTACTCCGCCGCGTCGTAGCCTCCGACGACGGTTGCGGTCATAACGCCGTCTACGATGCGAAACCCGGTCCACACGTAGGAAGGCTCCGGCTTATCCGGGTGCGGCCGGAAAACTGCGACTTCGTCGACCGATACTACTTCTCCTGCGCATGTCGCCACGGTTCTATCCTTCGTGGGCGTGAGCGTGGGTGCGGGAAGAGGGGATGCCGTTCCCGTGGCGGTGGGCGTTGGCGAGGCCGTGGTAGGGCTGGCCGTTGGAGTCGGGGTAGGAACAACCGGGGTGCAGCTGACAAGGGCGAATGCCGCTACGACGGGCAGATAATGCTTCATGATGTTCGGCCAATTGTGGTGGCACCAAAGTACCGTTCGTAATTCTCCCACGACATTGTAAAGGTGGCGGGTTGGCTTTCCCCCCCGTGTTCCGGGATTCGTCCCGTGCGGATTACACAGGGTGATACCGTTCTCGTCGGAAGCGGTAACAGCATACGCGTGTGACTGGTAGAGCCTGATGTCAGCGGTCGTTCCGTTGCTCGTGGTCACGGTTACCGTCGCCATTCGCCAATTGCGTCCAGGTCGTTCGCAGCCTTCGTGATGTCGTCAGGGTTGATCTGAAGGACCGTGGACATAATTTCCCTGTCATCGCGTGCTGTTGTGGCTGTGGTCGGGGAGGCTATCACGCGGTGCGAGTCGCTGTCAAGCTCAGGTTGGAGCCTCGGCAATAGCAGACGGGTCGCACGCATACTGCTGGACGTGTTGTTCGGTATTTTCCGATTGGGCGCGCGATCGCGTCGATGACGAGGCGCTCCCCCTGGCCTCGGACGTCTACGCGTCCGTCGTCCTGACCTTCATCGAGCGCAGCGCGCAAAAGCCTCTCACGGACAAGGAACTTACCGCCATCGACCGCGCCCGCGAGCTCTTCATCGAGGGCTTCGGCGCCCGGTAGGTCAGCGGTAGATGCGTGACCGATGGTCGATGTTGATGGCGAGGATCAATAGCTCATCGTCTTCAATGGACGCAATGATCCGGTACTCGCCGACACGGTATCGCCACAATCCTGCGAGGTTGCCGGTCAGTCCCTTCCCTCGCGAGCGGGGATCCTCGCCGCTCGCAGTCTCACGGAGGTAGTCGATGATACGGCGTGCGGTTGGCTTATCGAGCTTGCTGAGCTGTTTCAGTGCGCGCGGTGACAGCTCAGCCCTCCAGGCCAAGTGTCTTCACCGCCTCGTCAAGGCTCACCGATGCCGTGCGTCCCCTGCGAATGTCCTCAAGTTCGGCCTGCAGTGAGTAGGCCAGTTCGATTTCTTCGAGTGCTGACTCGATGGCGCGATTCATGTAGAACGACTTCGTCCGTCCCGTCCGCTCAGCGAGGGCCGTGAGGCGGGCGTCGATCTCGGGATCGAGCTTGACGGAGCGTGCAACCCGTGCCGTAGACATGTGTCCTCCTCAATAGTGACTACGCGTAGTCTATCGCTCTTCGGAAACAGTTGGAAGAGTGTGCGATGCGTGATGAGCTGGGAATGAAGTGGTCGCCGAAACGCTATCGGCGCCCTGTAATCAGCGATTAAGAAACTAATAGCGAACAGGGCGTCCGATAAAGGGCGAAAGGTCGCTGTCGTCGCGTGCGCGAAAGTGTTACCGTTAGCGCATTCCAGGCCCCGGCCTCGTCAATGAAGACCCTAGGAGCACCCATGAGCACCGACCCCCGCGTCGCCATCGCCGCCGCCGACACCGCGCTCGGCATCGAGTTTGGCTCGACCCGCATCAAGGCCGTCCTCATCGGACCCGACCACCAGGTGCTCGCCGCCGGCGGCCACGGGTGGGAGAACCACCTGGAGGGCGGCCTGTGGTCCTATCGCCTCGACGAGGTCGTCGCCGGCCTGCAAAGTGCCTACGCCTCCCTGGTCGCGGACGTGCGCGAGCGCTACGACGTCACCCCCACGTCGTACGACTCGATCGGCATCTCCGCGATGATGCACGGCTACCTTGCCTTCGACGCCGACGGCACCCTGCTCGCGCCCTTCCGCACGTGGCGCAACACCAACACGGGTCGCGCCGCGGACGAGCTCACCCGGCTCTTCGGCTTCAACATCCCCCTGCGCTGGTCGATCGCGCACCTGCACCAGGCGGTCCTCGACGCCGAGGAGCACGCGCCGCGCGTTGCTCGCCTGACGACGCTGGCCGGCTGGGTCCACCAGCAGCTGACGGGACGCCACGTCCTGGGCGTCGGCGACGCCTCGGGTATGTTCCCGATCGACTCGACGACGGGAACCTACGTCGAGTCCTACCTCGATCAGTACGAGGCCCTGGTTGCCGACCGGGTCCCGTGGCGTCTGCGCGACGTCCTCCCGACCGTGCTGAGCGCCGGCGAGGACGCAGGCATACTGACCCCCGAGGGTGCCGCGCTCATCGACCCGACCGGCACGCTCCAGCCCGGCATCGCGCTGTGCCCGCCCGAGGGCGACGCGGGCACCGGCATGATCGCGACCAACGCGATCGCCCAGCGCACGGGCAACATCTCGTGCGGCACCTCCGTCTTCCTGATGGCCGTCCTCGAGCGTTCCCTCACCGAGCTGCACACCGAGATCGACATGGTGACCACGCCCGACGGCTCGCCCGTCGCCATGGTTCACTCGAACAACGGCGCGTCCGAGATCGACGCGTGGGTGGGTTGGTTCGCCGACTTCGCGCGGCTCGTCGGTGCCGACGTGAGCGTTCCCGCGATCTACGACGCCCTCTACAACCACGCGCTCACGGGCGAGGCCGACGCGGGCGGTGTGATGGCCTACAACACGCTGTCCGCTGAGCCGCTCGTCGGCCAGGAGGCGGCGCAGCCGGTGTTTACCCACACCGCCGATGCGCGCGTGACCCTGGCCAACGCCGTGCGCGCCCAGCTCATGAGCATCTTCGCGGCCGTGCGCATCGGCGTCGACATCCTCAGTGATGAGGGTGTGCGCCTCGATTCGCTCTTCGCCCACGGCGGCCTGTTTAAAACCCCGGGCGTCGCCCAGCAGATCCTCGCCGACTCGCTCAACATTCCCGTGTCCGTTGGCGACACCGCGGGCGAGGGCGGCGCGTGGGGTATCGCGGTCCTCGCGCGCTACCGCGCCGTTCTCGCAGGGGACGAGGCCGCGCTTGCCCTGCCGGAGTACCTTTCCGAGCGTGTCTTCGCGGGTGCATCTGTCTCCACCCTGGAACCCACCCCCGAGGGCGTGGCCGGGTACGAGCGCTTCCTCAACGCCTACCGCGCGGCCCTACCCGGCGTGGAGGTCATCGCCCGCGGCCGCTGAAGGTACCCGCCGCCTCTGCGGATCCTTACCCCAAAATGTCGCATGCAATTCCCCGCGAGCTATTTCAAACATTGAAATTAGATCGTTGAAATTCCAGGTAATTCTCGATACCTAATAAAAAGTAGGGGAGCCAAATTGCATGCGACTTTGGGGGAGGGCGGGGCGGAGTGTGAGGGTGGGGTGGAGTGCGGGAAGGGGTGGCCTGGGGTCTGGGGAGGGCGGGGCTAGGGTCTGACGAGGCCGGGGCTGGGGGTGAGTGGACCGGCTCGCCCCCACACCTCGTCGGCGAAACCCGCTACGATTACACCCATGGGTAAAGCTAGCCGCCGTAAGAAGGTCACCGATCCCGCCAAGCTCAAGGCGTATCGCCCGCCGATCCCCTTCGTCGCGCGCCCCTACGAGGGTCTGCCGAAGGAGATCGAGCTGGTCGCCATGCGCGAGCTCATCCCGGCGGCCACGCTGACCGCACGCACCGACGCCGACCACGGCGCCGTCGAATTCGACTTCGTCACTCTCCTGCCCGAGGGCCACCCCGCGATGGTGCGCCCCGACGGCCGCATCCTCGTTGCGCTGCAGACCCGCTCGAACTCCGCGGACCTCAGCCACGACGCGGGCGCCGCGCTGCTCGCGGCCATCGCCGCGAAGGAAGCGGGCGACGAGGGCGTCATCTCGATCGACGTGCGCGAGCCCTCCGAGCGTCTCCAGGACATCGTCGACGTCGACAGCTTCACGGACATGAAGCTCGAGGAGGACTTCTCCTTCTGGTTCGACCCGGCCGAGGAGATCGACGAGTCGACGCGTCGCGCCCTCGAGCAGAACCGCGACGAGATCATCCCGACCGAGCCCGTGCCCGGCGTCCCCGGCGCGTACTGGTGCGAGATGAACCGTAACTTCGTGCGTTTCCTGACGGACAACGACGAGACCAAGCTCTTCGACGCGCTGGCACGCCTGGCCGCGCGCGGAGAGGCCAACGTCGGCGAGGGCTCGCGCTACGTGGGTTCCTTCCGCGCGTGCGGCCTGATCGTCCCGGTCTTCGAGCTGCCCGAGGGCGCCAGCGCGGCCGACGTCGCGCCCGGCACGCAGGCCCTTGCCAAGGCTCTCGAGGAGGCCCTGAAGGTCACTGAGCGCCTGGATGACAAGGAACGCCGCGCACGCCAGGGCCTCGTCTCTCGAGCTGTGACGATCCGCTAAGCACATTTTTACCTGTCGTTTAGATAGGCTTGTCGCTCACATTACGGGCGGCGGGACGCGAGCGCGCCCCGCCGCCCGTAGACTGTTAGTCGTGAACTATCCCGCCGGATCTCGAGGTTCCCAGCCGCAGCGCGTCGCCGCCGTCATCGCTGCACACAACGTCGGACGCGCCGTCGCGGCCACCGTGCGCGCGTGCCGCGCCATACCCAGCGTTGACCTCCTCATTGTCGTCGACGATGGTTCCACGGACGACACCGGGCGTGCCGCCCGTGCCGCAGGCGCCGTCGTCGTGCGCCACTCCGTCGAGCGCGGGCGCGCCTCGGCGATCGAGACCGGCGTGAAGGTCGCCGCCATGCGCGACCGCCCCGACGGGCCGCCCCGCCATATCCTGCTTCTTTCCCCCGACCTCGGCGAGTCCGCGGTCGAGGCCACCGCCCTCGTCGAGGCCGTCTTCGCCCGCCAGGCTGACATGGCGATCGCCGTCCCGGCGACGGGACGCGAGTACTCCGGCTACGGGCCGGGCGTCGCCCGCCGGCTTATCCGCCGCAAGACCGGCTGGAACTGCCACTACCCCCTCAGCTACCAGCGCTGCCTGACGCGCGAGGCCATCGATGCGGCCATGCCCTTCGCGGGCCGCTACGTGCTCGAAGCCGCAATGACTATCAGCGTGCTGCGCGCGGGCCTGTCCGTCATGGAGGTCCCCTGCAACTTCACGCACTCGGGCGCGGACCGTTCGCTCGGCTCGCTCAACCGCCCGGCGCGCATGTTCGATGCCGTGCGAGCTACGGTCAGCCAGGTCTTCCACTCCGACGCGCGCTCGAAGCGCCGCGCCGATCATGAACAGGGGATCGGCGTGCCCTACCCGGCCCCGGCCTCGGCCCGCGACGAGGCGGAGGGATCTGATTCTTCTGACGCGCGCCCCGCGGAGATTTCCGGGTGAAGGGTCCGGATCGATTAGCCGTCGGTCGCCTGGCGGCGACCTGGTGGCTGCCCACCCTCATCGCCTGCGCAGTCGGCGCGCTCTACGTGTGCTACTCGGTGGCGCAGTGGCGCGCGCTCGCCGCCCCCTCGTGGGACCTGGGCATCTTCACCGAGGCTGTCCAGGCTTATTCGCGCTTCGAGGCACCCATCGTCCCCATCAAGGGGCCCGGCTACAACCTGCTGGGCGATCACTTCCACCCGATCCTGGCGCTGCTTGGTCCGATCTTTCGTCTCTTCCCCTCCGCGCTGACCCTCCTTGTCGTCCAGGACGTGCTGATCGCCGTATCGGTCCTGCCGGTCGCGCGCCTCGCGCAGCGCCTCCTCGGACGAGGCGGCGCGCTCCTTGTCGGGTTCGCCTACGGCCTGGGGTGGGGGCTGCAGGGTGCGGTCGGTGCCCAGTTTCACGAGGTCTGCGTGGCGGTCCCGCTGCTGGCTTTCGGAGGCGTTGCCTTCGTTGAGCGGCGGTGGGGTGCGTGCATGGCGTGGCTGGCGCCGTTGGTCCTTGTCAAGGAGGATCTCGGGCTGACGGTCTTCGTCGCGAGCCTCGCGATCGCGTGGCGCCGCAGAGGTGACGGGCGTGCCGGTGTCCTGCGGTCGATAGCGTACGCCCTGTTCGGCATCGTCGCGTTTGTGCTGACAGTCAAGGTCCTGCTCCCGGCGATGAACCCGGCGGGCACGTGGGCCTACTCCCTCGATGGCTCCGCCACCGGCGCGGGCACGCCGACCGGTGGAACCACGGCCGCACGTGCACTCCCCTCCCTGTGGGACATCCTGACAACCCCATCTGTCAAGCTCGTGACTCTCATCGTCTTGGCAGCCGGCGCGGGCTTCGTGGGCACGGCCTCCCCGTGGTTCGCGCTGGTGGCCCCGACGCTCGCGTGGCGCTTCGCGGGCTCGGTCGAGGCCTACTACGGCTGGGACTCGTGGCACTACAACGCGGTGCTCGTCCCCATCGCGGCTTGCTCGCTGCTCGACGTCATCGACCAGTGGCTCGCACCCGAGCGCGCTACCGCGGAAACCGGCGCGGATCCCGGCGAGGAGGCCCCGGCCTCGTCGAACATGGGCTGGCGCGTCGCCGCCTGGGCGGTCGCGTGCGTGCCCGCTGTGTCGCTGGCGTTCACGGCCTCGTCGCTGCCGCTGTGGCAGCTGCCCGACCTCAAGGAGGACCCGCGCATGGCCGCCGCCCTCGGCGCGCTCGACGCGGTGCCCGAGGGGGTGAGCGTCGAAACCGACACGACGCTGCTCGCGCGCCTCGTGCCCGGTCGCGAGGTCTACTGGGTGGGAACGACCGGCACCATGGATACCCCTCCGGAGTATGTCGTCATCGATGCGCGCTCCTACGCGTGGGGGGACCAGCAGGTCGACGCCGAGTCGTGGGGGAGCGCCGCCCACCCCGGCCACTCCTACGAGACCGTCTACGCCAAGCAGGGCTTCCGGGTCGCGCGGCGCACCTCGTAATACGATGAGTGCCGCGCGGCCGCAGCGAGTCCGTCGCAAGACATTGTGAGACGTCGTCGCGGACACATGTGGGCGTGCAATGCGGCTGAATTCGGAGATGAAGAACGGCTCTCTTGCGCTGAGTAAGCACTATGTGCGCATAGCGCCACGGCATCCTATTTCTCGCATATGATGGCCTAGTCTGAAAGTAGGAGAAAAATATGTCCTCTCTCGTGTCCCGTCGCGCATGTGCGGTCACCTCGTCCCTGCTACTCGCAGCCGTCGCGCTGTCGGGTTGCTCCCCCCATGGTGGGGGTGGGTCTAAGTCCACCGATATCAGCAAGCTGCCCAACATTCCCCAGGGGCAGAAGCAGCAGCTGGTGCAGCAGATGCAGTCCGCCTCTGGCGACCAGAAGAAGCAGATCGCTGCCAAGGCGGTGGCCTTGAACAACATGGTCGGCGCGCAGCTGGTCGCCGTGGAGCCCAGCCTGATTTCTTCCCAACAGTTCAAGCTGGATCCCAAGGGCCAGACCGTGGTCAACAAGAACGACACGGTCTACCAGATGATGTCGGCCACCGACTTTTGGCGACTGGGCGATGACACCTACGACCTGTGCGTGGAGCAGAACTGTGAGTACTACTCGTCCTGGACCGTGGACGTGGAGGGCTCGGGCTCTGACCTGACCTACGTGTGGACCCTGAAGATCGATGGCCCCGACCAGCCCGACCAGCCGCTGGTCCGCCGCTTCAAGGTTGCCAAGTAATCAACCGGGCGCACTACAGCGCTCTCTTCATCTTCCATCAACTATTAGGAGCCAAGAATGACCGGAAATGCCAACGCTGGATACGACGGCGAACGTCAGGGACAAGCCGCCTCAAACGTCGTTGAGAGCTTTGAAGCGGTGACGGGTTCGCGTAAGTACACCTCCGCTCTGAGATCAGCACAGAACTCCTCGTTCTGGGGACACGAAGAAGGACCCGTGAGGATGCAGAATGGCGCAGCGGGCTTGTTCGATGCGTTGTCTGCGCTTCTTGTGTTCGAGTCTGAGATGCTCAAGAACTTCGAAGCGAAGATGCATGTCGCCATGACACGTTTCACGGGCACCGAATACGAGAACGAATTGGCGCTCAAGAAACTTCAGGCTGACGCGCAGGCGGACGCAATTCGATCTCAGAAACCCGGTCAGTTGAACGCGATGATTCGCAGGTTTGGTCTGACCTTTGCGGATCTTGGTTTTGATGCACCACCCTCTTCTGCTCCGCCGGCCGCGCCCTCGACTGCACCTGGAGCTCCTTCGGGAGTCGCGTCGAATACCGGACCCGTCACCCAAGACGCACAGCCTGAAGCCTGAGCGTGTAAAGAGCCGATCGAAAGGACCTTTCTCATGGTTGATTCACGTAATTATGAGCGCTTGAAGGTTTTTATGGAGTACGCGCGCGCCAACAGGGGACTGGCAGCGTGGGACAAGGATCATGAGCAAGCTTTGAAATGCCTTGATGACGCTGTTGAACGTCTTCACGCCTATCGAACAGGCCACGGATTCACCGGTGCCACCGGCAAAGCTATGGAGCGATGGGTTGATGCGTCAATCAACCGCATCACGAAGTATAAAGAGGGCTACGAACGCGGCTATACGACCTATCTTCGGGGACGTGATGTCATGGCAACTGCGCTCGCTGAAGCCGAGAAACTCTCACCCGACCTCCTCGACGCTGAGACTGCAGCCATGCGCGATGACTGGGTCGTCTCGGTTCCCGCTGACAAACCCGGAACGGGTATCCGCTTCATGGGCAAGCTTTACACGACGGGTGCTGCCTACGTCGCGGCAGTCGAAGAGCAGGCGAATGAACAGCGTGAAGCGGCAGCGCACCGCATCATTGAGATGTTGAAAGACCGAGGCTCAATGATCGCCTCAATATTGCAAGATCAAACCAAGAAAGACCCCGATGATCCGGGCACTGACTTGGATGAATACGAAAAGCAGGAGAGGGAAAAGAATCCGGGTGGCGGAGACACCGGTGGCGGCGGCACCAGTGGTGGCGGCACCAGTGGTGGCGGCGCTGGGGATCACGATTGGGGTTACAGCAGGCACGATGATTTCGGTCGCGCTGCAGACCGGGATCCCTCATCTCCCAACTATCCCGGTGGTTTTGATCAGCCGTGGTGGAGCGAGGCCGATGCTGCCGCAGCCCGTAGCCGCATTGCGTCTTCGGGTGCCGTGGAGACGCGCGAGCTTCCCTACGGCGAGCTTGGCTCGCGTACCAACCCCATCACGGATCCCCAGGAACTGATGAGCAGGGATTTGTTGCACACACGCGTCAACGGAACCACCTACCGCAACGGTGTTGTCGGCGGCCACACCCCGGCACCGCCGGCAGACGTGGATCACCCGTTGTGGCGCCTCAACGGTGGCGCTGCCTCCGACGCGAGCGCCGCTGGCCGACTCGGCGGAGCCGGTGCGCTCGGTGCCGGTGCCCTCGGTTTGCGCGGCGCTGCCCAGATGGGCTCCAGCGGAGCCGCGGGAGGCCTGGCCGGCATGCGTGGCATCACCGGCACGACCAACGGCCTGGGTGCTGCTGGTGCTTCAGCCCTCAAGTCCGGTTCCTACTCAGGTTCCGGCTTCGGCTCCTACACTCCCCCCGCGGGTGCAAACGGCGGCGCTTCTGGTGCTGGAGGCGCTGCGGGCAGGGGTTCCGGCGGTGTTATGGGAGCCGGAGCGGGTGCTGGTGCTGGAGCGGGTAAAGAAGATAAGAAGCGCCGGAGGCGCCAGTACATGGCCTTCAAGTTCGAGGACGACGAGGACGCGCTGCCCGCGGGCTACGTGAACCCCATGTCCCAGACTTACGGCACAGACAAGGATATCGCGCCGGCCAGGCGTACGGACGACGGATGGGACCCCCGCCAATGGTAAAACCTGCCTCTCACGCTACGCTCCCGTCTCTCTTCGGTCGTGAGGGGAGGGCGGGGCGCACCGCGCGCGCCCTGACCACCGCGGTCTCCGCTTTGGCTCTGGCGGTTGGTGCCCTGACGGTGGTGCCCGCCCCGGCTCTTGCTGACGATGCGGTGCCTTCACAGGATTATTTCTCCTACTATCCTCTGGATACCGTACGCGCCAAGGGGTACACCGGCAAGGGCGTCACGATCGCTGCCATCGGCGGTCCGGTAGATACGAGCGACCCTGCGCTCAAGGGGGCTAATGTCACCGACAAGAGCCGATGCACGGTGGAGGCGACCCCCGACGGGAAGCGTCATGGCACCGACATGGCGATCATCCTGGTTTCCCCCAAGACCGGCGTGGCACCCGACGCGACCTTGTATACCTACCAGTCGTCTACGGCATCGACAACGTCGAATGGCACGTGCAGCTCTGATGGTGGGCGGCTCAACACTTTTGCCAGCCTCATTAACCAGGCCGTTGAGGACGGCGCTCAGATTATTTCCGTCTCGCAAAGTGTCTCAGAGGAGAGCCCTGAGCTGAAGTGGGCGATCGCCAACGCGATCAGCAAGGGTGTCATCATCGTCGCCTCAGCCGGAAATGGTGCCAGTGACGACAATGTGACGCACCTGAGCAGGTTCTCTGGCGTCGTTGGTGTGTCCGCGATTAACGCCGACGGTACGTTCGCGTCCTACTCCTCCTGGGGCGACGGCGTGGTCACAGCTGCTTTTGGCGGGCCCTTCAACACTTTCGATCCTGCGACAAACCAGCCGCAAACGGTCAATGGGACATCTGTGTCTGCTCCGCTTGTGGCCGGCATGCTGGCTTTAGCGCGCCAGCGGTGGCCCGAGGCCACTACCAACCAGATCCTCCAGCTCCTGGTTCGCACGGGACTAAACCCCAATCACAACTGGGATAAGTACACCGGCTATGGTGCGGCGGCTCTGGGGTCTTTGGTTAACACGGATCCGTCGCAGTACCCGGATGAGAACCCCATTATTCCAAAGCCCAATGGATCTTCCCCCAGTGCCCAGGAGGTGCAGGACTACATGGATGGGATCGCAGGGGACACGCTGACAGATTCCTTCCCGTCGTCCTACGTCTATCGTGGAACGGACGAAGGAGTCATCTTGAACGACAACAAGACGATCACCGTCCACCTGGGGACCAGCCCGCGCTACCACCGGAAGTGACCATGACGCTCGCGCGATCGAGCGCGCAGCCCGCGCCCCGTTCTCCCTTCCCCCGTGAGGAGAGAACGGGGCGCACCGCTTAACGCGCCTCGTGTTACGACGAGTGCCGCGCAGCCGGACGCCCCGGCCGCGCGGCACTGATGCCGTTCGTGCGGCTACTTGGCTGTGCGCAGCCGCAGCGAGTTGAGGACCACGAACACGGAGGAGCACGCCATCGCGGCGCTGGCCAGCATGGGGGAGAGCAGCCCCGCGATCGCGAGCGGCACCATCAGCACGTTGTAGAAGAACGCCCAGAACAGGTTTTCCTTGATGATGCGCAGCGTCCGGCGCGACACTCGGATCGCGGTCGCCGCCGAGGTGAGCGAGGAGTTCATGAGCGTCATGTCCGCGACCTCGATCGCCACGTCCGTGCCGGAGCCCATCGCGATGCCCAGGCCCTTTGCGCTCGCCTGCGCGAGGGCGGCCGCATCGTTCACGCCGTCGCCGACCATCGCGACCGTGCGGCCCTCGGCCTGCAGGTCGGCGACGGTGTCGCGCTTGCCGTCGGGCAGGACGCCCGCGATGACGCGCTCGATGCCCACCTGACCCGCAACGTGGCGGGCCGCCGCCTCGTTATCGCCCGTCAACAGGATCGGCTCGATGCCGAGCTCGCGCAGCTGGGCGATCGCATCCGCGGAGGACTCCTTGACCGTGTCACGCACGACGAGCGTCGCGATCGCGCGGCCCTCGACGCGCTCGGGGATCACCAGGGACGAGGCCGGGTCCCCCTCCCGCTCGCCCGTGCCCGGGGTGGTGCCCGGCTGGGTGGGGGTACCGGTATCCCCGCCCGCGCTGCCGCCAGCCGCGGGTGCGCCGCCGGTGGCCCCAGTCTCGCTGCGGGAGGTGACGGTGCCGGAGTAGCCGGCTGCGTTCACGACGGCCTCGAGCTCTTCGTCGCTGTGAGGGGCGGTGAGCGTGATGCGCGCGGATTCGGTGGCGAGGTTGACCTCGGCCTTTACGCCGTCGAGCTTGCCGAGCTTGCGCTCGACGCGGCGCACGCAGGACGCGCAGGTCATGCCGCCCACGCTCATGGTGAGCGTGGCGAGGGGCAGCTCGGCGTCGGGCCCGGGCAGGACGACGTGCGGGTGGGCCTCGGGCATGGGGGTGACGGCCTCGGTGGTTGCTGCGCGGCCGAGTTGCGGCGCGACGGCCGCGACGACGGCGGAGGCGCCCGAGGCCTCGGCCTCGCGCACGGCATCGAGAAGGGAATCGGGCACGTCGATGCCCAGGGAAGTCAGCCACGATGGGCGCCCGACCAGCACGCCGCCCTGGGCGGTGATGCCGACGACGCCGAGTCCGGGCTGGTTCGCGAACGCGGTCACGGACTCCAGCGACAGGCCGCGGTCCGCGGCGCCCGACGTGATGGCGCGGGCGACGGGGTGCTCGGACAGAGATTCGACGGAGGCCGCGAGGGACAGGGCCGAGGCCTCGTCCACCTCGGGAGAGCTCCCCGCACCGGGCGCGACCGCGACGGACTCGAGGGACATGACGCCCGTGGTGACGGTGCCCGTCTTGTCGAGGAGCATCGTGTCGATCGAACGCGTCTGCTCGAGGATTTCCGCGTTCTTGATGAGGATGCCCAGCTGCGAGGCGCGCCCCGACCCGACGAGGATCGCGGTGGGCGTGGCCAGGCCGAGCGCGCACGGGCACGCGACGACCAGAACGGCGACGGCCGCCGTGAACGCGGCCTGCACGCCGCCGCCCGCGAGCAGCCAGCCCCCGAGCGTCAGCAGGGAAACGACGATGACGATCGGCACGAACACGCCCGAAATCTGGTCCGCGAGGCGCTGGACGGGGGCCTTGCCGGCCTGCGCCTCGGCGACCATGCGCCCGATCTGCGCGAGCGTCGTGTCCGAGCCGACGCGCGTGGCGCGCACCAGCAGGGAGCCCCACGTGTTGACGGTCGCCCCCGTCACCGCGTCGCCGGGGGCAGCGTCCACGGGCACGGACTCGCCCGTCAGGAGCGAGGTGTCCAAGGCGGAGGAACCCTCGACGATGATGCCGTCGGTCGCCACCTTCTCGCCCGGGCGCACCGCAAACAGGTCACCGACCTGCAGGGACGAGGCGGGCACGACGCTCTCGGTGCGCTCGCCGGTCGCGGGGTCGACGCTCACGAGCGTCGCCTCCTTCGCGCCCATGCTCAGCAGCGAACGCAGCGCGTCGCCCGCGCGGTAGCGTGCGCGCGCCTCCAGGTAGCGGCCCGTCAGCAGGAACACGACGATCATGCACGCGCCCTCGAAGTAGATCTCCGCGTGGCCGGCGTGCGCCGCGCGCGGGATCAGGCTCATGTGCATGCGCATGCCGAGCACTCCGGCGCCGCCCCACAGCAGCGCCCACCAGCTCCACAGCGTCGAGGAGATGACGCCGAGGGAGACCAGCGTGTCCATCGTCGTCGACCCGTGGCGACCGGCCGCGAACGCCGCCCGGTGGAAGGGCCACGCGCCCCACGTCACCACCGGGATCGAGGCCACCGCGACGACCCACTGCCACCCCGTGAACTGCCAGGCGGGCACCATCGACAGAATCATCGCAAGGATGCCCAGCGGCGCGGAGACGATAAGTCGAGAGCGCAGGTCGGCGGCGTGGGCGCGGGTGCCCTCGCCGACCTGAGGAGCGGGGGCCGAGGCCGGGGTGGCCTCAGGAGAAGAAGGGGCGACCGCGGACGTGGTCGTCACGGAGTTGTTGGACATGGGTACCCTCCGGGGGTATATATTCGGCGAAAGGAAACGAGGCCGGGGAAGGCACCCCGGCCTCGTCGTTGAGGCGTGGAAAACCTCAGAAGTCGCGCGCGATGCCGACCAGCTTAAAGCCGGCCTCGGACACCGCGTCGCTCAGTGCCGCGTCGTCCAGGGGGGTGTCGGTCAGGACCGTCACCTTGGAGGTGGCGCCCGAGTTGAGGATCACGTCGACGTTCTTCACGCCGGGGATCTCGCTCAGCTCTTCGCTGACGCTCATCACGCAGTGGCCGCAGGTCATGCCGTCGACGGACAGCTCAATGGTGCGATCGATCTCGGTGGTCATGATTTCTCCTTGGGGTTAGGACTTGATGAGGCGCGCGATGGCCGCGGCCGCCTCGTCGACTTTGGCCTGCGCGGCCTCGTCGGATTCGCGCGCCGCCGTGACGACGCAGTGGTTCATGTGGTCTTTGAGCAGGTTGACCGCGACCGAATCGAGCGCGGACTGGACGGCGGAGACCTGCGTGAGGATGTCGATGCAGTACTCGCCCTGCGAGATCATGCGCTGCAGGCCGCGCACCTGTCCCTCGATGCGGCGCAGGCGCGCGAGATGATTCTCGGTGTTGCCGTGGTAGCCGTGCTCGTTGCTCATGGAAGTGAGGGTACCCCTAGGGGGTATGGGTGTCAAGGGGTGTGGAGAACCGAGCGCTGTGGGGGTGACGACACGCGTCCCCCAATGCGGCGCGCCCGGGCCCGGCCAGCCGTAGGGTGGAGGCAGAACACAGATAAGGAGGGGACATGAAGCGACGCCCGCGTCGGCACTACCGCGCGATCCGCCGCGTCCCCCAGGCCTACCCCGGCCTCTACCTGCGCCTCAAAGTCGCCCCCGTCGTGCCCGCCCTCGCGGCCACGGTCGCCGTCGGCGCGCTCGCGGAAATCTCCGCCCTGCCCGAGGATGTTCGCGCCCGCGCGCGTTCCCTTTCTGACGACATGGGCACCGCGATCAGCGAAAAATCGCAGCGCATCTTCTTCGATACCCCGGGCCTCGACACCCTCCTTATCCGCTCCCTCTCACACGTCGCCCGGCGCACCGCGACCGTTGGGCGCGCGTGGGCGCGAGCGGTCGTCGCGCTCGGCGCGGACAAGGACGGGCGCATGGCGCGCATGCTGCCCCTCATCCCCAGGCGCGGATACGACGCCCTCATGACCGGCATGCTGACGATCGGCACGGCAGTGGGCTCCCTGCGCGGCGGCGAGGTCCACGTCGCACTCCTGCGCGACTCCGACGCCGACCCCGCGTTCCAGGACCCGCTGCCCGGCCACCCCGAGGCCCAGATCCGCCGCGTCGACGCACCCGCGCTGCTCTCCGACATGTGCGCCGACATCGACGAGCTCTACTGGTCGCGCACCATCGGCCCAGCCGTCAAGATCACCCGTGTCGGCGAAGGTGAGGCCCGCCGATGGCTCCTCTCGCTGGTCGGCACCGAGTCCATGACGTGGCGCTCCACGAACAACCCGGCCGACGTCGAGACGAACATCCGACTCATGCTCGGCCTGGAGAGCGCGATGAGCGTCGGCGTCGTGCGCGCGCTGCACGCCGCCATGGAGCGCGACGGCGTGCCCGCCGAGCGGTGGGCGTGCGAACCCGTCCTCATCTGCGGACACTCCCAGGGCGGGATCGTCGCCGCCGCCCTCGCCTCCGTCCCTCCCGACGAGGCCGGGGTCAACGTCGCCGGCATCCTGTCCACGGGCGGCCCGAACCGGCGCATTCGCGTGCGCCCCGACGTGGTGACCGTCGCCGTCTACCACGACCAGGACGTCATGCCGAGCCTCGACGGCTCGCCCGACCGCGCCCCCGACCGGCGCGTCACCGTCGGACGAAGCCTCGTGCGGCCTCGTACCCGCCCCCTCTACTACGCGCACTCCTCCTCGACGTACACGGAGACCGTACGCCTCCTCGAGCGCAAGGTCCGTGTGACCCCGTGGGGCCGGCTGGCCTCGGCGATGGCGGCCCTGCAGGATTTCCTGCCCGCCCCGGGCGAGCCCACGCGCGTCATGCACTACGAGATCTGGCAGGACATCCTGACCCCGACCGCCGAGAGCACGTGGGACACGGTCGCCGCGCTTGAACGCGCCACCTCCTTCGAACCCGCCACCTACCCGATCGACTACGCGGTCACGGCACCCCGCCTGCCCCGCATCGCACGAGCCAGGCGCCGTGCGGCCCTCCCGGCGCGCATCGCTTCCGCCCTCTCCTCCCTCAGAAAGGACAGGTCATGACCGACCCCAACGCCCCCCTGCGCGAGGTGCGCCGATGGATGCGCGTCTCGACCCCCGTCAACAAGGCGGCCTCCTCGGGCCTGCGCGGTCGGCTCCCGCAGATCGCCGGGCCGCTCGTGATCGGCGCGCTCGGCGTGGGCGCCCTGGGCGCGGGCATCGCGTGGCGCGCCCTGTCCTCGACGCGGGGCACCGGGCGCACGCAGCGCTTCGTGGACCTCGCGACCGCCGCTCTCGACTCCGGCTTCCCGCTCCGCGTCGACGAGGCCGGGGCTGGTGAGGGCGCGGCCCGCGCGCCGCGCCGCGTCGTCCACGTGGAGGTCGGCGAGGGCTTCGGGCGCCCCTCCCTCGTGTCCATCGACGTCGTCGTGGCCTCCTCGGACGCGCTGTCCGAGCGCGAGGCAGCGACGCGCGCCCTCGACGCAATCACCCGAGCGACCTGGAACAATCCCGAGATGGCGCCGGTCAGCGTGCGTGCACGAATCCTCGGCGCCCACGACGACGCTGGAGACCTCGAGGCCCCCGGCGCGCAGACCGACACCGTCGTCGACATGAGCGCCCTCGGCTTCGCCGACGAGATCGCGCGCCCCGACGAGCTCTACGACCGCTACGGCGCGCCCGAGTGCGACCCCGCCTGGAGACCGTGACCGGCCGGCGAGAGTCGGCCTCGTTCCCTGGGTGGAATGGGGTGTCCCACCCCTTGGGGGCGCTGTTGTTCGCCTTGTGACCGTTTGGTAGGGTCTGGCTTAACAGCACCGAAGTGACGTCGAAGGAGCATCATGGCCGGCGATCTTGTCATCGAAGAGGGGGACCTCGAAGTCCTGCGTGACCGAACGAGAGATCTGTCCGGCAGACTGCAGTCGGTGACCGTCGCAACGGCGGGCGACTCCATTTCCTCCGGGGTTGGCGGGAGCCCGCTCGCAGGACAGGGGCGCAGTGCCGGAGAGACGATCGATGGCGCGGTCATTGCGCTGACGCGTGACCTGGACGATTTCTCCCAGTCCGTCAACGACTCGATCAACGCCTACAACGCAAACGAAAACGACGCTGCGGTGACCTTCCAACAGACCGCCCATGGCGGTCCGGCAATGACGATGGATGATCTGCGACGCATGAGGGAGGAGCAGTAATGGCAACCTGGGCGGACATTCAGAGCTGGGACCACAACGCCATCATCGAGGCCGAGGACCTCATCGAGGCCGAGGTGCGCGAGACGCGCAAGATCATTACCGACCTCGAGCACGCCGCGAACGACATCCGATCTCAGGGCGAGGCGCCTGACCGGATGCGCCAGCGGCTCACCGAGATCCAGGACAAGCTGGACTCGCGCCTCAACGAACTCACCGAATACGCGCTGGCGACCGCAGAGCTGCACGGGTACGTGAGCCGGGTTGTGGCCATGCGAAAGTCCGCGTGGGAGGTCGCGGCAGAAATCAATGCCACGATCAGTGAGTCCGGTGAAGCGAATCTAGAAGCGGTACCGGCGGAAGAAGAAGATCCCAGTCGTGGAAATAAGTATCTGGAGATGCGTGATCTCATTAGCGATGCGATCGCGATTGCGACAGAGGCGGAGGATACGGTAGGGCCCCGATATAAGGCTCTGGCTGACGGGAAGTACGCTATGTCCGAGGGACGACACTCGGCCTCTGCGGGCCTGGCCGACGACGCCGACCCCTCGTGGACCCGCGAGGAAGTGTCTGTCTGGTGGGGCTTACTCTCCGAGTCTGAACGTGCTGCGCTCATCAGCAAGGATCCCGAGAAATACGGAAACCTGGACGGCATCGACATGGCGTCGCGGGCGAGGGCGAATGAGCTTGTGCTTCTGGGCCCCAAGAATCTGGCGGGAGAACATATCCCGGGAGCGGGGTTGCTGGGTGAGGCTGAGAACGAGTACGGGCGCCTAGATGCTGCTCTCAAGACTGCGATGGCTTCGGGTGATCCGACGTACATCAGTGGTCTCAGGAAACAGAGGGACGATGCATGGAATCGTCTGCAGGATCTGAGAGCTCTTCGCGATCAGCTGAGAGACGATGACGTGACGCTCATTGCACTGCAGCCAGGTAAACCGGGAGAAAACGTCCGCGCCGCCCTTGCCATCGGAGACGTCGATCATGCAGACCATGTCGCTACGCTTGTTCCGGGAAGAACCACCAATTGCCGTGACTCCGCTGGCCTGAATGTTGGCTATGCCCAGAATCTGAGAGCTGCTGCGGCTGAGCAAGGAAAAATCGATGAGAGCAAGGTTGCGACCATTGCCTGGATGAACTATCACGCTCCTCAGGCAGGAGCTGATGGGAGTGTCATGTTCGCTGGCCGTGCTGGGGCGGGGGCGGACCCCCTTAGGAACTTCATGACAGGCATCCACACGTGGCGTGCGGAGCAGGGGCTCGACGTGCACCAGAGCGGAATTACTCATTCTTACGGATCGACGACCGGCGGCTTCGCAATGCGTGACATCGGTGAAGGGGTCGTTGACGACTTTGCGTACACGGGATCTCCGGGGGCGGGTGTGCATTCCGTGGAATCCCTTGGTGTCGACAAAGAGCATGTCTGGGTCTCGGGGATCACACATCTCGACGGGGTATTGGGAATGGGAACAGACTGGAATTTCGGTCGGGACCCCAGGGACCTCGAAGGTATTGGGCATTTGTCAGGAGATGCGACTGGAGCGCGCGGGTATACGTCGGGTGAGGGGGATAGCTATGCCAATCATTCGATGTACTTCGTGGCACCGGAAGATGATGCTACGCAAAACTATGCACTGAACGACCTTGGTGCAGTGATTGCGGGGACTAAGGAGCGGTGATGAGACAGAAGATGCTGTCCTGTCTTGTGGTTTTGTCTCTGCCTTTCCTCGTGACGTCGTGCCTGTCGGATGATGCCGACGCCTACTTTGGGCACAACGAGGGGAACGCTCCCATGTCGGAGCGCCAAACGGTGGAGGCGTATCTGAAGGAGACGCTCCCGCGCTACGTCGACATTGTTGAGGACGTCGCAATGGAAGCTGGTGGGACGGTTGGTACAGCTGAAGAGAGTCGTAGTAGTGCCTGTGGGGAACAGGGAGACAACCTCTACCGTATTAGTTTTGGGCGTGTGTTTATTCCGCTGATCGACTTTGAGGATCTGCGTCAAGTGGTGTGGGAGGGCGCTCAGCGTAACGGTTTCGACTACTCGTCAGATCCAGAGCCCGTAGACAAACTCAAGAAACGGCGTGTTCAGGTCACGGATTCGGACGGCTCCTCGATTGAGTTCCTTCACTTTGACAATGACGTTATTTCCGTCAGTATTTCCTCGGGGTGTCGGCCTGCTGAGAAGCCCAATTATCGTAATGGGTACTTCCACGTACCCACGGTGCAAGAGTTGTTACCGGATGTGACGCTTGTTGAGGCATTTGGAGAGGATGGCAGCGAGAACACAACTATATTCCGCCAGGCGAAGCCCGGTGGTGGGCAGTCGGGGAGTTGACGGTGGTGAAGAAGCGGACTGTGGTGAGCGCCGGTTTTGCTGTGGCTGCGGTGGTCGCTGCTGCTGTTGTGAACCAGGTGTGGATTTCACGCCAGGGTGGGCCTGTGTCATTTGGAGAGCGTCAGAGTCTGGAGGAATACATGGGGCACAACCTGTCGGAGGAGCCGCGTATGGCTGAACAGCTGGCTGCTGAGACTGGCGGTGAACTGCGAATTGCTGGTCCGCCGTACGTCCAGACGTGCGGCGTGGGGCCGACACAGGGGTATCGTCTGCGTGGTTTCACCATGGTGGCTCCATCGATTTCTTTTGACCGGCTTGAGGAGCTTGTGAAGGCTCGCCATCGTGATGGGGTGACGGTGGTGTGGGTGCAGAACGAGTATCAGAAGGATGGGACTAGGAATATATTCCTCAACGATCGTGAGGGTAATTCTGTGCAGTATAAGTACTCGGAGAATGGCATTGTCATGAGTTCTCGCTCCGCGTGTTTGCCGACGGATAAGCCCCTGAATGATCCCGGTCAGTTCGTTCTGCCGTCGGTGGAGGAGGTGTTCCCGGGTGTGCCCGTGACGGTCAGTGACAATATGGATCCGGACCTGCACCCCCTTCCCACGCTCACTCTCGGTGCCCAAGCCGACCCACAGCCCGACGCCCAGAGCGGTGCCCAGTCGGGGGAGTGATGGCATGAGTTCTCGGTGGATGATGGCGGTCACCGCCGCCTGCGCTTCGTTGCTTTTGTCGGCGTGTATTCCGAGCCTGCCGGATGATGCTGAACTGTATTTTGGTCGCAGCAGTGGGAGTATCCCGATCTCCGAGGGGCAGACGACGGAGGTTCACATCAGGGATACCCTGCCCCGGTATCTGGGCATCATCGAGGAGGTCGTCGTCGAGACCGGTGGCGTGCTAGGAGTCAGTGGCAAGAATCGAGTTGACGGTTGCGCAACGACGGACACGACCGACATGGAAATCCAGTGGATGACGATGTATATTCCTGCGATCGATTATGAGGATTTGCGTCGGATTGTTGTCGAGGGGGCGCAGCGTAACGGCTTCGGATATTCGTGGGATCCGGTACGCAGAGATAAACTCAACTCTCGCTCTGTTGCTGTCGGGGATGGCTACGGGAATAGTCTGATTTTCTATCACCACGAGGCTCATGACCGCGTTATCATTGATTTGTATTCGGGGTGTATGTTCCCGTCCCAGCCTCTCGATCCGGACGTGCCGCGCTCGTCCTATCCGCTGCCTAGCCCCGAAGAGATGTTTCCGAATCTGACAATCGTGCAGGCCTATGACGATAACGGCGGTGAGAATCCTGAGTTGCGTCCGCAGTCGGGGGGGCAGTCCGGAGCGCAGTCGGGGGAATGAACATGGCAAAGAAATGGACCCCGGCACGCGTGGGTGCGTGGTGCGTCGTGGTGGTGGCCGTGTTGGGTGGGTGTCATGCAGCCAAGTCACGCGATGCTGAGTTCGTTCCCTTTCCTCAGCGTGTGAGCATTGAAGAGTACACGAGCCGTCAGCTGCCGGAGATATCGCGCATGGCTGTGCCGGTGGCTGCCGAGACCGGTGGTGAGCTGACGGTGATGGGCCTGCCGTACGTACAGGTGTGTGGCACTGGTGATACCCAGGGGTATCGGGTGGTTGGCTACACCACGGTGGCTCCGTCGATGTCCTTTGAAGGGCTCGAGAAACTGGTGACAGAAAACAAACCCGATTGGGCGGTGGCCGTGCAGGTTGACAGGCAAATCGATAGGGATGCTACTCGGGGTATTCAGCTGATCGACAACTATGGCGGCCTTGTCGAGTTCAAGTTTTCGGAGGAGTCTATCGCCGTGAGGTCGCGCTCCGCGTGTTTGCCGACGGATAAGCCCCTGGATGATCCCGGTCAGTTCGTTCTGCCGTCGGTGGAGGAGGCGTTCCCGGGCGTGCACGTGACGGTCAGCGACAACACGAACCCGGACCTGCACCCGGTTCCCACGCTCACCCCGGGCGCTCACGTCACCCCCCAGTCTGGCACCCAGAGCGGCACCCAGTCGGCGGAGTGATGGCATGAGCTCTCGATGGATGATGGCAGCCACAGTCGCCTGCGCATCTCTGGTTCTGGCGGGGTGTATTCCGGGGCTGCCGGACGCTGATCCCTATCCGGATAGTGGAAGCGTTCCCGTGGCTGAACGCCAGACGTTGGAGGCCTTCGTCAGTGACGTGATGCCTCGGTACATGAGCATCATCGAGGAGGTTGCGATGGAATCGGGAGGGGTCATCGCTGACGTCGGTCACTCGGAGACTCGTCCCTGTCGGTCAGAAGTCAATGGGTACGAGATTCGTGCGGTCCGCTTTAATCTTCCGCTGATCGAATATGAAGATATGCGCAGGATTGTCGGAGAAGCTGCTCAGCGCTACGGCTACCTGTATACGTCTGATCCGGTTCCTCGGGATGAGCGACACATGCGCAGCGTCGGTTTGAGCGACCAGGATGGCAATTCTCTGTTGTTTGATCACTTCGAGAATGACGTTATCTTTGTCCAATTTTCCTCCGGGTGTCTGCCGTCTTTGCGTTCCAGGGACATCTACGGCCAATTTGCGCTCCCATCCGTGCAAGAGATGTTCCCTCGCTTAACAGTCGTCGACGCGTACGACGCGAATAAGCAGAAGAATCCGCTGATTTTCCGTCAGGTGGCGACGGATGCAGGACAGCAGTCGGGGAGTTGAGGACGATGAAGTGGACGCCAGCGCGCGTTGGCCTCGCGGCGGTCGTGGTGGTGGCCGTGTTGGGTGGGTGTCATGCAGCCAAGTCACGCGATGCTGAGTTCGTTCCCTTTCCTCAGCGTGTGAGCATTGAAGAGTACACGAGCCGTCAGCTGCCGGAGATATCGCGCATGGCTGTGCCGGTGGCTGCCGAGACCGGTGGTGAGCTGACGGTGATGGGCCTGCCGTACGTACAGGTGTGTGGCACTGGTGATACCCAGGGGTATCGGGTGGTTGGCTACACCACGGTGGCTCCGTCGATGTCCTTTGAAGGGCTCGAGAAACTGGTGACAGAAAACAAACCCGATTGGGCGGTGGCCGTGCAGGTTGACAGGCAAATCGATAGGGATGCTACTCGGGGTATTCAGCTGATCGACAACTATGGCGGCCTTGTCGAGTTCAAGTTTTCGGAGGAGTCTATCGCCGTGAGGTCGCGCTCCGCGTGTTTGCCGACGGATAAGCCCCTGGATGATCCCGGTCAGTTCGTTCTGCCGTCGGTGGAGGAGGCGTTCCCGGGCGTGCATGTGACGGTCAGTGACAACACGAACCCGGACCTGCACCCGGTTCCCACGCTGACACCGGGCGCTCACGTCGCGCCCCAGTCCGGTGCCCAGAGCGGCGCTCAGTCGGGCTCGTAACCCCCGCCCCGGCCTCGTCGGGAGGTGAAGAAACGGCACGGGCGGCGAGGCGCGGACCAACCGCGCACCCGCCGCCCCAACCGATAGATCTCAGGCCTCCCAGCGCGCCAGGCGCTCGGACAGGCCGACGTAGGTCGCGGGGGTCAGCGCGAGGAGGCGCTCCTCCACCTCGGCCGGCAGACCCAGGCCCGCGATGAACTCACGCATGTCTTCCGCGCCCACCTCGTGGCCGCGCGTCAGCTCCTTGAGGCGCTCGTACGGGTTCGCCATGCCGGTCGCGCCCGCGATCGCGGCGGCGCGCATCGCCTGCTGGACGGCCTCGCCGAGCACCGCCCAATTCGCATCCAGGTCGGCCGCCATGCGCGCCGCGTTGATCTCGATGCCATCCAGGCCGCGCACCAGGTTGTCGTAGGCCAACACCGCGTGACCAAACGCGACGCCCACGTTGCGCTGCGTCGTCGAATCCGTCAGGTCACGCTGCATGCGGCTGGTCACCAGCGTCGACGCCAGCGAATCCAGCAGCGCGTTCGACACCTCCAGGTTCGCCTCCGCGTTCTCGAAGCGGATCGGGTTGACCTTGTGCGGCATCGTCGACGAGCCCGTCGAGCCCTGCGCCGCCAGGTTCTGGTGGAAGTAATCCATCGAAATGTACGTCCACGCGTCCGTCGCCAGGTTGTGGGCGATGCGGCCCGCGCGCGCCACATCCGCGTACAGCTCGGCCTGCCAGTCGTGCGACTCGATCTGCGTGGTCAGCGGGTTCCACGTCAGGCCCAGGCCCTCCACGAACGAGCGAGCCAGCGTCGGCCAATCCGCGCCCGGCACCGACACGACGTGCGCGGCCCACGTGCCCGTCGCGCCGTTGATCTTGCCCAGGTACTCCGTGGCCTCGACGCGCTTGATCTGGCGGGACAGACGGTGCGCGAACACCGCCATCTCCTTGCCGACCGTCACGGGGGTCGCCGGCTGTCCGTGCGTGTGCGCCAGCATCGGGACGGCCGCCCCGGCCTCGGCGAGGCCGCGCAGCCGATCCAGGAGTGCGCGGATTGCGGGCAGCCACACCTGCACGGTCGCCGCCTTGATGGTCAGCGCGTACGCCAGGTTGTTGATGTCCTCGGAGGTGCAGAAGATGTGGACGACCTCGCGCAGGGACGGCAGATTCGTGTCCGTGCCCAGCTTGTCGGAGGCAGCCTCCAGGTATTCGCCGATCAGGTACTCGACGGCCTTGACGTCGTGGCGGGTAACCGCCTCGAACTCGCCCAGGCGCTTGATGTGGTCGGCGCCGAAGTCGCGGGTGAGGGCGCGCAGGTAGTCGCGCTCGGCATCGGTCAGCGTGGGCGCGCCCGGCAGGACCGAGTTGTCGAGCAGGAAAATCAGCCACTCGATCTCGACATGGACGCGCGCGCGGTTCAGGCCCGCCTCGGACAGGTAGTTCGCCAGGGGCGCGGCGACCGCGCGGTAGCGGCCGTCCAGCGGGCTGAGCGGTTCACCCCCGCCCGCCAGGTCCGAATAGCCGTGGGCAGTGGAGAACAGTGTCATCGTGTCGCTCATACCCCTATCTTCCCAGAACGAGGGGCCATCGGGACGCCCAGTCCGCTCGGCGGTTCGTGGCGTGGGTAACGTACGAGGCCGTGGCCGGGTGGGGTGTGTCGACGACGAACTCGGGCGTGTCGTCCACAGGGGTGGGTGGTGTCAGGCGCTTATCCACAGGGAGCGCCGCGCGGCTGGTCGTAGGGGAGTGCGGCGGCGTAGCGTGCGAGAACAAGCAACGACTCTTCCAACGACGGGAGACACCATGATTCTCGATCCGACCAGCCCAGGCCTGTCCCTCCAAGCCGCACAGAGCCTCGTCGACGGCCTGCGCGGGGTGCTCGCGGGCGCGACGTGCCCGCAGTGGACGGGAGTGGGAGGTAACTCCTACCGGGCGCGCTGCGGCGAGACCGTCGCCGGCGCTCAGGCAGTCCTCGACCAGATCCAACAGGCCCTCGACCTCGTCCCCGCCTTTGACGCGGAGCGGGCGCACGGCCTCGCGCGCAGCCTCGCCGAGTTCGCCGAATCAGCCGAACTCCATCCCGAACTCGTCATGCTTGGGGCGTGGTGACCGTGGCTTTCGATCCGAACCGACACGTGTCCGTTTCCTCGGGGTCCTTCCACGTGGACGTCAACGAGCTGTGCGCCGCGCACACCCTCCTCACATACGAAGAGACCCTCTCGGTCGGCCCCGCGCGCCTCGCGCTGAACGCCGCCCTCGCCGAGGCCGACCTGGCCTCGATCTTTGCCCCGGAGACGGCCGCCGGCCTCATAGCCGCGATCAGCGCCGCCCTCAGTGCCCTCGACGCCCTTCAGACCAGCGTCGACGACCTGCGGTGGAAGCTCCAGGACGCGGCCCTCACCTACGCGGACGCGGAGGCCGGCGCTTCCCTGTGGGAGGCCGTACCCGGCAGCCCATTGGGGCCGCAGCTCAGCTGGCGAAGCCTCGGAGCGTTCGCCCTCTCCCCAGGCGGTGCCCTGGTCACCGGTGGCGTGGCTCTCTACCACGGGGCACAGGATGCGTCGGTGCGCGCGGGGGTCTCCTGGCTGCCCGCGGTTCTGATGCCCGGTCTGTCGTCGCTGATCGCGGAGAAAGACCTGTGGAACGCTGCGATCGACGGTATCGCTTTTGCTCTGCATGGGGACGAGGAGTCCGGGGCATTGTTCCAGCGTGACCTCGGTAGATTTGCCCTCGACGTGAATTCCATGCCCGCGTTCCGAGGCGTCGCGCAGTCACTGGCCGGGCAGGGGGTGAGCCAGGACCTGAACTCGACCTCGACACAGCCCGCGTCCGGTATCGCCGCGCTCGCCGCGCCCTGGGTAGCCGCCCTGTATAACAACTGCTTTGGTTGCGGGCACGGGGCGAGCTACGGGGTCGCCGTGCGGGGAACGGACGGGAACACTCGTGTCCATCGCAACGAGGCGGCCGCCCATATTCCGTCCGGCACCCTCGACGCACGCACCCGTGCGTCGCTCGCGGCCATGCCTGACGCGGCACCAGATACCCACTACACAGGCGTCACCACCAGCGCGGACACCATCGAGCACATTGTCGACATGCACGGAGGTGACGCCGACAACGGAGAGATCGCCATCGAGGAACACGTGACGGTGGGTGAGGACGGCACGACGACCCGCTCGTGGACCGTCGACATTCGAGGCACCCAATCTTTCGCGATCGGGCAGTCAGGCCCCCAGGACATGACCACCAACCTGCAGGGCGTGGCGGAAATGACCTCGGATCAGCTCAACGCTGTCATGGAAGCCATGGACGCGGCCGGTATCTCGCCCGAGGAGGCCGTCGAGTTCGCCGGCCACTCGCAGGGTGGCATCATGGCGGCTCAGCTGGCCGCCGACCCCGCGGTGCGCGCACGCTACAACGTCGTCTCCGTCGTCACCGCAGGCTCGCCCACGGCGACGGTTGCACCCAGCGACGTTCCCGTCCTCTCCTACGAAAACTCGGGCGACATCGTCCCCGGTCTGGACGGGAACGCGACCCGCGGGGAAGGCGTGACGACCGTCAGGTTCCACGACTACGAGGCCGCGGCTCACCCCGAAGACTCGGTTCCCTCCTCGCACAGCGCGCCGCTGTACGTGGACGAAATCCGAAGCACCCTGGACGCGGCCCGGGCCTCGTCCGATCCGGGACTGAGCGCCCTGGCTGCCGCCGAGGCCCACCGCACCCAGGCACTCGGCCTCACGCAGGACACGCAGACCACCATCCACCACTATCAAACGAGGCGCATCACCCAGGGGTAATGCGCCTCGACGGAGAAGGGAGTGATGTCAGTCCTGCTCGTCCTTCTTGTCCCGCAGGATGCCAGAGACGATCGAGGACACCACGGAGGTGATGACCGCGCCGGCCAGGCAGGACCAGAAGCCGCCCGTCGTCATGGGAAATCCGAGCGACGTGGACAGCCAGCCCGTCAGCGCGAACAGCGCGGAGTTCGTCACCAGGGCAAACAGGCCGAAGGTCAGAAGGTACAGGGGGAACGCCAGCGTCGTCACCACAGGCTTGATGATCGAGTTCACCGCCGTGAACACCAGGGCGACGCCCGCCAGAATAATGACGGTCTGCGAGGCAGACGACGACTCAATCGAGATTGACGAGACCACGTGGATCGTCACCCACAGGCCGGCCATCGTGGCCAATAGACGTGCAATAAATTCCATTTCTCCATTCTTGCGCAGTGGGATGATGCTTGCACGGTCCAAGTCCATGGGATAGGACTACACACATGACCAACCTGCGCATCCGTCCCGCCGTCGCCTCCCTGCCTCGCTACGTCCCCAGCAAGACCGCGCCCGACGCCGTCAAAATCTCATCCAACGAAATGCCGACGCCGCCCAGCCCCGCGGTCCTGGACGCGATTGCGCGCGAACTCGAGGCGATCAACCGCTACCCCGACCTGACGGCCGCACCCCTGCGAGAGGCCCTCGCGCAGCGCTTCGGCGTCGGTGCCGACCAGGTGTGCGTGGGCACCGGTTCCTCGGCGATCCTCGTCGCGGCGCTGTCCGCCGTCTGCCAGCCCGGCAGCCAGGTCGTCTTCCCCTGGCGCTCCTTCGAGTCCTACCCGATCGCCGTTCCTTCCGTGGGCGGTGACCCCGTGCCCGTCGAGCTCCTCCCGGATGGCACCCACGACCTCGACGCCATGCGCGCAGCGATCAACCCCGACACCGTCGCCGTCATCGTGTGCTCTCCCAACAACCCGACGGGCCCCGCCCTCACCTACGAGGAGATCGCCGGCTTCGTCGCCGACGTCCCCGACGACGTCATGATCATCGTTGACGAGGCCTACATCGACTTCGCGACCAAGCCCGGCGTGCGCACCGCGGTCCCCCTCATCGAGGAGCACCCCAACGTCATCGTCATGCGCACCTTCTCCAAGGCCCACGCCCTGGCCGGCGTGCGCGTCGGCTACGCCATCGGCGATCCCGAGGTGATCGGCGCGATCCAGGCCCTCCTCGTCCCCTTTGGCGTCAACTCCCTCGCCCTCGCCGCGGCCCTCGCCTCCCTGAAGGACGCCGAGGGTGTGCAGCGCGCGGTCGCCGAGATCATCGCCGAGCGCGAGCGCATCATCCCGGCCCTGCGCGCCCTCGGCTACGACATCCCCGACAGCCAGTCGAACTTCTACCTGATCCGAGGCGACGTCTACGGCCTCGTCGAGGCGTGCGCGCGCGTCGGCCTCATCGTGCGCCCCTTCCGCGTGGGCGTGCGCGTCTCGGTCGGCTCGCCCGAGCAGAACGACCTCTTCCTGTCCGTCGCCACCGAGTTTGCACGAACCGCGGGCATCGGCGCGTAGGGCGTGTGCGAATGGGCTCGCCCGACACAGCGGACGCGCCCACGACGACTCACCGGGTCCAGCGGATTAAGGGATCAGCAGCGAGACAATGAGGAGAATTGACCAGCCCAGCTCGCTGAATCCGATGAGCTTGGGAGAGAAGGGGCGCGCGCGGGTCCGGTTCAGAGTTGGCATCACCCACGCTCGTGCGCTCAGGCACGCCCACATGAGGACCGGCCAGATCGCCAGCGCGCCGAACCACCACGCCACGGCCGCGCACAGCGTGAACGCCGCGTGCAGCAGCGTGGAACCCATTGCCCAGCGCGGATCCTTGCGGCCGCGGATCATCGAGCGCACCAGCGGAACCGTGCCGATGTAGTGCAGGCCGAACGCGGCGCACGTGGCCCACGCGTGGAGCGTCACCGCAGAAGGTGAACCGTCGGCGACCGCCAGCGAAAACGCGATGGGGCCCATGATGTTACCCGCCAGGATCGAGGCCGCGCGGGCACCCAGGGAGCGCTCGCGGCCCTTCCACACGAGGTAGAGCGCGGACGAGGCCAGGGGCGCGAAGGCGATCGCCCACCACAGCAGCTGCGGGCGCAGTGCCAGGAGGGTGGCACCGGGGAGCGCAGCGAGCACTCCGTAGGTGAGGACCGCCGGGGCAATCCGGGAGCGGCGCTTGGCGGGGGTTTTGACCCACAGGCACACGGCGGAGAACATTTGGAATGCCATCGCCCACGCCACGAGCATGAGCACGACCGTCCACGAGAAGGTAAAGGACAGTGCCCACCCGAGCAGCGGCGGGAAAGCCATCATCGTCCACGCGCCGTGCTGGTCGGAGATCCAGCCGTCGCGGGCAAGCTTGCGCATACGGGGGTTGTTGTGGTGGCGCGGCTTCGGACGACCCTGGGCGTACCCCGATGCGCGGTTGTGGGATTTGCCCGGGGTGCGTTCGGGCGTTGTGTGAGTCTGCGGCGCTGCACTGTGCATAGCCTTAGCTTAGTGAAGTCCACCTGTGAGGCTCAATACTGGGAGGTTCACAACGTGAGACTGAAACGGGAACATTTCAACAATCGGTGAAATATGGGGGCATGTCCACATCTGACACAGTGACAACTCAATCCCCCGTTCTTTCCTCAGAAGACCGTAGTGCGCGCATCGCCGTCACGGTCTTTCCGCTGCTGATCCTGGCGGCCTTCGCGATCGCCATGATCA
>CAUSHZ010000009.1:0-42499 GCA_963531605.1 uncultured Actinomyces sp.
CTACAAGGAAACGCTGCTCGAGTGCCGCACTGAGAATGAGCGCCTTGTTCCGGGCTACGGCCTCTACAACGAGGTCGCCGGACCCAAGGATCACGACGGCTCCGCCAACAACGTGGCCTGTGCGCCCGCTCGCCCGCGCTCGATACGCATCGAGAAGGCTGGAACCCAGCCCGTGGGCACGCCCAACGATGATGGCACCTATCCGCTTGACGGCGCTGCATTCGCGATCTACGACAATGCGGAGCTCGGCGGAACCCCGGTCGCTACCCTCGATGGTGGATCCAGCTTCGTGGTCTCGTCCTTGGAGAAGGGCGTCACCTACTGGCTTGTCGAGACCCGCGCGCCCGCAGGACATGTCCTGCTGCCGCGCCCGGTTCCCTTCCATATCGAGGTTGGGACCGATGACGCGCGTTCGACCGTCATTGTGGCCGACTATGGGCCCGACCAAGGCTTCACCTCCGTGCGTATCCTGCCCGCCGACGCCGATGCGAGCGGCGACGCCGCCCTGCCGGGTATCCGCGTCGTCGATACTCAGGTCGGTGAGCTGCCGAAGGCTGGCGCCGCCGGGGTGTATCCCTACCTCGCTGTGGCCGCGTGCCTGCTTAGCGCGGCCGCCGGTTGCGGGTGGATGCGTCGCAGAGGCCTTGTGATGGCCCGATAGCCCAGCTTTTCTCACATCACACACACCGGGGGCGCCCGCCAATTGGCGGGCGCCCCTGCTGTTACGTGGAGGGTGGCTAGGAGTGGGGTGGAGGCCCTGTCGGCGATGCATTTTCACTTGTGTTGTGCAGTGCACAATCGGCATCTCCGACCATACGGTCGATGGTTCCGGGCATACCGCGCTGGGTGGCTGGGAATGGGGTGAGATCTTCAAAAAGTGAGGCTGGTAGCCATTTGGGGTCGATATGCTCGGCCTGGCTGCCGTTGTCTATGAGGCCTGCGTAGTGAGCGTGTTGTGGTCAATACGTCTGGGTGTGGATAAATACTGACCTAGAGGGCTATGCGGGAACTAAGTCCCATTGTTATGGTGAGCCAGTAACCATATCGACGTGGGGGCAGTATGAGACTCACTGACATGCAGGGCAGCGCCCACAATCGAAGCGACGCCTACCGAGACGAGCATCCACCGACGGCTGGCCATGCGACCCGCCGAGCGGTGGGCGCGTCGCGCCCGCGTCGCTTCTTCGCGCGTGGCCTCATCGCGCTCACTCTGTCTGGACTCGCCCTGTCCGGCCTCGTCATGGTGCCCGGCGCAGCGCGTGCGGAGGCTCCCCTCGAGACCCCCGGCGCCGACAGCATCACCTTCAATCGATCCGAAGGTCGAATCGGTAAGGCCGTCCTCAACGACTCCAGTACGGACCGGACCACCGTTGTTGCTGACAACTCCTACTTCGGCATCGTGCCCGGCATGACGAAGTACAACTCCGCCGACCCCAACCAGCGTTCCGTCGCCTATCGCGCGGGCTACTCCCAGGACTGGCTCGATGCGAATACGGCGACAAGCGGCGACTATTGGTCCTACATCACCCGAGGCGTCGCCTGGGACTACCACATGGCCTCGTACTACCGGTACCCCTACTACGGCGAATACACGCCCGACGCGATTTCGACCTCGACGACGAGCGCACTCGGGTATAAGCCGAACAACCCCGGGACGGTTCCGCTCAACAGCACCTTCCTCATTGGGGCGGTGCGCCACAACAACTTCCCGATCTACTCCCAGATCCACTGGGTGCACTCGTCCTTCGACATTCGCATCGGCGACCTCGAAGATTCCTTCCCCTTCGACCAGCAGGAAACCGACAACGACACGGACACGACTGCCGTGCGGCGCAAAGGTGGCCCCTACGAGTGGGTCTCCCGCGCTTCTGCTCCGCGCACCTGCCCATCGACTGCCCCTTACTATGCGCTCGCCCGATCTGATCGAAACTGGCATTGCTTCAAGAAAGTCGGTGAAGGAAATGGGAATTACGACATCTATACGGACCAGCCTCAGTATTACCCGGGATCGGCGGGTGTTCCTGACCAGACACCTCAGTCGGATGACATTCTGACGATCACGAAGACCACCTCGGACCAGACGATCACCATCAACGGGATCCCCTATCGCCTCGTCCTCTACGGATTTGTGCCCAACGCGGACGGCAACTGCCCCGCCACCCCTCCCGCGGGCTCGACCCCGGTCTCCACCTTCACGACCAAGGAAAATCAGACCTCCTTCGGCTGCCTCTACGGCTCCTTCAGTCAGGAGCGCTACGTGCGCGTCGCGAAAGCGGTCACCGAGGACTCCGAGCAGGTCGGCGATGTGATCCCCCCGTTCACCTTCACGACGATGGGCCTGGGTGACTGGACCGCGCCCACGGGAACCCCGCTCACCACGAGCGTGACGGCCGACGGCTTCGTCGGATGGAACTCCTTCGAGGACGCGAACCTGACCCCGACCGCATACGGCGAGGCCGGGGCGGTGTCCTCCGGATACAGGGCCTTCATACCGGGCTTCTCTCAGTTCATCATCGCCGAGACGGGGCCGCGCATCGCCGGCCGATTCCCGTTGCAGTTTGGGGTACCGGGGCGTTTTGGCCCCTGGACAACCAGTGACGACCCAAACTCCGCGCAGTGGAGCCTCGTTGATGTGACCTGTCTGAACGGCGTGGGTGAGCGCGTGAACGTCACCCGAGACGCCGACACGGGGGGCGTGGACTTCTCCCAGGTTGCCCCGGCCTCGTCCCGGGCTGCCCTGCCCATCACCTGTACCTTCACCAACCGCGAGCAGGTGCCCAAGCTGCGCATCCAGAAGGACCTCGAATCTGTCGAAGGCGCCACGACGGACGACATCACCGTCACCTACCGCATCACGGCCACGAACGACGGCACCCTCGCGGGAACGACCGGCCGCCTGACGGACACGCCGAACTTCGCGCCTGGCCTGACCGTTCGCTCCGCGGCCGTCGCGACCAGCCTCGACGCGCTTGATGCCGCGGCCGAGCAGGGTGCCTCCTCCTCGTACGTCCTCACCGAGGGCGCGACCATCGAGCCGGGCGCGTCCTCCACGTGGTACATCCGCATGAAGGTCGCGCGCGACAGTGCGGCCCCCGGGTATTCCGAAGCGCTGCTCGAGTGCGCCTCGTCGAACGATCGCCTGACCCCGGGTCGTGGCCTCTACAACGCGGTGACGGGTGCCTACGATCACGATGGCGAGGCCAACAACGAGGCCTGCGCGCCCGCGCGTCCCCGCCCGATCCGCATCGAAAAGGCCGGTACGCAGCCGGTCGGTACCCCAAACGACGATGGCACGTATCCGCTTGACGGCGCGGCCTTCGCGATCTACGACAACGAGGCCCTGGCTGGGGACCCGGTCTCTGTCCTCGACGGCGGGTCGCGCTTCGTGACTGCGCCTCTGGAGACGGGGAAGACCTACTGGCTCGTGGAGACCCGCGCGCCCGTCGGGCACGCGCTGCTGCCTCGTCCCGTCGCCTTCCATATCGAGGCTGGAACGGATGCCGACGCCACGACCGTCATTAAGACGGACTTCGGCGCCGACGAGGGCTTCAGCTCCGTGCGTGTCCT
The DNA here is from genome assembly GCA_963531605.1 of uncultured Actinomyces sp. Classification (GTDB taxonomy): domain Bacteria; phylum Actinomycetota; class Actinomycetes; order Actinomycetales; family Actinomycetaceae; genus Pauljensenia. Next base: position 3,568 of record CAUSHZ010000009.1, read on the forward strand.
GCCCGCATCAGGGAGCCTGCCCGGCGCGGATCGCACCCCCGGCATCCGCGTCGTCGACACGCAGGTCGGCGTGCTTCCCAAGGCCGGGTCCATCGGCGTCTACCCGCAGATCGCGGGAGGAGCCGCCCTGCTCGGCCTCGCCGGAGTGTGCGCGTGGTTGCGACGCCGAGAGCAGGCGCAGGCCTCGTAAGGCATGCCGCGAGTAGGCGCAGGCCTCACGCACGCCGCGAGACGTGACGACGTGGGCGGTGCGGCTAGACTGCCGGATTTTCTCAGTTGCAGCCCAGTGGTTCCTCAACAATGTCGCACGTAATTCCCTTGCGATTATTTCAAACATTGAAATCGAGTCGTTGGAATTGTAACGTTTGTGGGCCATGTCGAAAAATGACCGTGTTAAATTACGTGCGACTTTTTGGGGGGAACGCCGGAAAGGGAGCGCGCACAGACAACGTGGCCGGGCACACGACGCGGCCGGGCTGCGCACAGCCCGGCCGCGTTGGCAGGATCAGAAGTCCCAGTCCTCGTCCTCGGTGTCCACGACCTCGCCCATCACGTAGGACGAGCCGGAACCCGAGAAGAAGTCGTGGTTCTCGTCCGCGTTGGGGCTCAGGGCCGCCAGGATCGCGGGGTTCACGTCGGTCGCGTCGTGCGGGAACAGGGCCTCGTAACCCAGGTTCATGAGCGCCTTGTTCGCGTTGTAACGCAGGAACTTCTTGACGTCCTCGGTCAGGCCGAGCGGATCGTACAGGTCCTCCGTGTACTGCTCCTCGTTCTCGTAGAGCTCGTACAGCAGCGAGTACGTGTAGTCGCGCAGGTCGTCCTGGCGCTCCTGGCTCGACTCATTCACGGCCAGCTGGTACTTGTAGCCGATGTAGTAGCCGTGGACGGCCTCGTCGCGGATGATGAGGCGGATCAGGTCGGCCGTGTTGGTGAGCTTGGCGTGCGAGCTCCAGTACATGGGCGCGTAGAAGCCCGAGTAGAACAGGAAGGACTCGAGCATCGTCGAGGCGACCTTGCGCTTCTCCGGGTCGTCGCCGTCGTAGTAGGACTTGACGATCTCGGCCTTCTTCTGCAGGGCCTCGTTCTCGTTCGACCAGCGGAACGATTCGTTGATTTCCTCCGTGGACAGCAGGGTGGAGAAGATCGACGAGTAGGACTTGGCGTGCACCGACTCCATGAACGCAATGTTCGTGTAGACGGCCTCCTCGTGCGGGGTGCGCGCGTCCGGGATCAGCGACACCGCGCCGACCGTGCCCTGCAGCGTGTCCAGCAGGGTCAGGCCCGTGAACACGCGGTTCGTCATGAGCTGCTCGTCCTTGGTGAGGGTCTTCCAGCTCGGCAGGTCGTTGGAGAGCGGAATCTTCTCAGGCAGCCAGAAGTTGCCCGTCAGGCGATCCCAGACCTCAAGGTCCTTGTCGTCTTGGATCTTGTTCCAGTTGATGGCCTCGAACACGGGCTCGGTCGCCATGGGGGCTCCTCTACGTACAGTGTCGGACGGACGAGGCCGGGGCGGCCTCGCGTATAGGGTCCAGGATAGTGGGTGCGAGGCTTGCGGCGACGCTGGTGGCACGTGTTTCGTGGACGAGGTCACCTCGGCGAGGGTGGGGGCGGTATCGTGTTCGCCATGACGACCCCCACCTTCGCCGACGTTGACGAGGCCCTCGCCAGGGGCGACTACCGCGCGGCCCTGTCCGTCCTCGAATCCCTCGAGGTCGTCGGCGAAGACGCCTGCTACCGTCGCGACATCCAGGCCGCGGCCTGCGCCGACCGCCTCGGCCTGTACCCCCTGTGCGAGGAATACGCGACGCGCGCACGCGCCTACGGCAACGACATGGCCGACCCCTTCGCGCTCATCGCGCGTGCCCAGCGCCGCCAAGGCCTCGTCGCGGACGCGGAGGCCACGGCCTCGTCCGGCATGCGCCTGCACCCCCGATCCCCCGAAATCGCCCGCGAACTGACCCTCTGCCTCGTCGACCTGGGACGCTACGAGGAGGCGCTGCCCGTCTCCGAGATCGCCACCGACGGCCTTCCGAACGACGTCGAACTCCTCATGGCGTACGGGTGCCTGTGGGCACCCGTGGAACCCAACGGCGCTCAGTGGGCCTTCGGGCGTGCTACCACAAACGCCCCTGACCTGGCCGAGGCGAAGTTCGCCTACGACTCCCTGGCCCACCCGCTCAAGGGGGCGGGGCGTTCCTCGTACGCCATCGAGATGGAGCCGGCCGTCGCCGAGGCCTACCGCAGAATGCTCAAGCGCGTGACCTTCGCCCTCGACAAAGCCTGGATTTTCACCATTTTCGCGGGCTTCGGCTGCGGAATCGGCTACGTCGCGACCCTGCGTGTGATGACGGATGAGCTCGCGATCTTCTTCTTCCTCCTGTACGCCGTCATGTCGCTGAGCGGCTACCTTATGACGTTCGCGCAGATCGCGCTCTTCAATCGCGTCCTCCCGCGAGGCGTGCGCTTGACCTTCAGGATCCTGCGCAAGCGCTTCCCCGACCTGGGGAGCTCCGTCGTGGACTTCGTTCGCATGATCGTGCTGGCGGGACTCATCCTCTTCGGACTGATGGCGCTCACCCGCTGACCCCTGTCGCCGCGTAGTTTCAGCGATAATGGCCAGGAATCTTCATATTCTGACCATCGAAAAAGTGTCCAACTGGGTGTCTGACGGTTGCTTTGTAAGGCGCGAAAAATTACCGGACAGGGCTATTGTGAGGGCGTGACCTATCAGCCCTTGCAATTCGATGCCGCGCCCCGGCCCTACCGCCTGGGGAACGACCAGCTGCGCCGCTACAACCGCGTGCGCGCCGGTCAACGAACACAGGGCCGCGTCAACATCGCGATCGACGTCGTCACCGTCCTCCTGATCGTCTCCGTCAGCGCCATCGTCGCCATCGTCGAGCTCTCCTCCATGCCCGACACGATCCTCGAAACGCTCGCAGCCCTCGCACTTGCCCTCATCCTCGGAGGAGGGCTCATCCTCCTCGCACTCCTCGCCGCACTCCTCATCGTGGCCCGCCGCTGGCGCCACGAATGGAACGGCAACGAAGACCTCGTCATCTTCTCCGAGTCCCACGCGGCCCTGCACGCCGCCCGGCAAGACAGCGCCGTCATGACCGCCTGCGCGCGCATGCAGCTGGCCTGGTTCATCGGCTTCCTCGCCGTCGGTGGCATCGCCGTCGCCACCGAATCCGCGCTCCTCGCCGCCCTCGTCTCCCTGCCCCTCGCCATGGGGCTCCTCAACTCCTGGCGCTCCTGCCAAGCCCTGCGCCGCATCACCGCGCGAACCCTCTGACACGCGCCAGATCCGGCGACTCGCGCCGGGCAGTTGACGCACGTCGGGCCCGCACGCTCACGCGCATGGACCCGATCGCTGCGCCCCGGCCTCGTCGGCGCGGGACTATAGACGAAACGTCAGCCCTTCGAGAGCCTCTCGCGCACAGCTCCCGCGCCGAACGTCAGCGCGGTCAACGCCGCCTCCAGACCGCCCAGGGCCAGCCCCTGCCTCGTGTGGGCAAAACGAGTACCCTGCGCCCGGCGAGCCTCACCGCGGTGGAACAGCCAGCGCTCCACGCCGACCGTGATCATCGCCGATCCCAGCGCCGCACCCGCCAGAACCGCCAGCTCCGCCGGGTCCGCCTCCGTGACACCGTCGAGCGGATCCTCGCCCGCCACGGGGGACGACTTCGAGCAATCCGCGTCCTCATCGTCGTAGGGCGGAAGCTCCGCGCCCTCCGGCAGCTGCGCCACCATCGACCAGCCGAGCACCCCCAGCAGGCCCGCCTTCACGAGACCGCGCAACGGACGCGAACGCACGTAATCGGGCAGGGCGTACCAGGCGACAGTCGTGCCCACGCCAGCCGCAAACCCCGCGACCCGAGTCGGGTCCACCGAGCCAGTACACGGACAAGAACAGGTTGATGAGGCGGCCATGGCCAGTCCTTTCAATCGGGGAGCGCGCGGATCAATCCGCGAGCAGGTCAAGCAGGTGAGAGACGACCTTTCCGCCCGAATAGGCGGATCCGTCATGCTGGTACTCGTTCGTGATGTAGTGGCGAGCGCCGATCAGCTCACCCGTCTCCACGGACAGCTCGCGCGGCACGAACATGTCGTCGTAGTACACGGCCGCAGCCACCGGCACCGTGTTCTGCGCCAGCACATCCGGCAGATACACGGGGGCCGCCTCCGTCGTCGACGCGAGAATCTCCGCGACGCCCTTCAGCGGCGCCAAGCCCGGGTCCTCGTCGAACACGCGGCGCATGAAGTGCTCGCCCGTCAGGTAGAAGGGCTCGCTCTCGTCCAGCGGGTTCGCGTCCTTCGCGAAGCCCGGGATCTCCTCGGCCAGGCGATCCGCCGCCCAACCCGTCGCCGTGCCCACCAGGTCCGGCGTCGCGCACGCGTAAATGTACTCCTGGAACAAACCGTAAATCGGCGCAACATCCACCTGCGAGCCGATCGCCGCCAAGAACTGCGAAGAGAGACGGCGCTCGCCTCGAACCGACGTCCACGGGCCCTCGAGCAGGTAGTGCAGCTGATCCGTGTTGCCCTGGCCGCCCAGCATCATGCCGATCATGCGCAGGCGCGCGGGGGAGAGACGCTCGCCCGTCGGCAGCGTCTCCTCCGTGTCCGCCAGGTGCGCGCACAGCTCGCGCACCGTGCGCTCGTCGCCCGGATGGCGCTGGAAGTACGCGCGGTTGCGGGCCGCCGTGCGCTCATACGTCAGGCGGTAGATGTCGTCCACATGGACGAGGCCGGGCAGACCTCCCGTGATCAGGCTGGCCTTCAGGCCCTGGGGAGCCAGCGACAGGTACGAGGTCGTGATGAACCCGCCGAAAGACTGGCCGAGCGTCGTCCACGGGTCATCCCCGCACAGCTCGCGGCGCAGCGCCTCCGCGTCGTACACGATCTGATCCTGGCGGAAGTGGCGCAGATACGCGGCCTTCTCCTCGTCCGTGTCCAAGTGGGAGAGCGCCTGGGCGTCCATGCGGGTCGACTGGCCCGTGCCTCGCTGATCGAGGAGCACCACGCGGTAATCCTGCAGGAGACGATTCATCCACCCACCGGTAAACGTGCCGAAACGCGGGCTCGGGTAGCCCGGGCCACCCTGCAGGAACACGGCGTAGGGCGCGTCCTCGCGGCCCTTGCGCACGACCTCTCGCGCGAAAATCTGAATCGTCGGATTGTCCGCGCCGGCGGGGCGCAGGTGATCAAGCGGCACGTCCAGGCGGTGCTCGTAAACGGTGTGACCATGGTGCAGGTACGACTCTGTGTGCATGGACACAATGGTAGCGGTTTTGTGGCGGTGTCGTTGGGGCCGTTTGTGTTTGGGTGGCGGCCGTGGCGGTGTTTGTGGCGTCGCTGGTGTTCCGGGTGCCGTCGGGCCCGGCCGCCCGCTGGGCCGGGCTGCTTGGTGTGGCCGTGGGCGGCGGCCCGCCCGCGAGCCGTCCGCGAGCCGTCCGCGCCGCGAGCTTCGCTCGGCGCGCCGGCTCGAAGCCCGGCCAGGCCTCGCCGCCACCTCATTGATTTCGCACGTAATTCCTCTATGGCTCATTCAAACATTGAATTTGCATCGTTGGAATTGCAACGTTTTTGGGGCGTCTCGAAAAATGACCGCGATAAATTACGTGCGAGATTTGGCTGGCGGTGGTGTCGTCGCCGCCCATGGGCACCGCAGCCTGGTCCTCCTGTCCCTGCGGTGCCCTCCGCGCCAGTGGGGCCTGGTGGGCTGTGATGGCTAGCCCTGTCTCTGCCTCGCATGCGGTACAAAGTTCGCCATGCGTGGCTTGTTGGTGACGACAGCGGTACAAAGTTCGCCATGCATGCGAAAAACGTGCCAAAAAGGGCCATTTTGGGCGAGCAGGGCGAGTTTTGTACCGCGCATGCGGCGAGAAGGGGGCTGCTGGGCGAGTTTTGTACCGGGAGTGGGGCTGTGCGTGTGTCCAGTTGCCGTTCTTCCGCCACCCACGGGTGCCGCATCCTGTCCCTCCGGGCCCTCCGGCGTCCTCCGCACTGCTAGCGGTGGGGGTTTTGCAGCATTAGAAGCTGGCTGTCGGCGTGTCGCCGGCGTGTCGTGGTTCTAATGACGTCATTTCCCCCGTTTGGTGGCGGTGAAGGGGCGACGTGGGGCGGTGTGCTCGCCAAACTACAGACCCATTGGGCAAAAAACGCCGAAAATCGGTCACTTTGAGGCAATGGGTCTGCACTTTGGCGGATTTAGGCATCGTGGTGCGCGTACTCGCAGGTGAGTCCCTGAACATGCGCGTTAACGTGCGTGTAAAAGGTCGGACTGCCATGTGTGGTTCCCCAACAATGTCGCATGCAATTCCACTGCGAGTATTTCAGGCTTTGAAATTAGGTCGTTGGAATTGCAACGTTTGTGGAGTGCCTCGAAAAATGACCAAGTTAAATTACCTGCGACTTTGAGGGGGTATCCTGCGCTCGCCCGCGGCTTGGCGCAGTTTGTCAGTGCAGCTGGAGCGCGGCTCAGAGCCAGCTCGTGACACCCCGTTCGTGCGACCTCGTCAGAGCCAGCTCGTGACACCCCGTTCGTGCGACTTCGTTAGAGCCAGTTCAGCAGCGCGACGTAGCAGACCGTTCCGATGCCGACGCTCCACAGGAGCTTGCGGCCGCTCAGCAGGTGCACCGCGACCGTCACGCCCGTCGCCACCAGCGCCGCCCACCAACGGTCGCCCGCCTCCTGCGCTCCCCGCGTCAGCGTCGAGAGCACGAGGATCAGCATGATGCCCGGCGGCATCCACACCGCCATGTCGGAGACAAAGCGCGAATCGCGCAGCGGCTCCAGGATCTTGAACGGCAGAGCGCGCAACGTAAAGTCGATGACGAAAGTGAGCGCCAGAAGCGCCAGCAGGTAGCCCAGCGTCGGAGTCACTGCGCACCCCCTTCGGCCAGCTCATCCGCGGAGTGCAGGATGCCTCGGCGATGAAGGACGTGGCGAACCACCAGGCATGCGACGAACATCAGGAGCGCCACCAGGAGGCGCTGGCCCGGCGCCACCACCATGGCCACAGCGAAGGATACGCCAGCCAGGAGGATCGAGGGCAGCTCGCGCCTCGTGCGCGCCGCGTCCAGGGTCAGCGTGATGAACAGAGCCGTGAGCGCGAAGTCGAGGCCCTCGATCTGCGTGGGAATCAACGAACCCGCGGACACGCCCACGAGGCTCGAGATCAACCACGTCAGGTTAAAGAGAACCTGCATCGCCAGCAGTCGAGGCTTCGTCCACCCGTTCGGGCGGGCGGCGGTCAGCGCGTAGGCCTCGTCCACGAGGGCGTACATCGAGAAGAGGCGCGCGAAGCGTCCCTCGATGACGTGTAGCGGGAACGAGAAAGCGAAAAACAAGAGGCGGAAGTTCACCAGCAGCATCGTCACCGCGATGACGCCCAGCGGCGTATTCTGCGCGGCCAGGGTAACGACGAGTAGCTCGGCCGATCCCGAGTAGGCGGCCAGGGACAGCGACGGAGCCAACCACCACGGCAGGCCCAGCTGGATGACGAGAACGCCGTATGCGAGGCCCAGCGGAATGTAACCCGCGGCCACGGGTGCCGTCAAGCGCAGGCCTTCGAGGATCTCGCGGCGGGTAGGGCTAGCCGGCACGGGGAGGTTCACGGTGCGCGGTAGCTTGGGCATGGGTGCAATTTTCGCGTGCCTGTCCGTCCAATTGCGAGCGGGCGCACCGTAGCGTGACGACTTCCACGTTTTGTTGGGCCCTTGGTCCTGGCCCGGAATTTCGCGGTTTGTCACCGTGCTCGTTTGTCACATAGTTTCAAAACGGGAAATGTCCCTCGCAAATGTCGTCCCGCGGTGGAAGCATCGACATCAACGCCGAGGACGAACGCCCCGGCGTCCTTTATTCCAGACCGCAGATTAGGAGCCCTCATGAGCGCCACTCACGCACGCAAGAAGCCATTCCTTCGACTCGCCACGGCCGCCGTCGCCATGGTCGCAGCCCTCGGCATGGCCGCATGCTCCGGTGGCGCGTCCACCTCCTCGTCCTCCTCGTCGAGCGCGCAGGTCGGCGACCGCAGCCCCGAGCAGATCAAGGAAGCCGGCGAGATCGTCATCGGCATCTTCTCCGACAAGGCCCCCTTCGGCTACATTGACGCCGACGGCAAGCCCGCCGGATACGACGTCGTCTACGGCGACCGCATCGCCGCCGACCTGGGCGTCACCGCCAAGTACGTCCCCGTCGACGCCGCCGCCCGCACCGAGGTCCTCGCCTCCAACAAGGTCGACATCACCCTCGCGAACTTCACCGTCACGCCCGAGCGCGCCGAAAAGGTCGACTTCGCGAACCCCTACTTCAAGGTCTCCCTCGGCGTCGTCTCGCCCACCTCGGCTGAAATCACCGACGTGAGCCAGCTGGCCGGCAAGACCCTCATCGTCACCAAGGGCACGACCGCCGAAGCCTACTTCGAGGCCAACCACCCCGAGGTCAAGCTCCAGAAGTACGACCAGTACTCCGACGCCTACCAGGCCCTCGAGGACGGCCGAGGCGACGCCTTCTCCACCGACAACACCGAGGTCATCGCCTGGGCGATCCAGCACCCGGGCTTCAGCGTCGGCATCAAGAGCCTGGGCGAGACCAGCTACATCGCGGCCGCCGTCAAGAAGGGCAACACCGCCCTCCTCGACTGGCTGAACAACGAGCTCGTCGAGCTCGGCAAGGAAAACTTCTTCCACAAGGACTACGAGCAGACCCTCGCCCCCGTCTACGGTGACGCCGCGACCCCCGACGACCTCGTCGTCGAAGGCGGCGTGGACACCACCTCCACCAACTGACAGGTACGAGGCCGTGGCCCCTCCCGGGTCCGCCCGCCGCGGGTGATCGCCCGGACCGGCCACGGCCTCGTCCCAGATTTTTCCTATGAATCTCGACATCCTGGCGCGATACGCGCCCCTGTACGTCGACGCCGCCATCCTCACCCTGCGGATCGCGGCCATCGGCATCGTCGGCTCGCTCGCGGTGGGCCTGCTCGTGGCCGCGATCCGGCAGTACCGGATCCCCGTCGCCGCCCAGCTTGCCGCCGCCTACGTCGAGCTGTCGCGCAACACACCACTGCTCGTGCAGCTCTTCTTCATCTACTTCGGCCTGCCGCGCGTGGGCATCAAGTGGAGCGGCGAGACCTGCGCGATCGTCGGCCTGATCTTCCTGGGCGGCGCCTACATGGCCGAGGCCCTGCGCTCCGGCCTCGACTCGATCGCCACCATCCAGTGGGAGTCGGCGTCCGCGCTCGGCCTCACGCGCACGCAGACGCTGCGCCACGTCGCCCTCCCGCAGGCCATCGCGACCTCCGTGCCGCCGCTCGCCGCCAACGTCATCTTCCTCATCAAGGAAACCTCCGTCGTCTCCGTCGTGGCGCTGCCCGACCTCGTGTACGTCGCGAAAGACCTCATCGGCATGTCCTACAACACCTCCGAAGCGCTGGTCCTCCTGGTCATCGCCTACCTGGTGATCCTCCTGCCCGTGTCCATCGCGGCCCGACTCATCGAAAAGAAGGTGCGCCGTGGCGGATTTGGGAATTAACGTCATCTTCGAGGGCCGCAACCTCGTGCGCATCCTCGAGGGCCTGGGCGTCACCGTCGGCATCTCCGCGCTGTCCGTCGTGCTGTCGCTGGTGCTCGGCGTGTTCGTCGGCCTCGGCATGCGCTCGCGCTGGCGCCCCCTGCGCTGGCTCATGCAGCTCTACCTCGAGTTCGTGCGCATCATGCCCCAGCTTGTGCTGCTGTTTGTGGCCTACTTTGGGCTCACGCGCGTCGCGGGGATCAACCTGAACGGCATCACCGCGTCCGTCCTCGTCTTCACCCTGTGGGGCGGTGCCGAAATGGGCGACCTCGTGCGAGGCGCGCTCATCGCGATCCCGCGCCACCAGTACGAGTCCGCCTACGCTCTGGGACTCTCCCCGAGGCAGACCATGCGCCGCGTCATCCTGCCGCAAACCCTGCGCAGGCTCGCGCCCCCGGCCGTCAACCTCATCACCCGCATGATGAAGACGACCTCCCTCGTCGTCCTCATCGGCGTCGTCGAAGTCCTCAAAGTCGGACAGCAGATCATCGACGCCAACCGCTTCAACTATCCGACCGCCTCGCTGTGGATCTACGGCCTGATCTTCGCGCTGTACTTCCTCATCTGCTGGCCCATCTCGCTCCTCTCACGCCACATGGAGAAAACATGGCAGAACTGACCTCCGACCCGCAGCTGCGCCTCGTCGACCTCGACAAGACCTACCCCGGCGGCCACCACGCCCTGCGCGGCGTCTCCCTCGACGTCGCCGACGGCGAAGTCGTCGTCATCATCGGACCCTCCGGCTGCGGCAAGTCCACGCTCCTGCGCACCATCAACGGCCTCGAGCCCATCAACTCCGGGCAGATCATCTTCGACGGGGCAGACCTGGCCGCGCCCGGCGTCTCCTGGCCCGAGGTGCGCCGCCGCATCGGCATGGTCTTCCAGTCCTACGAGCTCTTCCCCCACCTGACCGTCATGGGGAACCTGACGCTCGCCCCCGGCCTCGTCGCGGGAGAATCGCGCGCCGACGCGAGCGCGCGGGCGCTGAAACTGCTCGAGCGCGTCGGCCTGGCGGACCGCGCCGACGACTACCCGCGCCAGCTCTCCGGCGGCCAGCGTCAGCGCGTCGCCATCGTGCGCGCCCTCATGATGGATCCCGAGATCCTCCTCCTCGACGAGGTCACCGCCTCCCTTGACCCGGAGATGGTGCGCGAGGTCCTCGACGTCGTCCTCGAGCTGGCTCGCACCGGCATGACGATGCTCATCGTCACGCACGAGATGGGCTTCGCCCGCGCGATCGCCGACCGCATCGTCTTCATGGACGAGGGGCGCATCGTCGAGGTCGACCCGCCGCGCAAGTTCTTCGCCGATCCTTCATCGGATCGCGCGCGCAAGTTCCTCGACATCTTCAGCTTCGAGGGCGCCAAGCTGTAAGCGCGTCGGGGCTCACGGAGGGGCCTGAGTGAGGGCGCAGGCCGGTGGCTTGCGCCCCCGTTATTGTGCTTGTTGCTGTGCGCCCCGGCTGTTTTCCGGGTGCCGGAGGGGTTGGCCTTGCTGGGCCCGGCTGCTTGGTGCACCCGTGGGCGGCGGCCCGCCCGCTCGAAAAGCCACACGCGAGCCTTCGGCTCGGAGTGATCGATCTCGAAGCCCGGCCAGGCCTCGCCGCCGCCCACGGGCGCCGCAGCCTGGATCAGCAGTGTGCCGGCGCCACCTTCCGCGTTTTGGCTTGTTCCTAAGTGGTGTAACACCATTTAGCGGGGTATTACACCACTTCCCAAGGGGTGTAATGCTCCCTAACTGGTGTAATGCTCCCTAACTGGTGCAGTGCTAGGCGTGTTGGTTTGGTGTCTTGCTTGGGTGTCAGGTGTTTCCGGATTGTACGAGGTGGTTCCTCACCAATGTCGCACGTAATTTCCCTGTCAACCTTTCAGTAATTGAAATAGTGTTGTCGCAATTCCAACGTTTCTGGGCGTAGGCGAAAACTGACCAGAGAAAATTACGTGCGAGATTGCAAGAGAGGGTTGTATGTACCGCGAATGTCCGCGATAGCGCGGTTCAGGAGATCAGCGTCGACTGGTGGTGCACCATAATCAGGCGAGCCTCGCCAGAAGTCGCCGGCACCCACACGCTGGATTCCAGCGAAGCGCCCCCCTCCCAGCGCACCCGGTAGCGGGTCAGGAACGCTCTGCCCAGCTCGTGTGCGTCGATGCGGCCGATCGCCGGGGAAGTGGGCGAGGGCCCCGCCAGCGTCGTGGTCGCGCCGCCGCCCGGCCAGATGCGCGTCGTGCGCTCGTCGGTCATGGCCGCCAGCGCCTCCTCGTCGCCGCCGGTCCACGCCAGGATGAACTCGCGCTCGCGGGCGATCGCGTCCTTAGTGGTCGCCGCGCTCACGGACGAGGACGGGGCCGCCTGGGCGGGTTCGCTCGGCTCGGCGGATGCGGAGAAAACGCTGGGATGCGAACGGAAAGTCGATGTGGTGGACTCGTCTGTGGCGGCTTCGTGTGAAGCGGGCGTCGCAGTGCTCGTGTCGGCCTCGACGTGTTGCTGGTCGACAGGTGTGCTCGCGCCGGACTCCACAGCATCGTGCGTCTCGACCGAAGCGGACGCGGAGGCAGCGCCCCCGGACGCCTGGCCCGCGGACGTTGCGCCGCGCGACGAGCCGCCCCCGAACCCGGGGCCGGGCTCGGGCGTGCGTCCCGCCTGGTAGGCCTCGGCGCACGCGCGCGCGAGGTCGTCGGCGCGCTCGTTCATGCGGTGCCCGGCGTGGCCCTTGACCCATTCGAAGGTGACGCGGCGCCCTTCCATGGCGCGGTCGATCTCCTGGATGAGCTCCAGGTTCTTGATGGGCTTCTTGTCGGCCTTCGTCCAGCCGCGCTTCTTCCAGCCGAGCCGCCACTTGGACACGACGTTGATGGCGTACTGCGAGTCGGCGAGGATGTGCAGCTCTTCGCCGGTCTCGGCCGTTGCCTCGAGCAGGCGCAGAATAGCGGTCAGCTCGCCCAGGTTGTTGGTGCCCTGCGGCCAGCCGCCCGCGTCCCACGTGTCCTCGTCCACGTACCAGGCCCACCCCGCGGGCCCGGGATTGCCGAGGGAAGAACCGTCTGCCGCCGCCGTAATCGTCATGCCCTCATCCTATCGGCATCGAGCTTCCCTGATCGGAAAGGGGACGAGGCGGGGGCGCGGCATCATCACGTAGTGCGATAGTGGGGGGCGGCCTTCCAACGAAGACCGCCCCACCTGTTACAGCGTGACGCCCACCTGGCCCAGCGCGAAGGCGAACTCCTCGCAGCGCGCCGCCCACCGGCCCTCGCGCCCGGAGGGGCCGGCGTGCCCGGCGACCATCTCGGTGCGCAGGATGATCGGATGCTCGAGCGGGTCACGCGCGGGCGCGCAGGAGGCCCCGGCCTCGTCCGTGGAGGGCACCTGGCCGGTGGCCTCGCGCAGGCGCTGTACCCACTTGGTGGGCTCGACGAACTCGACGCGCGTGTCGTTGACCGACGTCGTCGCCATGATCGCGGGCAGGAGCGCGCCGTCGGGCACGTTCTCGTACGGCGTGTAGCGGCTCATCGCGTCGAACACGGCGCGCGAGGTGAGCGGATTGCCCCACTCCTCCCACTCGCCGACGGTGAGCGGCAGGGACGGGTCCAGGATCGTCGACAGCGCGTCCACGAAGGGCACACCCGCCAGGATCGCGCGGAAGCGGTCGGGGGCGGCGTTGATGACCGCGCCCATGAGCAGGCCTCCGGCGCTGCGGCCCTCGGCGACCAGGCGGCCGGGCGCCACCCACCCGGAGTCGACCAGCCAGTCGGCCACGTCGATGAAGTCCGTAAAGGTGTGCTCCTTGACCAGCTCCTTGCCGTCCTCGTACCAGGCGCGGCCCATCTCGCCGCCGCCGCGCACGTGCGCGATCGCGTAGACGACGCGGCGCAGGATCGGCAGGCGCAGGGTCTCGAACTCGGGGTCGTAGCTGACCTCGTAGGAGCCGTACCCGATCTGCCAGCCCGCGTGCGTGCCGTCCGGGCGCGCGTCGCGGTGGTGGATGAGGGTGACGGGGATGCGGGTCGCGCCGTCGCGCGCGAGCACCCACACGCGCTCCTCGACGTACTCGGCGGGGTCCCAGCCAGGCGACTGGTGGGTGCGCAGGTTCCGCACGCTCAGGGCCGCGTTTTCGCTTGTGGTCTCGGGGGACGTGCTCTCGGGCACCGCGCTCTCGGGGGACGAGGCCGGGGCGGGGGTGCGCAGGCAAACCTCCGCGACCGTCGGGGGAACGGTCTGCGACTGGAACTCGACGCGCAGCGGATCGGTCCACGGGGTCGGCACCGTCGCGATCGTGCGCACCGGGGCGTCGACCTCCACGCGCCGCCACGTGGGCGCCTGTTCGCGGCGGTCCCACACGTCGATCTGCGTCAGAGAGTCCGAACGAAGCGAGAGCGCCACGTAGTCCGCGTGGGCCTCGACGTCGGTGATGCGCTCGCCGGGGCCGGGGCTGCGCAGCGGCTCCCAGGACTCAAACGGCGCGAGGGGTGCGGGCTCGTCCTCCGGCAGGGGAGTGCCCGGCGTGCGATCCGCCAGGGAACCCCGCGAGAACGCGGAGGAGGACGTGACGCCGAGGCGCGCCAAGGCCTCGGGCGAACCCCCTGCGGGCAGCATCGCCTGCGCGAGCGAGCCCTCCTGCGTCAGCCCCGTATGCACGATGAACAGGCGGTCGCCCGCCGAATCCGCCGACACCAGCGTGCGCGGGCGCACCGGCATCAGCGGCAGCGGGCGCACGGACGGGTGGGCGGGCAGCCACAGCCACGCGCGGCCCGCCGTCGACGACGAGGCGTGAATGACGACGTGCCCCGGGAAACCCGAGGGCGCGAACCCCATCTCGAAGCCCTCGTCCGGCTCGACCAACAGCAGCTCGTCGGCCTCGCGCGGCGTGCCCACGCGGTGCAACCACACGTCGCACGCGCGCCACGCGTCGTCCACACCCATGTAGATAAAGGACTGTGAATCATCCGCCCACGCGAAGCCGTACCCGGCGTCCACCACGGCCTCGTCAATGACGCGGCCCGAGGCCTCCTGCACGACCCACGTGTAGCGCTCATCCCCGCTCGTGTCCCGCGCCCACGCGATCAGGCGCCCATCCGGGGAGGGATACATGTCCGCCAGGCGGAAAAACTCCTGTCCGCGAGCCCACTCGTTCTCATCGACGAGGAGCTCCTCGCCCTGGGCGGGCACGCCCGGCTGGGGGACGAGCGGGATCGGGGTGCCTGCCTCGTCGCGCTCCACCGGTGCGCGGTGATGCGTCGCGTATGACTGGCCCTCCGCGAAACGTCGGAAGTACCAGAACTCGCCCTCGCGGATCGGAACCGTCACGTCGGTGAGCGCCGTGGATGCCTTGACCTCCTCCACGAGGCGCGCTGCCGCCTCGCGCGTCGGCGCCGTCACCGTGTCCGCCCACGCGTTCTCCGCCTCCAAATGCGCCCTGACCTCGGGATTGTCTGCGTCGCGCAGCCAATCCCACGGGTCATCAAAATGCTGCCCGAACTGGTCGCGCACCCGGTACCCGTAACGCTTCGGGGCAACCGGGGGAGTCGGCGAGGCCTGGGGTGCGTGGTGCGGGGTCGTCTCAGTCATGGGAACCATCTTAGGGGCGGGCGTGGGGGCGGGTCGCCGCGGGTGCGGGCTGGCGGCGTGCGGGCCTGTCATGGCGCAGCCAAGGCGTGGTTGCTCAGAAAAGTCGCACGTAATTCCCCTGCGTCTCTTTCAAATCTTGAAATCAGATCGTTGAAATTCCGCGGTTTCTGAGGGGGTGTTCAGAAGGGGCGTTGGGGAATTACGTGCGACTTTTGGGGGGTGGCGTGGTGATGCCGACATACTGAACTGACGGTAGAAGCGAGCGGGCAGGCATGCGACACTAGGGGAGTGATCGACGAACAACCCTCGCGCGAATCCGCCGCGCTCGAACATGCAGCCCCGGCCTCGTCCCTGCGCCTCACGCAGCGACTCCTCGCCTGGGTGCGCGAATTCGTCCAATTCGGCATGGTTGGAGCCACCGCCTTCGTCGTCGACGCCGGCCTGTTCAACCTGCTCCAGCACGGGCCGCTCGGCTTCCTCGCCGGGCACCCCAACACCGCGCAATTCGTCGCCGCCGCGACCGCAACCCTGTACTCGTGGATCGCCAACCGCCTGTGGACCTACCGCGGCCGCACGCAGGACAACGCGACGCGTGAGGCCATCCTCTTCTTCTTCGCGAACGCCTGCGGCATCGGCATCTCCCAGTTCTGCCTCCTGTTCACCCACCACATCCTCGGGTTGACCTCGGCGCTGGCCGACAACATCGCCGTCTACGTCGTCGGATTCGCCCTGGGCACCGCGTTCCGCTTCTTCTTTTACCACTACGTGGTCTTCACCGGGCATACGCGCGCGTAGGTTCGAGGCGCGGCGGTAGGGTCGACACGTGAAGGAAACGCCAGAGCACTACCCGACCCCCGAAGAATCCATCGCCACGATGGTCACCATCGACGACACCGCCCTCGTCTTCGAAGGCGGCGGCATGCGCAACGCCTACACAGCCGCGCTCGTGAGCCGACTTATCGCCGAAGGCATCAACTTCCCCCATATCTCCGGGGTTTCCGCGGGATCCAGCCACCTGTGCAACTTCACCTCCCGCGACGCTCAGCGCTCCCACGACACCTTCGTTGACCTCGTCGAGGACCCCGAATTCGGCGGGCTCAAACACTTCCGCAAAGGCCACGGCTACTTCAACGCCGAGTACATCTACCAGCAGATCTGCTACCCCGACGGCGTCCTGCCCTTCAACATGGATACGTTTTTGGCGAACCCGGCCACCACGCGCGTCGCCGCCTTCAACGCATCGCGCGGCGAAGAACGCTGGTTCTCCAAGGAAGAAATGAGCACCCTGGACACGCTCGGGCCCATCATCCGAGCCTCCTCCACGCTGCCGATCCTCATGCCGCCCGTCGACATCGACGGCGACATCTACGTCGATGGCGCGCTCGGCCCCAACGGCGGCCTGCCCTTCGACCAGCCCCTGCGCGAGGGCTACCGCAAGCTCCTCGTCGTCCTCACCCGTCCCCGCGACTTCGTGAAGGGGCCCATGCCCGCCAGCGTCGGTGCCCTCCTGCGCACCGCCTACCGTCAGTTCCCCTCCGTGTTCGAGGGCGTGGCCCGGCGCCCCGACCGCTACAACGCGGGACGTCGCCTCCTCTTCGAGCTCGAGGAACGAGGCCAGGCCTACGTGTTCACCCCCGACAACCTGTGGATCAACAACACCGAGTCGCGGCGCGAGCGCCTGGAAGCGACCTACCGTGCCGGCCTGGTCCAGGCCGTGCGCGAAATGCCCGCGATCAAGGCGTTCCTGGGGCTGTAGGGGTATCTCTCTGCGCGTGTTCTGGCGGCGCTGCTTGTGGCGCCGCCTGATTTCCGGCGTTGCTGTGCCCCGCTGGTGTTCCGGGCGCCGCGTGGGTTGCCTTGATGGGCCGGGCCGCTGTGTGTGCCGGTGGGCGGCGGCAGGCCCTCCGGGCCCTCCGGCACCCTCCACACCAGTGGGGCCGGGGTCGCTGATCGGCAGCTCGGCTCGTCGGCTCGAAGCTCGGCCAGGCCTCGCGGCGGCCTCCAATCGGTCAGGGTGTCTGTGTGTTGCCCGGCCAGGCCCTGCCGCCGCCCACGGGCGCAGTGGTCGTGCCCTCCGGCACCCTCCACACCGGCGTCGTCCGGTCGTCTCGTCCTGTCTGAAAGAAACATCGCCCCAGCTCAGTCGAAATGGGCCAAAAATGGCTCTTGTGGGCGTGCGTGGGCGAAAAAAGTTTCACGATGGCCCCCAATACCTCGCGCAGGGGCGATTTGTCTTTCAAACTGCTTGTGTTGACGTGCCATGTGCGTGACAAAATTCGCCCTGCGTAGCTTGGTTGAGCCGTGAGCGTGAATATTTTCGCCCAGCACGCTGAAAAAGGCCCAAAATAGGCGTTTTTTGGTGTGCTGGGCGAGTTTTGTACCGGACGTGCCGCTGAAAGGGTTGTGCTGGGCGAGTTTTGTACCGATGGGGACTTGGGGGCGTAGTGCTGGGGGTCGTTGTGAGTTGGCCGTGCAGCCCGATGAAGCCGCAACTAGGTCGACGAGCCACGCGGATCCGTCCGCAGCGGTCGTGCGCGGCGTTTCTGGTCGCTGTTCAGTAATTTCGCATGCAATTCCCTTCAAGTTTCATGCTTCTTTGTTCCAGTCCGTTGCAACGTGTCACTTGTGTTGTGGAATTGCATGCGACTTGCGTGAGGGGCTGGGGCTGCGTGGTGCGTGCGGTGTCCTAGGAGCGGCATATAGATGTTGAGCCAGTGGTGCGCCCTAGATCTGGGCTGCGCCTTATCTCAGGTGTGGGTCGTGCCCCTAGATCTAGGGTCCACTCCGGCACCTAGAACTAGGGTGTGCTGACCGTCAGGGTCGCCCGTGGGTGCCTCAGGCGGGCGCGCATCGACCGCCTTTCCGCAGGATTCCAGCCGTTTCGCCGAAAGTGGCACCAACCCCTATATCTAGGGGCGCTTAGTCGCCAACGACCCCTAGATGTTCGGGTGCGACACGCCCAAGGTATCCACCAAAGAGTGTGATGCTCGACATCTTTCAGGTGGTTGGCAGGTGGTTATACACAGGGTGGTGATGTGCTTGTCCACAGGGTGCACAGGTGTGTGTGAGGGTGTTGGAAGCCCCTAGATATGCCCGTGGGTTAGTTGCAAACCCCAATGTTTGCGCGCATCTTCGCCCACCTGTGTTGAGGGGGCGACAAACCGCAAAGTTGCCTCCGAGATCCTGACCGCTCGCTCCATCCACAGACCCCTCCCGCCTCGTCCACAGTAGGGGCGGCGCACACAACATCTAGGGGTCGCTTGCGTGGGTGGCCACGAGGTGTAGTGTTGTGGTGTTCGCGGCGAACGAGCCGCCAGAAAGACAACGCAGGATGCCAACGTCCGGCCTTGAGCCGCAAGGAGACACGAACATGTCGATCACCGTCTACTCCAAGCCCCGCTGCCCCCAGTGCGACGCGACCTACCGCGCCCTCGACAAGCAGGGCGTCTCCTACGAGAAGATCGACGTCACCCAGGACGCGGAATCCCTCGCCTTCATTAAGGGCCTCGGCTACCAGCAGGCCCCCGTCGTCGTGGCCGGCGAGGACCACTGGTCCGGCTTCCGCCCCGACCGCATCAAGGCCGTCGCCGCCGCAGCCCCCCTGGCGCTGCAGGCCTGAGTCGCGCCGACAAGTCCCGGCCGCGAGGCCGGGGCTTTCGCGTATCTGGGCGGGAACGAGGCCGGGGCGTAGCCTTCAGAAAAGAGAGCGCACGCGCTCGAATGAGCGGGGCTCGAACCCTCGGTGGACATAGGGAAATAAGCGGCGAACTGGCTGTGAGGGCCCGCCGCCCACGACCACTTACGCGCACCGCCGCCGACCACGCTCACCCGCCAAACCGGGCTCGTCGATCATCCCACATGGGATGGGACACGCGTGCGAGGCAACCCCGAGCGGGCCTCGGGGGTGAGACACTAGAGGTTCAGCATCCCGCCTAGCAGGAAGGATCACCATGGGCAGCGTCGTCTACTTCTCGTCGGCGACGGGCAACACCCGCCGTTTTGTTGAAAAGCTCGGTCTCCCGGCGGCGCGAATCCCGTTGCTCCCCAAGGATGAACCCCTGCGCGTGACTGACGAGTACGTGCTCATCGTGCCCACCTACGGCGGCGGAAATATCAAGGGAGCTGTGCCCAAGCAGGTCATCAGGTTCCTCAATGACCCCGACAATCGGGCCCTGTGCAGGGGCGTTATCTCGTCGGGAAACACTAACTTCGGCAAGGCCTACTGCATCGCGGGCGACATTATCGCGGCCAAGCTGGGGGTCCCCCACATGTATAAGTTCGAGCTCCTCGGCACGCCCGAGGACGTCTCCAGAGTTCGCGAAGGACTGGAACAGTTTTGGCAGAAAACTACACCGACACAGGCGTAGAGGAAGCTCCCTCCCCGGAGCTGGACTACCACGCGCTGAACGCGCAGCTTAACCTGTACGACGCGGACGGACGCATCCAGTTCGACGCGGACCGTGCGGCGGCTCGCCAGTACTTCCTCCAGCACGTCAACCAGAACACGGTGTTCTTCCACGACCTGGAGGAGAAGCTGAAGTATCTGGTGGACGAGGGCTACTACGAGAAGCACGTCCTGGACCAGTACGACTTCGCGGACATTAAGGAGCTGTACAAGCAGGCCTACGCCCACAAGTTCCGCTTCCCGACGTTCCTGGGCGCTTTCAAGTACTACACGTCGTACACGCTCAAGACCTTCGACGGTAAGCGCTACCTGGAGCGCTTCGAGGATCGCGTCGCCATGGTGTCGCTGTACCTGGCGCGCGGCGATATTGAGCTGGCTCGCAGCTTCGTCGATGAGATCATGACGGGCCGCTTCCAGCCGGCCACCCCGACCTTCCTCAACGCCGGCAAGGCGGCGCGCGGTGAGCTGGTCTCCTGCTTCCTGCTGCGCATCGAGGACAACATGGAGTCGATCGCGCGCGGCATCAACTCCGCGCTGCAACTGTCGAAGCGCGGCGGCGGCGTCGCCCTGCAGCTGACGAACCTGCGTGAGTCGGGTGCCCCCATTAAGAAGATTCAGAACCAGTCGAGCGGCGTCGTGCCCGTCATGAAGCTGCTCGAGGACTCCTTCTCCTACGCGAACCAGCTGGGCGCGCGTCAGGGCGCGGGCGCTGTGTACCTGCACGCGCACCACCCGGACATCATGCAGTTCCTGGACACCAAGCGTGAGAACGCGGACGAGAAGATCCGTATCAAGACGCTGTCCCTGGGCGTCGTCATCCCGGACATCACGTTCGAGCTGGCCCGCAAGAACGAGGACATGTACCTGTTCAGCCCCTACGACGTGGAGCGCGTCTACGGCGTGCCTTTCTCCGAGATCTCGGTGACGGAGAAGTATCACGAGATGGTGGACGATGGCCGCATCCACAAGCGCAAGATCAACGCGCGTCGCTTCTTCCAGACGATCGCGGAGATCCAGTTCGAGTCCGGCTACCCCTACATCGTCTTCGAGGACACGGTGAACAAGGCGAACCCGATCAAGGGCCGCATCACCATGTCGAACCTGTGCTCGGAGATCCTGCAGGTGTCCGAGGCCTCGACCTACAACGACGACCTGTCGTACTCGCACGTCGGCAAGGACATCTCCTGCAACCTGGGTTCGCTCAATATCGCGAAGACCATGGATTCCCCGGACTTCTCGAAGACGATCGAGATGGCGATCCGCGGCCTGACGGCCGTCTCGGATCTGTCGGACATCGGCTCGGTGCCGTCGATTGCCCGCGGCAACGCGATGAGCCACGCGATCGGCCTGGGCCAGATGAACCTGCACGGGTACCTGGCGCGCGAGCACGTGCACTACGGGTCCGAGGAGGCCCTGGACTTCACGAACATGTACTTCATGACGGTCCTGTTCGAGGCCATCAAGGCCTCGTGCACGATCGCGCGCGAGCGCGGCGAGCGCTTCGAGGGCTTCGAGGACTCGAAGTACGCGTCCGGCGAGTTCTTCCGCAAGTACATTGACGAGGAGTGGGCCCCCACCACGGACAAGTGCCGTGAGCTGCTCGCCGCCTCGTCGATCAAGGTCCCGACCCAGGCGGACTGGGAGGCCCTGGCGGCCGACGTCGCGAAGTACGGCATGTACAACCAGAACCTGCAGGCCGTGCCTCCGACGGGTTCCATCTCGTACATCAACAACTCGACGTCGTCGATCCACCCGATCGTGTCCCGCGTGGAGATCCGCAAGGAAGGTAAGATCGGCCGCGTCTACTACCCGGCACCCTACATGTCGAACGAGAACCTGGAGTACTACCAGGACGCGTACGAGATCGGCCCGGAGAAGATCATCGACACCTACGCGGTGGCCACCCAGCACGTGGATCAGGGCCTGTCGCTCACGCTGTTCTACCCGGACACGGTGACGACGCGTGACCTGAACAAGTCCTACATCTACGCGTGGAAGAAGGGCATTAAGACCCTGTACTACATGCGCCTGCGCCAGATGGCCCTGGAGGGCACGGAGGTCGAGGGCTGCGTGTCCTGCATGCTGTGACGTGACGCCCGTTTGTCGGGTGGTGCGGGGGTCGGGAAACCGGCCCTCGCGCCGTTTTATGTGGGACGAGGCCGGGGCGGGCCGGGTGTGTCGGCGACAGGGGAGGGTTGCGCCGGGTTGTGGCTAGTGGTGAGACGGGCAAATGAGGCGGATCTTCCGAGCTGCAGCGGTTGCTCGTATGATGTGGGAGGAAAAGATCCCACATTCTGACCGGAGCTACTGATGAGCGATCCCACGAACCCCTACGGCCCGGGCGGCGAGACCCCCTACGGCAGCCAGCCAGCGTACGGTGCTCAGGCCTCGTACGGGACCCAGCCTGCATACGGGTACCAGCCCGCATACGGACAGGCCCCCGCAGGGCAGCAGCCCGCATACGGTACGCAACCTGTGTACGGCGCTCAGGCGTCGTATGGCGCGGGTGCCTCCTATGGGCAGCCGATGTACGGCCAGGTCGTGTACGCCCTGAACCCCGCCGTCGAGCGCGTGCGTTCAAACGCGTCCATGGTGCGCATCATGTCTTTCGTCAGCTTTGTGACGCTGGGGCCGATCCTGTCGTTCGGCGCGTGGTTCTGGAGCATGAGCCTCGTCAGTGAGGCCGAGAGCCTGGGAGCACCCGAGGACGTGCTGAGGGACGTGCGAGGCGCGCGAACGACGGCTCTCATCTGCGGGATTATTGGGATCGTGCTGCTCGTTCTCATTATCGCCGTCCCCTTCCTCCTTGTCTGGCTCGTGGATTCTACGAATTGATTGGTTGTTTATATGAGTGACGAACAGATGCCCTCGCGGGCGATTCCGGCCGGATGGGACTGGCCGCAGCAAAGCGACGGACCGGTCGCGCCCCAAGCCGGAGCGTCCGCCTCGTCGTGGTCGAACGCTCCCGCCGCGCCGCAGGCTCCCGCCCCCGCGCAGTTTGCGCCTCCGACGGGTGCGCCCGTGAACGTCGCGCCCGCCGGGCAGCAGTCGCCCTACGCTCCCGGGTACGGCGGGGCCGCACCCGCCAGCGCGGTGTCGGCGTACGGCACCCCTGCCGGGTATCCCCAGCAGGGCACCGCCCAGCCGATGCCGTCCTACGGCCAGCCGAGCTCCTACCAGGCGCAGCCCGCGCCCGTTGCTCAGCCGATGCAGCCGGCCCCGGCTAGCGTCCCGCAGTACGGCGTGAATCAGCAGGCCGCGTACGCCAGCCAGCCGGCGCAGGCGTCCCCCGACACGATCCGGCAGCTGGCTTTCTCTCGGCTCAAGTCCAGCGCGACCTTCGCCATCTGGATGGCCTTTGTCGGGTTCATTGCGGCGCCCGTCATTTTCCTCCTGGGTGATTGCGTGCATGCGCAGCGTCTGTGCAGCCGAGCCCAGGCGATCAACGCTCCCGAAGACGTCATGAAGCGGGTGAAGCTCGCGCGCGGCATCTGCGCCGGCCTGCTCCTCCTGCAGGTGGGCCTGATCATCTTGCTGATTGTCGTGGAGAACATGCGCTAGCGACCCAGAGGCGGCCGATGTGGTCGTGGTAACTAAAAGCCGAGTTGTTTTGCTTTTGCTCCCGCCTCGGCTACGATGGCAGCTGTATCCGATCAACACAACCCATTTGGAGTCACTCATGAGCGATCCCGTTAACGCCTACCCTGCCGCTGGCCAGAATCAGCAGCAGTCTTACGGCCAGCCCGCCTACGCCACCAGCCCCGAGATTGAGAAGATCCGCTCGAACGCTTCGACGGCCCGCATGCTCTCTTTCGTGAGCTTCCTGATCGGCGGCCTCCTGCTTGCCGGTGGCATGTGGTTCTGGGCCAACAAGCTGGCCGAGGACGCCAAGGTCCTGGGTGCCCCGATGGACGTCATGGCCGATGTGGAGAGCGCTCGCTCGGCTGCGAAGATCTGCTCGATCATTCACATTGCGGTCATCGTTGCGGCTGTCTTGTTCGTCATCGTGGCGGTGATTATCGGCGGGATTGCGGCCGCCAATAGCTGACGCATCATAACGTGTGGGGCCCGAGGAAACGGCGAGTTTCCTTGGGCCCCAACGCATAGCGGCTGATGGCCGCTGCTACGATAAGCCTCGACCTCGTCCGCATAGAACAATTGGGAGTGCACCGTGAGCGATCCTGCTTACCCCTACGCCTCTAATCCCGCGAGTGCGCAGGACCCCTACGCGCAGCAGTCACCCTATGGCCCGGCATCCGCGTCGTACGGTCAGCCCGAGGTGGCGTACGGCCAGCAGCCGTCGTACGGTGTGCCCGGTGGGACGGCGTACGGTCAGCCCGTGCCGGTCTATGCCCAGCCGTACTACGCCAGCTCACTCCTCGCGGCCTACACGGGCCTGCGTTCCCAGGCGCAGCTCGCCATGATCTTGGCTGGCGTCAGTTTTTTGTGTTTCTATCTGCTTCTCTCGTTCCCCGCGATGGTGTGGTCCTTCACGCTGCGCACGAAGGCGAAGGACCTGGAAGCGCCGGAGGACATCAAGTCGCTGACGAATACTGCGGTGATCGTCACGTCCATATGCGCATCGCTCCAGCTGCTCGTGCCTCTTGGCATTGTCCTCGCCTATTTCCTCAGTGCTCGATGAGCCGTGCGCTGACGCCGTTCCCGCAGGCTCCGCCTGTATTCTTGAGGGTATGACTCCCCGATACGAAGCCCCCTCGCGCGCCACCTCCGGAACCGACGCAGACCTCCTCGACCAGCTGCGATACGCGGACGGGCGCCCCTACGGCTTCTACAAGAACGCCCTGGGTGCCTGGGATTACGGGGACTTCACCCTCGCGATTGATCACGTGCAGGCCGACCCCTACGCCCCGCCCTCGTCCCTGCGCGCCTGGTCGACGCCTCAGGCCATGGGACTGCCCGAGGCCGCCCTGGCCTCGTCCGACGCGCGCCTGGCTGCCGCGGACTTTATCGCCCGCTCCTTCGACGAGGCCATCCGCGCCCGCGGAGCGCGCGACGTGTCCATCGCCCGCGCCGGCGCCCTCATCCTCCAGCGCTCCTACGCGACCGTCCTGCCCGACCGCGTCGAGGTCCGCTTCCAGGTCAAGCTCCCCGCGCGAGGCCGCACGATCCTCGGCAAGAGCGCCGCCCGCCTCTTCGACGTGGACGTGCCCAACATCGTCATGGACTGCTTCGACTTCGTGTCCGAGGACCCGGACACGACCCGCAAGCGCTCCCGCCTCCTCGGCCACGTCGCCGCCTACGAGGACTACCGCGCCCTCCAAGGGATCCTCGAGGACCGCGGCTGGGTGTCCTTCGTCGCCGACGAGGCGCTGTTGGCGCGTCGCTCCGGCGTGTCCGAGGCACCCCTGACGGGTGACGGCGTCGTCGCCTTCAGCGCCCCCGAGACCCTGCGCGCCACCGTCACCCTGCCGCACGCCGGCGAGGTTTCCGGCATGGCGATCCCCCCGGGCCTGACCCTCATCGTGGGCGGCGGCTACCACGGCAAATCCACGCTCCTCGAGGCCATCGCCCAGGGCGTGTACGCGCACGTGCCCGGCGACGGCCGCGAACTCGTCGCCACCGACCCCACCGCCACGAAGGTGCGCGCCGCCGACGGCCGAGCCGTCACCGGCGTCGACATCTCGCCGTTCATCACCCACCTGCCCGGCGGCACCGATACCACGTCGTTTTCCACCGAGAACGCGTCCGGCTCCACCTCGCAGGCCGCCTCCATCATCGAATCCCTCGAGCTGGGCGCGCGCACGCTCCTCATCGACGAGGACACCTCCGCCACCAACCTCCTCATCCGCGACACCCGCATGCGCGACCTGGTCGCCGCCGAGAAGGAACCCATCACGCCCCTCGTCGACCGCGTCACCTCCCTCACCGAGGCCGGGGTCTCCCTCATCATGGTCGTCGGCGGCTCCGGCGCGTTCCTCGACGCCGCCGACCGGGTCCTCATGATGGACAACTACCGCTGCCTCGACGTCACCTCCCGCGCGCGCGAGGTCGTTGCCGACCTGCCGCGCCCCCGCACCGACGCGCCCACCAGCTGGGAGGCCGCACCCCGCGTGCCGTCCGCGAAGGCCCGCGTGGACCGCCCGCGCACCAAGGCCTCGGGCACGTCCGTGCTGACGATCGACCGATCAACCATCGACATCTCCGACGTCGCCGCCGTCGTCGACCCCGGGCAGGCCGAGGCCATCGCCTGGTGCGTGCGCGGCGTCCTCGAGGAGATGGCCGGCAAGCAGTCGATGCCCGAGCTCATGGCCAAGCTCGGCCGACGCCTCGCCTCCGAGGGCCTGGACGCCGTCTGTAAGTTCGGCGCCCGCTCCTACCCGGCGTTCCTGGCGCGTCCTCGCCTCATCGACGTGGGCGCGGCCATCAACCGCTACCGCGGCCTGTCCCTGCGCGAGCCGCGTGGCGAGGTCTCCGAGTCCTAGTCGTTGTTGGCTGCCTGCTGGGCCGGGTTGCTTGTGGCCCCACGGGTGTTCCGGGCACCGGAGGGACCGGCCGCCCGCGAGGCTAGGCGGCCTCACTGCGTTCGGCGCTGCGCCTCGAAGCCCGCCCGTGCCCTCCGGTCCCTCCGGCGCCCTCCGCACCTGTGGTGCCTGGTGTGCTGATGTGCGCCCAGCAATTTCGCATGCAATTCCCCTGCGATTCTTTCAAGATTTGAATTGGCATCGTTGGAATTGCAGCGATTCGGGAGGTTGTTGAAAGTTCATGCAACCGAATTGCATGCGAAATTTCTGGTATGTGTCTCTGCCATCACTCCTGGGCGCTGTAGTCGGGCCAGCGCGGCTATTGTGCGCTCGGCAATTTCGCACGTAATTCCCATGTAAACCTTTCAAACATTGAATTGGCATCGTTGGAGTTGCAACGTTTGTGGGGCTAATTAAAAACTGACCAAGGGAAATTACGTGCGAGTTTTGGAGATGGGGCCCCGAGACGCAGCGCGGGGCAATCCCCGAGGATGTCCCGGGTGGTCTCGGGGATGAATCAGGGGAAACCTCCGTAGCGGTGACACGCGCCGCAGGCGCACGATGGATGCATGAACACGAACACGACAATCGCGCAGGCCCCCGTGGCCGACCAGGGGGCCCCGGCCTCGTCCATCGTCCGACTTCAGGGCGTCTCCAAGATCTACGGAAGCGGCGACGCGCAGGTGCGCGCCCTCGACGACGTGAGCGTCGGCTTCGGCGCCGGCGAATTCACGGCCATCATGGGCCCCTCCGGCTCCGGCAAGTCCACGATGATGCACATCCTCGCCGGCCTCGACGCCCCCACCTCCGGGCACGTCTTCGTCGAAGACACCGACATCACCGCCCTGAAAGACACCGCGCTGACCAAGCTGCGCCGCGACCGCATCGGCTTCGTGTTCCAGTCCTTCAACCTGGTGCCCACCCTGGATGCGCGCGCCAACATCCTCCTGCCGATGCGCCTGGCCGGAGCCGCCCCAGAAAAGGAATGGTTCGACCTCATCGTCAACTCCCTGGGCATCGCGGACCGACTGAGTCACCGCCCCTCCGAGATGTCCGGCGGCCAGCAGCAGCGCGTCGCCGTCGCCCGCGCCCTCATGAGCCGCCCCGCCGTCATCGTCGCGGACGAGCCCACCGGCAACCTCGACTCGCACTCCACCACCGAGGTCATGGACCTGCTGCGCCGCGCCGTCGACGAACTCGGCCAGAGCGTCATCATGGTCACCCACGACACCGCCACCGCCGCCTACGCGGACCGCGTCCTCGTGTGCCGCGACGGACGCATCGTCTCCGACCTGCGCGACGTGACCGCCGACTCCCTGACCGCGGCGCTGCGTTGAACGTGCGCACCCACATACCCAAGGCTCACCTTATGTCTGCAACACACTCACTCCTGCGCGCCAACCTGCGCTCCCACGGCCGCCGCTATATCTCCACCGGCCTGGCCGTCGCCATCTCCACGGCCTTCATCGTCATCACCCTCATCGTCATGACGGCGATGACCTCGGGCCTGACCTCCAGCGTCTACCAGCAGTACCGAGGCGGCACGATCGTCGTCTCACAAAATAACGATGCACCCGAGGGCGCCATCGAGAGCGCCGAAAAAGCCCTGGCAGCAACCAGCGGCGTCACCGCCATCAAGCACATGGCCCAGTGGCCCGCCGACGCCCAGACCGACGCAACGCGCGGCCAACTCTACGTCTCGCCGCTGGCCCCCAAGCCCTTCGCCGACCTCGACCTGAGCGCCGGAACCAAGCCAACCGCCGACGACCAGATCACCATCCCCGAGCACACGGCCTCGGCCCTCTCGGTGAAGGTCGGCGACACCGTCCGCGTGCGCGCAGGATTCACCGAGGGCGACTACCGCACCCTCACCATCGTCGGCACCACCCGCTCGAATACGATCAGCATGGGTGTCCCCGCCAGCTACGTGACCGACGGCGGCTTCTCCTCGATCTTCGGGACGAGCGCGTCCGGCCAGTTCATCGTCGCGACGTCCGGAGCGGATGCGGACAGCAACGCAAACCCTCCCAGCGCCACCCAGGACGAGTGGGTGGCAACGGCAACCTCCGCGCTCAGCGGCATCTCGGGCGTGACCGTCACCAGCGTGCACAAGGCGATCCAGGACGACCTCAACCAGGCGCGCCTGGGGGCGTCCATGACGATGGGAATCATGCTGATCTTCCCGGCGATCGCGGCGCTCGTGGCCTCTATCGTCGTCTCCTCGACATTCCGAGTGGTGCTCACGCAGCGCACCCGCGAACTGGCGCTGCTGCGCACGCTGGGAGCGACCAGGCGACAGGTCCGCTCGCTCGTGACCCGCGAGGCCCTCGCGATCGGAGCGATCTCGTCCGCGATTGGCGTCGCGCTCGGCTGGCTGATTGGCGCGCTCGCGGAGGCGGGCACCGGCCTGGCCTCTAGCGTCGTCGCTGCGCTGGCGGGGGCCTCCGTCTGGCAGCTCGCGCTCACGTGGCTCGGTGCCACCCTGTTCACGACCCTCGTCGGTGTCTTCCCGGCCCGCGCCGCCTCCCGCGTCGCGCCCGTCGCCGCCCTCGCCCCCGTGAACGAGGCCGGGGCCGCCGCCCGCAAGAAGCACACCGTCCGCTTCGTCATCGGCGCGCTCATCGCGGTGGCCGGGTGCGGAGCTGTGGCCCTCGCGTGGCGCTCGGATAGTGGCGGCACGAAGTTCCTCGGTGCTTTCGACGGGTCGCTTCTGGCGCTCCTCGGCGCGCTGCTCGTCGCCTCCGTGCTGCTGCCCGCCCTCACCCGCGCGTTTGGCGCTGCCTTCCCGGGCACCCTGTCCGCCATGGCCCGTGAGAACACGATGCGCAACCCCGGCCGCACCTCCGCGACCGGCACCGCGATCATCATCGGCGTGACCCTCGTCGTCACCATCATGGTCGGCGCCGCCTCCGTGCGCACCACGCTGACTAACGCCGTCAACGACGCGCGTCCCTTCGACCTCATGGCCGTGTCTACCTCCGGAGCGCTCACCGACGACCAGCAGGCCGCCATCGCGGCCACCGACGGCGTCGCCGCCACCGCCGCCCAGTACGCCGCCCCCGGCACCCTGACGACCACCTCGGGCGCGCCCGCCTACGCCCCCGGAGAGGGAGCGGGCTCGGAGGACGAGGCCCAGGCCTCGTCGGTCATGATCACCGGAGAACCCGACTACACGGGCGTCGCACACTCGGCCGTCACTCAGCTGGGAGATAACCAGGTGCGCGTCGGCGACGAGGCCCTGGCCGGGCAGACGCTGCGCCTGTGCGCCGACACGTGCGTGGACCTGAGCGCCACCTACGACAAGAACGGCAGCGCTGGCTCCGCCCAGGTCTCCGAGAAGACCCTGCGATCCATCGCGACCTCGCTCGAGCGTCAGGCGATCATCATCAAGATGGCCGACGGGGCCGACGCCGAGACCGTCCAGGCCGCGCTGCTCAAGGACTCGCACCTGAGCGTCAACGGCTCCGCCCTGGAACGCCAGATGTACACGAAGATCATCGACCGGCTGATGCTCGTCCTCGTCGGACTGCTCGGCGTGTCCGTCCTCGTGTCCCTGGTGGGCGTGGCCAACACGCTGTCCCTGTCGGTCGCCGAACGCACCCGCGAGAACGGCCTGCTGCGGGCCCTCGGCCTGACGCGACGCCAAATGAAGAGCCTCCTCGCCCTCGAGGCGCTGTTCCTATCGCTGACCGGCGCGCTCATCGGCGTCGGCATGGGCGTCGCCTTCGGGTGGGTCGGTGTCATGTCACTGCCGATTGAGGGGGCTACCCCGGTGCTGAGCGTGCCGTGGCTACAGCTGGTTGGCGTGTGCGTCGTGGCCATTGTGTCCGCGCTGATCGCCTCCTGGCTGCCCGGCCGCCGGGCCGCCAAGGTCAGCCCCTCGGAGGCGCTGGCGACGGAGTGATCGCTTGTTGACAGATGGGGGTTGATGGGTGTTGACGGGTGGGGTGCCGCGAGGCGCCCCACCCGTTGGCGTGTGGTGTTGCGTGGGGCCGGGCTGCTTGGTGCGCCCGTGGGCGGTGGCCCGCCCGCGAGATCGCCACACGCGAGCTTCGCTCGGAGTGGTCGCTCTCGAAGCCCGGCCAGGCCCCGCCGGCGCCCACGGGCGCCGCAGCCAGGCCCTCCGGCACCCTTCACACCAGTGGTGCCTGGTCGCTGATCGTCGGCTCGGCGCGTTGGCTCGAAGCCCGGTCATGCTTTGAGTTGCTGTGTGTGGCTCAGTTGTGGTTGTCGATCATTAATGTCGCATGCAATTCCTCTGAGAGTATTTCAGGTATTGAAATGTGATCGTTGGTATTCTGCGGTTTTCTAGCTTGCGTTGGTTTGTGCTGTGGGGGAATTGCATGCGAAATTTGCCTGGCGGTGGTGTCGTCGCCGCCCGCGGATGCCGCGGCGGGGTCCTGTGGTTCCGCTGGTGCCCTCCACGCCGGTGGTGCGTGGTGTGCTGTTGTGGTTAGCTCGATTTGTGCCTTGCGTTCGGTACAAAGTTCTCCCTGCTTGGTGTTTTGCTGACCAGAGCGGTACAAAACTCTCCCTGTGCGGGCAAAACGTGCCAAATTGGGCCATTTCGGGTGAGCAGGGAGAGTTTTATACCGGACATGCGGCGAGAGGGGGTGTGCGGGGAGAGTTTTATACCGGATATGCGGCGAGAGGGGGTGTGCGGGGAGAGTTTTATACCGATGCGGCGCGGTGTGGTTCTTGTTGGGCGAATAAGGTCGTGCTCTGGCGTAGTTCTTGTGCCAGTTGGTGGGCTATGGCGGCACTCCACCGTCGTTCGCGGGCGCCGCAGCCAGGTGCTCTGGCACCTCCGGTGCCCTCCGCACCTGTGGGGCCCGGTGTGCTGAGGGTGATCCGCGTCGGCTCAAAGCCCGGCCAGGCCCCGCCGCCGCCCGCGGGCACCGCAGCCTGGCCCTCCGGTCCCTCCGGCGCCCTCCACGCTCGCGGGGCGTGGTGTGCTGTTATGGCTAGCCCCTTCTCTGACTTGTATTCGGTATAAAGTTCGCCCTGCGTGGCTTCTTCCTGGCGAAAACGGTAGAAAGTTCGCCACGCACGCGCAAAACGCGCCAAATTGGGCCATTTCGGGTGAGCAGGGCGAATTTTGTACCGCGCACGCGGTGAGAAGGGGGCTGCAGGGCGAGTTTTGTACCGGCAGCGGCCCGGCGCGATTCTTGGTGGGCGAGTGTTGTGTCGCCTCGGCACCATCCGGGTGTCCACCTGCCGGGTTCGGTCCGCCACCTATCGGGCCAATGCGCCGGTAACAGGCGTGCGGGCGGGGACAGCGAAGAACCGAAGCAATGTCGCATGCAATTCCCCTGAGCGCATTTCGGGATTTGGCATCAAATCGTTGTAATTCCAACGTTTTTAGCTTGTGCTGATTCCTGCCTTGGGAGAATTGCATGCGGAATTTATCGGGCACTGGCTCTGCCGTCCCATGCTGGCACCGTAGCCAGGCAATGCCTGCTTCGCACGTGTTCCACACCTGTGGTGCCCGGTGTGCTGAGGGTGATCCGCGTGGTCTTGAAGCCCGGCAAGGCCCCGCAGTCAGCACGAGGTAGGGCCGATCAGCACTCCACGACGTTGACGGCCAGGCCGCCCTCGGACGTCTCCTTGTACTTCGAGAGCATGTCGTTGCCGGTCTGGCGCATCGTCTCGATGACCACGTCCAGGCTCACCGTGTGGCGGCCGTCGCCCCACAGGGCCATGCGCGCCGCGTTGATCGCCTTGACGGCCGCGATCGCGTTGCGCTCGATGCACGGCACCTGCACGAGGCCCGCCACCGGGTCGCACGTCAGGCCCAGTGAATGCTCCATCGCGATCTCCGCCGCGTTCTCCACCTGCTGCGGGGTGCCGCCGAGGGCCTGCGCCAGGCCGGCGGCCGCCATCGCCGAGGCCGACCCGACCTCGCCCTGGCAACCGACCTCCGCGCCCGCGATGGACGCGTTCGTCTTAATGAGGGCGCCGATCGCCGTCGCCGCCAGCAGGAAGTCGTGCACGAGGGCGCGACGGCGAGCCGCGCAGGCCTCGGGTGACGCGGGATCATCCGAAGAAGTCTCCGAGGAATCGTCCGTCGTCATGCGAATGTGCGCCAGCGGGGTGACCGCGCCGTCCTCAGTGGCCGGGCCCGCCGCGACGCCGGGCGTCGAACCCGTCTCCGGGCAGTGCGTCACCAGGTAGCCCAGGACCGCGGGGATGACGCCGGCCGCGCCGTTCGTCGGTGCGGTGACGACGCGGTGGCCCGCCGCGTTCTCCTCGTTGACGGCCAGGGCGAAGAGGTTCACCCAGTCCATCGCCCGCATCGGGTCGGCCACGGTCGACACCCAGGCGCGCGAGGGGGAGCGCACACCGTCCGCGGGAGATCCGCCCGAGGAGGCCCCGGCCTCGTCCGACGGAGAAGAGGGGCCCGTCAGGCGCTCCGCGAGCTGGCCGGCGAGCGCGCGGGCGCGGCGCGGCACGTCCAAGCCGCCCGGCAGGATGCCCGCCGCCGACGTGCCCGCGTCCACGCAGTCGAACATCGTGTCGGCGATGCGATCCAGGTAGGCGTTGACGGTCTCGCGCGGGCGCACCGCCTCCTCGTTCGTGCGAACGAGGTCCGCGATGCTCAGGCCGGACGCGTTGCACGCGGCGAGCAGCTGCGCGCCCGACGCGAAGGGGTGCGGCGCAGGAATGTCGATGCCGACGCCCGCCTGGCTCGTCGCGAGCGAGGACACCTCCGGGTTGTGGGGGTCGTCGTTCGTCTGAATCATGACGAAGCCGCCGCCCACCGAATAATAGGTGCGCTCCAGGATGACGGTGCCGTCCTCGTCGGAAGCCGTGATCGTCAGCGCGTTCACGTGATAGGGCAGGACGGTGCGCGCCGCGAAACGCACGTCCTCGGCGATGTTGAGGGGGACCTGCGTGCCGCTCGGCAGCGTCAGCATGTTCGACGAGGCCAGGGCCGGCAGGATGGACTCCACCGTCTCGATGTCCACCGTCTCCGGGTCGTAGCCCGCCAGGCCGAGGAGGACCGCGCGGTCCGTCGAGTGGCCGCGGCCCGTCGCGCCTAGAGACCCGAACAGGTCAATCGTGATATGCGACGGTGGCTTCAGCGTCGTCAGCTCCGTCGTAAACGCCAGGCCCGCGCGCATCGGACCCACCGTGTGCGACGACGACGGCCCGATACCAATGCGGAACATGTCGAAGACCGACAGCGGGTGCGGCGCATCGTGCGCGGCCACCTCGCCCGAGACGATAGCTGCGGGCGTGGGACGCGAGGGGTCGTACGTCGTAACAGATGCGCCGAGGGCGACGGGGCGAAGATCCATGGGGACTATTGTGCAGCAGCGGGCCGGGGCGCTGCCTGTTGTGGCTGTGGCTGCTCTGTGCGCCCCGCCTGATCTCCGGCCGCCGCGTGGCCTGCCTGATTTCCGGCGTTGCTGTGCCCCGCCTGATTTCCGGCCGCCGCGTGGCCTGCCCGCCCGCTCGCCGTCCGCGCTGCGAGCTTCGCTCGGCGCGTCGTCTCGAAGCCCGGCCAGGCCCTGCAGGCCCCGCGGCGGCCTCCAATCGGGCGGGGCTTGTGGCTGCGATTGGCCCGCCCTGGCCCTGCAGGCCTCGCGGCGGCATCCTGTCCTACATGGGCCGCTGCCTAGCAATTTCGCACGTAATTCCCTTGAGGATGTTTCTGGTTTTGAAATGGGATCGTTGATATTCCGCGGTTTTTGAGCTGTTGGTGAATGAGGTCCTGGGGGAATTACGTGCGACTTTTGGGGGGCACAGTGCGGTGCCCGGCAGTTTCGCATGCAATTCCCCCTGAGTATGTTGCTGGTTTGTATCACTTCGTATCGCTGAGTCACTCCTGTTTGGGAATTGCATGCGACTTTGGGGAGGGAGGGTGCAACTGGGGTAGCGAGTGGGCAGTAAGTAGGGCGCAACTGGGGTGCGCGGATGGGACTGAAGTCTCATGTGTTCGCAGTCGGGAAGAAGTTTGGGTGGAAACGGATGACAGGGCAGAGGGTTTTCGTTGCAATGCTTGACGCTTTGAGGATGACACCGGTTCGGGAATAGGACTATCGGTTGATTGTTGAGGATGTGTCAAGTGCTGCAAAGTTCCACAATATGATTTGTTGCCAGCCGTTAAAAAAGATAAAAATCGCCAAAAAGACGTGTTTTCATAGATTGAAACCAGTAGGTAAAACCGCATTACGCTGCGGAAAGACGGCTTGACTGTTGTTCTGTAACGTAGCCCACTGCCAAAGTCGTGAAAATCGGGTTGCATTATTTAGTAACCGCGTCGTACGCTGAATGTCATCAAGGTTGTGGAAAAACCTCTTGGGATGTCCCTCCGGTCACAACACAGCGCAAGAACGTCAAGGAGAACGGTCGATGACAGCAAGTCGAGCGCGCGCGGGCCACGCGCGGACCAAGCGAACAGGAGTCGCCTCCCGCGCCCTGGCCGCCCTGGCCGTCGTGGCTACTGCAGCCAGCACGCTGGTCGTCTCCCAGGTCGCCGCCCCCCAGGCCGCACAGGCCGCCCAGGAGCCCGCCGCCACCGGCATCGAGGTTGGTCCCGTTCGTGCGGGCATGGGAACAGGCATTATCAATACGTCCGAGACGGACACGACCACCAGCTATCCCAATAACTTCATTCGCTACGGCATCGTGCCCGGAATGTCGGAGACCCCTTTCTCCCAAGCTGGCGTCAACGACGGCAAGCCGATCACTGACGACAAGCCCGTTCGCACCCAGCTGGGTGGCACGTTCGCGAAGAACAATGATCTGTGGACCTACATCACTCGAGGCATGCCCTGGAAGTGGGATAAGCAGACGAAGCCTGCCAAGAAGCAAAGTGACAGCGAAAAGTGGATGCATGCGCAATGGAAGAAGTGGAATGACGGTGGCGACGCCAAGCTGTGGGCCAACGGCCAGTCTGCCATCGGCTTCAAGCCGAATGACCCGGGTACTGTCCAGCCGGGCCAGACGTTCCTGCTCGGCGCGATCCGCCACAATAACCTGCCGATTCAGGGTGGAGCTGATGTCAAGCAGTTCCTGCACTCGAGCCTGAACATTACGCTCCCGGACCTGCTCGGCAGCACACCTGAGAACTTCCCCTTCGTCAATCAGGAAACCTCCAACACGCTGTCCTCGACGATCATCTATCGCAAGGGTGGTGCCTACATCAAGCACCCCGGTATTGGTGGGACGGGAACCTGCCGCACCGACATCGGCATCAATGGTAAGTCTGCGACAGAACCTGCAATCCCCGAGTCTGGCTTCCAGTTCCTGCGCGACGCCGTCATGGACCAGGGAATCTATTACGGTACCCCGAAGTGGATCACCGCAAATGGTGAACGGCAGTTCATTGGTACCGCCTATGAGCCGGATCCGATCGACCCCTCCGACCGCTCGAAGGGTTACGTCAACAAGCCCGAATCCCAGTCGGGACGCTACTACTGCGTCAAGTACGTGGGCGAGGGCAACGGCGACTACGACCTCTACAGCCAGTACTACAACAAGGGTGCGGCACAGCCCTTCAACCAGATTTCCGGCAAGATTGTTACGCCTATTGACTGGCCCGGCGCCAAGGGTAACGTCAACGAGAACCCCTACGTCTGGGACAACGTGAAGCTGCAGAAGACGACGTCGGACCAGACCTTCACGAAGAATGGCCGCACCTACCGCCTGCAGCTGTGGGGCTTTACTCCCGCGAACAACCCCAGGACGTTCATTACGCCGGATAACATCAACAGTATCCCCACTGCCGACTGCCCGGCGACGCCTCCGGCGGACGCCAAGCCCACCGACACCTTCATCACGCAGGAGCTCTCGGTCAACTACGGCTGCCTCTACGGCGTCATCACCGAGGAGAGAAGTGTGCGCATCGCGAAGGCCGTCGAGGACCCGGCGGGTGCTAACCCGTCGATCCCCGCCGCCACCTTCGCGGTGACCACCGGCGACACCTGGCACGACAACACCGACCGCAGCCCCGCGACCACCGGAACCGTGTCGGTCACGAAGCCCACGGCTTCGTCCGCCCCCGCCAAGACCTCGTACATCTCCGCAGCCGACCCGGCCGCGACGCTGACCCCCACCGCCTTCGGTGAGGCCCAGGCGAAGTACGACTCGACCTTCATTCCCTTCGAAGTCGGTAACTCCGACTTCACCATCACGGAGAAGGACATCTCGACCGGCGGCGAGGACAAGTGGAACCTCAAGGACATCAAGTGCGTCAACGGCATCGGTGAAGACGTCGCCGTGACCAAGACCGAGCGCGGCGTCAACTTCAAGAACGTCGGCGGCGCAGCGTCCAACGAGGCAGCCCCCATCACCTGTACGTTCGTGAACGAATACCAGGCTCCCAAGCTGCGCGTCCAGAAGTCCATCGAGGCCAACGGCGGCGCCGGCGGCGCCACCACCTTCAACGTGGACTACAAGATCGTCGCCACCAACGACGGCTCGCTGGCCGCCAACACCGGCAAGCTCACCGACAAGCCCGACTTCGCGAAGGGCCTGGAGATCCAGTCCGCCAAGATCGCCGAGACCCAGGCCGGCCTGGACACCGCGTCCAACGCCACCGCTACCGGCGGCGTCTACACGCTGACCGACGGCGTCGAGCTGGCCCCCGGCGCCACCAAGGAATACTGGATCCGCTTCTCGGTCACCCGCAACCCCGCGGCCGCCGGATACAGCGAGGCTGACCTGGCCTGCTCCGTCAACGGAAACAACGAGCTCGCTCCCGGCAAGGGTCTCTTCAACGAGGTCTTGGCCGAGAACGGCAAGGACAGTGACGGTACGAGCAACAACAAGGCCTGTGGCCCGACCGTTCCCCACGACTTCGTGGTGGTGAAGGCCGGCACGCAGAACACGGGTACCACCTTCGCGGACGCCTCGAACCAGTACATCGGTCCGAACAACGCGGCCATGTACCCCCTGAAGGGCGCCGAGTTCGCGATCTACAACGCCAACCCGAACACGGATGCGAACGCCACCGTGGTCAAGACCCTGACCCAGGCCAACGCGACCGACGGCTACTACTGGAGTGTCAACGACCTGAACCTCGACACCGCCTACTGGCTGGTCGAGACCAAGGCCCCCGCGGGACACTCCCTGCTGCCCCAGCCCCTCGAGTTCAAGCTGACCACCGCCCACGCCGGCGGCTCCGGCACGACCATTGAGCTCGCGTCCGACCTGAGGGACCAGTCCAAGTGGGCCACGAGCGCAGTCCAGGCGTTCGCGTCGGACAGCAGCACGCCGGGCCCCCAGGGCTTCATGGTCGGCCAGACCCGCAAGGCCACCCTGGTCGTCAAGGACACCCAGGTTGGCGAGCTGCCCAAGGCAGGCAGCACCGGAATCTACCCCTACATCGGCGTCGCAGCGGCGCTCATGTCCGGGGCGATGGTGATGACTGTGGTCACCACCAAGAGGCGCAAGGCACTCGCCTGAGCCACCCATGAGGTCCCGTGACCACGGCGACCCACCATCAGAAAAAACTCCCGAAATCACACACAGGAGAAAGAAAACCTATGAGCACCACGAAGACCCGCCGCAGCCTGAGCCTGCTCGCAGCCTTCGCCGTCGCCGCCGGCGCGCTGGCCCTGCCCGCCGCCACCTCCGCGACGCAGGCCGCCCCCGCCTTCGGCCTGGCGGCCACCGTCGAGCGCGCCCCCTCGCTGGTCGACCTCGACACCACCAAGACCGGCTCCATCACCATCCACAAGCTGGTCAAGGACGCCACCAACGGCACCACCGCTGGCAACGGCCTCGAGGACGCCAACGCTTCCGGCGACCCCCTCGACGGCGCGACCTTCACCGTCGAGAAGCTGACCAACGTCGACCTCACCACGCAGGCCGGCTGGGAGAAGCTCGCTGGCTACAACGGCAACGTTGATACCGCGAAGGCTGACGGCGTTGACACTGCCATCACCAAGACCACCGCCGGCGGCGGCCTGGCTAAGTTCGACAGCCTCCCCCTCGGCGCCTACATCGTGACCGAGACCGCGACCCCCGCGGGCTACGTCGGCTCCAAGCCCTTCATCATCACGGTGCCCATGACGCACCCGACCGACCTCAACAAGTGGGTCTACGACGTCCACGCCTACCCGAAGAACTCCAAGGCTGGCGTCGAGAAGACGGTCAAGGACGATACCACCCCGGCCATCGGCTCCGCGATCTCCTACACCATCAAGTCCGACGTGCCCGCCGCCGCGGCCCTCGACTACTACGACGTCGTCGACCAGTACGACAAGCGCGTCGAGCTGCCCGAGGACGACATCGCCCTGAAGCTCATCAACACCCCCACCGGTGACGTGACCCTGACCAAGGGCACCGACTACAAGCTGGTCGCCGCCGACGGCACCGACGGCAAGACCAAGTTCTGGACCGCCGAGTTCACCGCTGCCGGCCGCCAGAAGCTGCTCGACAACCGCAAGGACGACACCACCAAGGTTCAGATGGACCTGTCCGGCACCGTCAAGGACAAGGTGGAGGCCGACGGCCTGTTCAAGAACAAGGCCATCCTGCTCCCCAACGCCCCCTCCAACGGCTGGACCCCCGGCTCCGGTGAGGTTCCCCCGCCGGACTACCCGAACTCCGAGGTCGTCTCCAAGTTCGGCAAGGTGAAGATCACCAAGGTCAACGCCAAGGATCCCGCCACCAAGCTCTCGGGCGCCCAGTTCGAGGTCTACAAGTGCACGCCTCAGTCCACCCCGGCCGCGAACTTCGAGTCCGTCGACGCGAGCCTCGATGAGAAGCTGAGCCCCGCTGGCAAGGAAACCTACGAGACCGACGCCGACGGTGTGGTCACCATCGACGGCCTGCGCAACAACGACTGGGAGAACAACGAGGCCGTCGCCAACCCCGGCTACTACTGCCTCGTTGAGACCAAGGCCCCCGAAGGCTTCGAGCTCCAGACCCGCCCGATCGCCTTCCAGA
>CAUSHZ010000010.1:0-40211 GCA_963531605.1 uncultured Actinomyces sp.
CCGACGTGCTCGGTGTCTTCCCGGACGTCGCGGAGGCGGCCGCCTGGTGCCTGCCACTGTGCTCGCACGGCGAGGAGGAGCCCTCGTGCGCACTTGACACTTACGCGCGCGCCACCGGCCCCTTCACCATCGACGAGGCCGGGGCCGAGGATGCGGATCAACTGCGGCAGGGGCGCGCATCCCGCGTAACATCGGTGCGCAGACTCCTCGAGGCGGTGGCGACCGCGGAGGCCGCCAGCAGGGCGGCTCGCTGACAATTATCAAGCCCAAAGGCCTTGACAACACCGCCACTGGGGGGATAATGAGGAAATAGCGATGGTCGCTATCTCTGAGTCACAAGGTCGTGATCGCTATGTCCACCATTGAGCAAAACCTCATCGGCAACACCGAAGGGCTTTCGCGGGTCGACAAGGTCCTCCGCTACTTCTTCTTCGCACTAGTGATCGGGACGGCCGTCTATCCGATTGGCAGAACCTTCTTCGGGATAGACAACCGCCTGAATGACTACGGGATCGCCTGCGTCGTGGCCGCCCTCGCTGTCTACATCCCTGGCTATTCGCGTCACATTCCTGGCGCACACCGGGCACTTCGGGCCTGCGAGTGGGTGGTGATGGCGTGTTCCCTCGTATGTACCGCCGCTGTCATCGTCGGTGACGTCACGGACCACGGAGTCCGCCCCGAGCCCTACAACACGCCATGGAACGTCGCCATGGGCGCGGGTCTTGTGGCCCTCTGTTTCTTCGTGGCGCTCCTCATCGCAAAGGACCGCGCCCGCAGGCGCGGACCGATCCACCCAGCCGGATAGCCGCGCAGCGCTGTCCACCCGCCGGGCGGCACTCAGCGCTGGAAGCGGCGCACGAAGTTACGCAGGATGACGCGCGAGGGATCCGTGTCCACGGTCGCGACCTGGGCACGAATCGCCTCGGCCTTCTCCACCGG
Organism: uncultured Actinomyces sp.; assembly: GCA_963531605.1. GTDB lineage: Bacteria > Actinomycetota > Actinomycetes > Actinomycetales > Actinomycetaceae > Pauljensenia. Next base: position 940 of record CAUSHZ010000010.1, read on the forward strand.
ATAGTAGCGGCCCGCGTACTGGTCGATGCGCACGTTAACGCCCTCAAGGTCCATCTCGGGGTGGAACTGGGTCGCCCACGCAGCCTCGCCCACACGCACCATCTGAATCGGGGTGTCGTCGCCGGCCAGGAGGACCTGCATGCCCGGGGCCAGCTCGCGCACGGCCTCGTGGTGGCCGACGTATGCGTGGAAGCGGTCGGGGGTGCCCTCCAGGAGGGGATCTTCACGGCCAGCGTCAGTCTTCGTCAGAGCGATGCCGCTGATTTCCTCGCCGTGGTGGGTGTCGACGACGCCACCCAGGTGCAGGGTGAGGGTGCCCAGCCCGTAGCACAGGCCCAGGATCGGGAAGGATTCACCCAGCGCCCGGTCGTAGAAGGAACGCAGCCAGGCTTCGGCGCGCACCTGGCGTTCTTCCTTCAGGTGGTCGTCGGCGTTCGCGTCCCACGGGGACCCGCAGATAAACGCACCCGAGTACTCGGACAGGTCAAGGTCGGGCAGCTCCCTCTCGATGCGCACCTGGCGGACCTGGTCGGGGGTGAGTCCCGAGAAACGAGGCAGGTCGGCGCACTCGGCAGCCAGAACGGGGCCGTCGTCGCGCGAGGTCAGCATGAGGAAGGGCTTGGTCATGCCCACCATGCTATCGGCTGGGCGCGCGCGTGCAGCTCGTGTCCGCTCTCCAAGCGTGTGTGACGGACGCAGATGTGGGCGCCCTCTGTCACACTGGGGGCATGTTGATTCTGCACACCTCCGACTGGCACCTGGGACGCACGCTGCACGGCGCGTCCCTGGGCGACAGTGCGGACGCGTTCATCGAGTGGTTGGTGGCCCTGGTGCGTGAGCGCGGCGTCGACGCCGTGCTCATCTCGGGCGACGTGTTCGACCGCGCGGTTCCGCCCTTAGATGCGCTCGCGCGGATGCGGCGCGCCCTGCGCGAGCTGACGGAGATCACGACGGTCATCCTGACGTCGGGAAACCACGACGGGGCTGCACGCCTGGGGCTTTTCGCCGACATGCTGACCCCCTCGCTGCACGTGGTGACCGACCCCGAGGCGATCGGCACGCCCGTCGAGGCCGGGGGCGCGCTTGTGTACCCGATGCCCTACCTGGAGCCCGACCTTGTGCGCCAGTGCCTGTCGGACCTGCCTCCTCAGGGAGAAGCCGGCCTGCCCGCTCCCCTGCCCCGCTCCCACCAGGCGGTCCTGGCGGCCGCCTTGCGCAGGGTGCGCGCGGACCTGGAGGCGCGGCGGGACGCGGGCGACCAGCGCCCAGCCATCGCGATGCCGCACGCCTTCGTGACGGGAGCCCAGGCCTCGGACTCGGAGCGCGATATCCAGGTGGGAGGCGTGCCCTCCGTGTCGGCGGACCTGTTCGACACACTCGGGGCCGAGGAGCCCCTGGCCCACGGCCTGGACTACGTGGCGGCCGGGCACCTGCACCGCCCGCAGGATATCTCGGGGGCGTCGGTTCCGATCCGCTACGCGGGCTCCCCCATCGCGTATTCCTTCTCCGAGGCCGGGGCCACCAAGTCGATCACCCTCGTGACCACGGATGAGACCTCGGTGACCGGCATCGAGGTGGTGCCCATCCCAACGCTGCGGGGCATCGCGGTGCTCGAGGGAACCATGGATGAGCTGCTCGCGGATCCCGACCAGGCCACCACGGCCTCGTACGTGTCGATCACGGTCACGGACGATGCGCGCCCCGAGCGCATGGTTCCTCGCATCCGCGAGGTCTACCCGCACGCCCTCGTCGTCGTTCACCGCCCCTCCCAGGCCCCCTCACTGGCTCCTGCGATGACCGTGCGCGCGTCCCGCGATCCGCGCGAGGTCACGGAGGAGTTTTACGAGGCCGTGGGCGGGCGGGCGCTGAACGCTCAGGAGCGCGAGCTGGCGCTCGACGTATGGGCGCAGCTTCGAGGAAAGGACATGCAGTGAAGATTCGGTGGCTGCGTATTGTGGGCATCGGCCCCTTCGCGGGCGAGCACACGGTTGACTTTTCGGCCTTCGAGGACTCGGGCCTGTTCCTGCTGGACGGCCCCACGGGCGCGGGAAAGTCCACGCTCATCGACGCGATTACCTTCGCCCTGTACGGGGACGTGGCGCGTACGAAGGACGCGTCGAAGGACCGCCTGCGCTCCAACCACATCTCGGATTCGGATCCGTCGGAGGCGGACCTGGTCTTCGAGGTGGCGACGGGCATTTACCGCGTGACGCGCACCCCCGCCTACACCCCGGCGGGCAAGAAGTCGCAGCGTAATTCGAAGTCGACGCTCACGCGCGTCGTGGAGGATCCAGACGCTCCGGACGGGTGGCGCACGGTGGAGCCGATCGCGTCGGGTCCGCGCGACGTGGGCTACGAGATTCCGGCAATCGTCGGACTGGATAAGGACCAGTTCCTGCAGACGATCGTGCTCCCGCAGGGCAAGTTCTCCCAGTTCCTCAACGCCACGTCGGATGCCCGCGAGCAGATCCTGCGCGACATTTTCGACACGCAGATCTACGTGGACTTCACGAAGGCCCTCGTCGATGCGGCCGCTTCGTCGAAGCGCGGCATCGAAGAGCGCTGCATCGCCGCGGTCGGTGCTTTCGAGCGCCTGCGGTCGCTCGATGACGCCCTGAGCGAGGACGCGCACACGGACGCACCTGGCGCGGAAAATCGCGCAGCCGAGGCCGCGGATGCCGCTCAGCTGGACGCAGGCGCAGAGGATGCCAGCGCCGTGACGCGCTGGGCCGACGACGCATGCGAGCGCGCGCGGGAGGCACACGCACAAACCCTTCGCGTCGCCGAGGCGGCCACGACAGCAGCACGCGCGGCTTCCCGTGCCCTCGCCGAGGGACGTGCCCTAGCAGAGGCGCAGGCGGAGCACGCGCGCGTGAGCGCAACGCTCGCCGAGCTTGCCGCATCGGAGGAATCGATCGCATCGGAGCGTGAGCGCGCACGCCAGGCCCGCCGGGCACTCGCCGTGTCGCCCCTCGACGCGGCCGAGGCCTCGGCACTCGCGCGTCTGGAGGCCGCAGGAGACCAGGTCGCGGCTCTGTCCCCCGCCCTCTCAGACGAAGATTCCATCGATCCTGCATCTTTGACAGCCGAGGCCGTGGCGGCTCTGCGCGAGCGGGCGCAGGACCTGCGCGACGAGGCGACGCGCACGCGCGGCTCTCTCGAAGAGGCCCTGGCCGTCGAGCGCTCACTGCCCGAGGCGCGCGCCCAGATCGAGTCGCTGCGCTCCGAGCGCGAGCAGGCATCGGCGCGCATCGGGTCGATCGAGGCCGAGCGCGAGGCGTTGCCCATGCGCATCGAACAGGCCACCGAGGCCCTGCGCCTCATGCGCGCGGACGCCGACACCCTGCCCGAGGCCGCGTCTGCGTTGCGCGCCATCAACGAGCAGCTGGATGCCTCCATGCAGGCGGACCTGCTGCGTTCGGCTCTCCTCGGAGCGTCGGACGAGCTGCGCGAGGCCACGGTCGGCGCGAAGCTCGCAAACGCCGCGGCGGCAGACGGCCACGACCTGTGGATCGCGCAGAGCGCCTCGGCCCTCGCGCGCGAGCTCGAGGAGGACGTGCCCTGCCCTGTGTGCGGCTCCACCGAGCACCCCAATCCGGCACCGGCCGCAGAGGGTGAGATCACGCGCGAGCAGGTCGCCGAGCTGGACCAGGCGCGCGACCGCGCGGAGGCCGCGCTGCGGGATGCGCAGGCGCGCCACCAGGACCTCGTGCGGCGCATCGCCCAGCTCAACGAGGTGGCCGGCGCCCCCACTCCGACTCTGGAGACCGAGCGGGATCGGGCCGCCGAGCTCGTCGCGAAGCTCGAGGCTCTGAGCCCCCAGATCGCCGAGATTGAGGCGGCCCTCGCGCAGGAGCGCACGCGCCTCGACGGACTGACGGATGCCCTTGCGAGCGCCCGCGAGAGTGCGGCGTCCCTCGCGTCCACCCTTGAGGAGCGCGAATCCGCTCTTGCTGCGGCTGTGGCTCGCGTGGAGACCGAGCGCGCCGACTTCGCCTCCCTCGATGAGCGCGCGGCGCACCTGGATAACCGCGCACACCGGGCGGCGGCCCTGGCCGGGGCATGCGCCGATTGGGACAACGCCCGCGCCTCGCTCGTGCAAGCGCGCCGCTCCCTCGCGGATGCACTGACGAAGCAGGGTCTTCAGGCGGACTCCTGGCGTTCCCTCCTGCTTCCCGTCCCCCAGGTCGCCTCTCTCGAGGCACGCGTGGCCGCGCACGAGAAGGCGCTCTTCGCGGCACGCGAAGCCCTTGCTTCGGAGCGCCTCACCCGCGCGGCGTCGGCGCCCGCGCCGAATCTCGAGTCCCTCACCGAGACCGCCCACAAAGCCGAGGAGGACGCCACTGTGGCCACCCGGGCCTCGGGCATCCTCGAGCAGCACTGCGCGCAGCTGGACGCCGCCCGCGCCTCCCTCGAGCGGGCGTTGGAGGCGCTCGCGCTCGCCCGGGAGCAGGCCGGTCCCATCCGCCGCCTGGCTGACATCGCCGCTGCGTCGGGCCCGGAGAACCTGGCGTCCACTCCCCTGTCGGCGTGGGTGCTCATCTCGCGCCTGGAGGAGGTGTTGGCCGCAGCGAACCCGCGCCTGGCTGCAATCTCGTCGGGACGCTACGAGCTCGTGTCCGTCCCCGACGACGGCACCGCCTCGCGCAAGTCCGGCCTGGGCCTGGCGATCATCGATCACGACACGGACGCGCTGCGCAGCCCACGCACGCTGTCGGGTGGGGAAACGTTCTACACGTCCCTCGCGCTGGCACTCGGCCTCGCGGACGTCGTCTCAGCCGAGGCCGGGGGCGTCGAACTGCGCACGATGTTCATCGACGAGGGCTTCGGATCGCTGGATTCGCACACGCTGAGCCTCGTGATGGCGCAGCTGCAGGCGCTGCGCTGCGCGGGACGCACGGTCGGCGTCATCTCGCATGTGGAGGAGATGGCGACCCAGATCGCGGATCAGATCCAGGTGCGGCCCCTGCCGGAGGGCGGATCGACCCTCAGCGTGCGCGCGTAGGTGTCAGCCCTTGTGCAGGGCCAGGACGTCGGGGCGCTCGGAACGGTCGAACCAGGCCAGGGAGGACTCCCACAGGGCGGCCACGGCCTCGTCGGCGCTCTCCTGCGTGTCGGCGCTCAGCACAGCCTGCACTGCGGGCGACGCGTCGGGCAGGTCCGCGAGGATAGCGGCCACGTCCGACCAGGTGTATTCGAAGGCGGCGGCCTCGAAGATGTGGGGCTCAATCTGATCACCGGGGGTCAGCGTCGTCGAGGTCGGAGTGTCGACGGCCAGGACGACGCGAGCGGTGCCCGCGCCCTCCGTCTCGCGTGCCAGATCGAGTGAGGACAGCGCCGCCTCGGTGATGGCGTCGTCCTCGAGGACCTCGACATCCTCGCCGCTCATGCCGGTCTCGGGCACGCACAGAACGCCGCTGCGCACGGGCGGCAGCGGGACGGACAGGTCGGACAGGACGGCGGGAACGTAGACGCGCATGGTCACAGTGTAGGCACCCACTGCTCGACAATCGCCTGCAACGCGTCGGAGGCGTCGCAACGCGCACCGTTTTCTCCCAGAGCCTTGCCTCGCAGGGACGCCCGCCCAACGCCCTCGTCCTCGGGGACGACGTGGAAGATGCGCTCGGGCATGAAGGCACCGATCGCCGCCTGCAGGGAGGGCACCGGATGCGGGCCGATCGCCGCGGTGCTCACGCGGTTGACGATCACCTCGACAGGGATGTCACGCTCTTGCTCCTGCCACCATCGTGCCAGGAAGGAGAGCCGGTTGATGCCGATGATGTCGCCGCGTGCGACGATGACGAGCCGATCGGCGCGTTCCAGCACCCCGAGGGCAGCATCGTCACGGCTGGCCCCGCGCGAGGCCTTTTCCAGCGAGGTCGACGCAACATCGACGACCGAGTATCGGGCGCTCAGGCGCAGGGCCCCGACGATGGATTCGATGCCGGGTTTGCTCACTTCGCGCCAGCGGTGGGGCGTCACGAGGCCCGTGATGACGTGGAGGTTCTCGGAGCGCATGACCGATGCCCCGAGCGTGTCCGCGGGGGTGATGGGGCCGCGCGAGGCCGTCCGTGCGAGGGTGGACAGACCCGAGGCGTGGACGGGAAGTCCGAGCAGGTGCGCGATCGAAGGGTTGGCGGTATCCGCATCGACGAGGAGGGTGGAAGCGTGGGCGGACAGCGCGGTCGCGATGCCGACGGCGAGGGTCGTGCGCCCGGGCGCGCCGGATGTCCCCCACACCGCCAGAACGCTGCCCGGAGCGGAGGGAGGCGGGGGCGGTGGGGGCGCGGACGAGGCCGTGGCCGGGGTCGAGCGGCGCGTGCGTGTCGCCGCGATGAGAGAGTTGACAACCTGGTCTGGGCTGCCAGGCGCGGCGACCGAGACGACCCCCAGGGCGATGAGGCGGGAGCGCTCGTGGTGCGGCGCGAGGGCGACCACGACCATGCCGCAAGCGCGCAGCGAGTCGACGGTCTCGATCGTCAGGTCGGGGTCGGATCCGTCGATGACTGCGAGGTCGGCGAGGCCGGCTCGGGCTGCGGCGACGACCTCGGCCAGGTCGGCGCAGCGCCGGACGATGGCGAGGGCGTCCGATCGACCCTGAATCGCCTGGATGAGGGGCGCCTCATAGCGCTGATCGGCCAGGATGACGACCCCGTGGATGGAGCTCACGGCGCCCCCACGGGGACGGCGGCTAACTCGTCGGTCGAGGACTGCGCGGCGAGGAGAACCGGCATGGACTGGGCGTTGGCGAGGATCTCGATCCGCTGGCCACGGTGCGACTGGGACGAGGTCTCGATTCGGCGTACGAAGGTGAAGGTCCCCTCGATCTCGCGAGCCTGATTACCCGTCTGTCCCTGCGTGCGCGCGGGGATCGTCCACAGCCGGATCCGCGTTCCATCAGCGACGCCGTCGGGCAGCCCAGCGCTGACGGTGACGGCGACACGCAGCATGTCACCCTGAGCTGCTGCGCTATCTCCCTGCGACAGGTCCGCGCGCATGACGATCTGGCCCGGGGTGATCTGGCGGGTCGCGATGGAGCCCATGGGGGCCTCGGACGTGGGCGCGTAGACGTCGGTGTCGACGTGTAGGACGACCTCGCGGACGTTGTCGGCGGTGAGGGCATCACCCGGGGCGATGGTCGTCGTCGCGGTGTAGACGCGGCTTCCTCCCCGCAGGAGGCCGCTGAGGGCACTGAACGCGATCACGGACGCGATGATGAGGACCAGGCCGATAATGAATCGACGGTCCATCTTGCCGGGGGCGCGCGTCGGGATCGACACTGAAGCTGAGACGCGTTTCACTCTTCTATAATGCACGTTCGATCGAAAAAGCGGTAGGTTGCCGACTATTCATCGGAACCAACCGATCCGATTGGTGAAATGACGCGTAAAAAATTGCCGACTCAAACCAATCAAACGAAGCAGCCACAACTGATAGCATGTTGCCATGGCAACACGATTCCTCACTCTCGCTGACGTCGCCGAGACCCTGAATCTCACGATGTCAGCCACCCGCGCCCTCGTTTCCTCCGGTGAACTGCCCGCCATCCAGGTGGGCGGCAAGCACGTCTGGCGGATCGAAGAATCCGTCCTGGAGCAGTTCATCCAGGATCAATACGCCGCGACGCGCGAGCGTCAGAAGGCAGAAAACGCTCAGTAGTCGGCCGACCATCGCTGGCCGAGCACGCGGAGTCGACGAAGCCCCGCAAGTGCCAGCGACACGGTCATGCCTCCTCTTTCATCTCGGCCGTCATAGGTGAAAGCCTCTCCATCCAGGGCGACATCGACGTGGTCCGCGTAGACCGCGTCGATGATCCCCCGGTGGTCGCCCCCGTCGGATTCGACGACGACTCCGACGCCTCGCGCGCCTAGTTCGCGCAGGACGTGGCCGACACCGACGCCTCCTCGTACGGAGGACTCTCGCGCGACGCTACGCCCGAGGGGCCAGGCCGCGACGATTGCGGAGAGCATGATCAGGCTGTCGTCGCGACTTCCGCGCAGGAGAACCCACGAGCGGGTCGAGTCGAGCACCGAGCCGGTGATCGTCGAGCCCCCTCGCAGCGCCAGCGTGATGTCTCCGTCCGCACCGGCCAGGCGGGCGGACAGGGTGACCGAGGCACGCTCAGCATCGGTGAGCTCGCCGATGAGCGCATCGAGATCGCGACCGCGCTCATCATCAAAGCGCGCTTCCAGCTCGGCAATAAAAGCTGACATATCCATGCCCCTACGATGCCACACTCATGAGTTGCGCGTCACATTTAGATACAATCAACTGATACCTATTGACACAATCCGCTACGAAGTGGATAGTTAATGCATCGAATTCGTCCGCTCAATGAAGAGTTCACCATGACTGCTGATTCACTGGCCACCACCGGCCGATCACACCTTACCGACGCGTTCCTCTGGCTCGTCGGATCCCCGCTCTGCCTTCTCGATGCACTCTATCTCTCCCACCTCGCGCCGCCACTGAGCGCGGACCGTCCCGAGACGCTCGTCGTCTGGGTTCTCGGCATTGCTGCCCTCGTGCTCCTGGCGTGGAGCCTTCTATGCTCTGCGTGCGCTCACGTCGCGCTTCTTCGCATTGCTCCGCCCGCAGCGCGCGCAGCCGCACGTTTCTTCGTCTCCCGTTGCGGCACCCGTCTGGCGCGCTCACTTCTGGCACGTGCCGGAGCCAGCGCGTTGATCGGCTCGGCACTCGTCACCGGAGCACCCGCCGCTGCTTCCCTCGCGGCACCGCAGGAACAGACCTCCCCCGCCGTCTCACTGACATGGGCGGATACTCCCGGAACTACTTCCCCCGACCAGGAGGCGACGCAGACGGCTCCGGCCGCGCTACCCGCGCCCACGCAGGATGCGCCGGCCGCGGATGCTCCCGCTCACCCCGCCTCAATCACGGTCGCGCCGGGCGATTCGCTCTGGTCGATCGCCGCCTCCCTACGCCCCGATGCGGACGACGCGCGCATTGACGCCACGTGGCGGGCAATCCACGCGGCCAACTCCGAGTCGGTTCACGACCCCGCTCTCATCTATCCCGGACAGAGCCTCGTCATCCCCCAGGACCTGCCATGAGCACCCAAATCGCGCCCCGGCCTCGTGCCTCAGAGGCCCCCCGGCGACGGACCAACACGAGGCCCACCCCCAGCCGTCCGATCCAGCCCTTCCCCTTTCGATGGAGCCAGGATCCCGAGTTGGTTGACAGGGTCGCCACGTCGCCGACACCGACCCACTACGTCACTCTCCCGCAGGACAATCTTCCAGATCCCGGACCGTGGGCGGCGAACCTCGCACGCGCCATCGTCGAGGTCGTCACGGGCGTTCGTCAGGCACCCCAGCTACGCCGTTGGCTCCTGCCCGACCTCTACGGGGCCCTCGCGACCGTCCATATGTCCCCATGCGCGCGTGGAACGAGGCCCGTCCACGTGCGCACATGCCCCCTCGACGAGCGCACGACAGAGGCCGCCGTCATCGTCTCCACCGTGTCGCGCACCTACGCGCTTGCACTGCGCCTCGAGGAGTACCACGGACGCTGGATCACGACAGCCCTCGAACTCGCCTGACGGACCAGCCGCGCGGCTCGACGGATACACAAACGGGTGAGGGGGCTCCCGCAGGAACCTCCTCACCCGTGACGTGTACCAATCAGCGGCGGCGGCGCTTCTTAGCGGCAGCGCGACGCTCCGCGCGATTACCGCCCGACGAGGACGCGGACGACTCGATGCCCTCAGCGGAGCTGTAGCTCACGCGGCTCGGTGCCTTCGCGCGGCCCACGTTGCCCATCACCGAACGGGCGTGAGCAACGGCCTCGCGCGCGGCCGCGGAGGCCGCAGACTCGGCGGCGGCAACATCCTCGACGCTGGGCTCAGAGGAGGGCGACGAGGCCTCCTCCTGCGCGGGAGCAACGCTCGCGGCGGCAATCGAACCGCCAGCCTCCTCCTCGGCGGCAGCCAGGGCGCGCTCGAACTGCTTGGCGTAGGAGAACACCTGCTGGACGGACTCCTCGCGGATGCGCTCGACCATCGCCTGGAACATCTGAGCGCCCTCGTCCTTGTACTCGACGAGCGGGTCGCGCTGACCCATCGCGCGCAGGCCGATGCCTTCCTTCAGGTAGTCCATCTCGTAGAGGTGCTCGCGCCACAGGCGGTCCACCACGGAGATGACGACGCGACGCTCGAGGGTACGCATGGGCTCATCGCCCAGCTGCGCCTGCGCCAGCGGGTTGGCATTGAGGCGATCCTCGGTGTCCGCGTAGACGGCGTGAATGTCGCCGACCAGCTCGGTCACCAGATCGTCGCGCACGAGGGACGCAGCACCACCGTGCTCCTCCTCGACATCTTCGATCGTGACCGACGGCGGGTAGTAGGCGCGCAGGTTCTCCCACAGGGAAGGCAGATCCCACTCGTCCACGGCTTTATCGGCGATCGCCTCGTCGACCAGGCCCGTCACGAGGGACTCCATGAACGCGCGCATCTGCGGGCCCATGTCCTCGCCCTCAAGTACCTTGCGGCGTTCGGCATAGATCGTCTCGCGCTGACCCGTCATGACGTCGTCATACTTCAGGACGTTCTTACGGATCTCGAAGTTGCGGGCCTCCACCTGACGCTGGGCCGACGCGATCGAGCGCGACACCATGCGGTTTTCCAGCGGCATGTCCTCCGGGTAGGCACCCGAGGCCATGATGCGCTGGGCCATGCCCGAGTTGAACAGGCGCATCAGGTCGTCTTCCATCGACAGGTAGAAGCGGGACTCGCCCGGGTCACCCTGACGGCCGGAACGTCCGCGCAGCTGGTTGTCGATACGACGCGACTCGTGGCGCTCCGAACCGAGCACGTACAGGCCGCCCAGCTCGCGCACCTCCTCACGCTCGGCCTCGACGGCCTCTTCCGCGGCCTCGAGAGCCTTGGGCCACGCCTCGCGGTACTCCTCCGGGTTCTCCTTCGGGTCGAGGCCCTCGGCAGCCAGGTTCGCCTGGGCGAGGAACTCCGAGTTACCGCCCAGCATGATGTCGGTACCACGGCCAGCCATGTTCGTGGCCACCGTGACCGCGCCCTTGCGGCCGGCCATCGCGACGATGGCGGCTTCGCGGGCGTGCTGCTTGGCGTTGAGCACCTGGTGCGGGATGTGCTTCTCCTTGAGCATCTGGGAGAGCAGCTCGGACTTTTCGACCGAAGCGGTACCGATGAGGACCGGCTGGCCGGCCTCGTGACGCTCCACGATGTCCTCGATGATCGCGTTCAGCTTGCCCTTCTCCGTCGGGTAGACGAGGTCGGGCTGGTCCTTGCGGATCATCGGCTTGTTCGTGGGGATCGGGATGACGTCGATCTTGTAGGTCGACGCGAACTCCGCAGCCTCGGTCTCGGCCGTACCGGTCATGCCGGAACGCGAGCCCTCAGGGTACAGGCGGAAGTAGTTCTGCAGCGTGATCGTGGCGAGCGTCTGGTTCTCGGCCTTGATCTCCACGCCTTCCTTGGCCTCGATCGCCTGGTGCATGCCGTCGTTGTAGCGGCGGCCCGGCAGGACACGGCCCGTGTGCTCGTCGACGATGAGGACCTCGCCGCCGTCCACGATGTAGTCGCGGTCCTTGAAGAACAGCTCCTTGGCGCGGATCGCGTTGTTGAGGAAGCCGATCAGCGGGGTGTTCGCCGCCTCGTAGAGGTTCTCGACGCCCAGCTGGTCCTCGACCTTGTCGATGCCAGGCTCCAGAATGCCAACGGTCTTCTTCTTCTCGTCGACCTCGTAGTCCTCGTCGCGCTTGAGCAGGCGCGCGATGCGGGCGAACTCCACGTACCAGCGGTTCAGGTCACCGTCCGCGGGACCCGAGATGATGAGGGGGGTACGGGCCTCGTCGATAAGGATCGAGTCAACCTCGTCGACGATGACGAACGCGTGGCCGCGCTGGACCATATCCTCGCGTACCTGCGCCATGTTGTCGCGCAGGTAGTCGAAGCCGAACTCGTTGTTCGTACCGTAGGTAATGTCGCAGGCGTACATCTCGCGACGCTCGGCAGGCGTCTGACCCACGAGGATACAGCCGCACGTCATGCCCAGGAAGTTATACACGCGGCTCATCAGATCCGACTGGTACTTCGCCAGGTAGTCGTTGACCGTCACGACGTGCACGCCCTTGCCGGTCAGCGCGCGCAGGTACGAGGGCATGGTCGCGACCAGGGTCTTACCTTCACCGGTCTTCATTTCCGCGATCTTGCCCTGGTGCAGGGCGATGCCACCCATGACCTGCACGTGGAAGGGACGCATGCGCAGGATTCGCCACGAGGCCTCACGGACCGTCGCAAACGCCTCAACCAGGATGTCGTCCAGAGTCTCGCCATCCTCAAGGCGGTCCTTGAACTCCTGGGTCTTGGCCTGCAGCTCCTCGTCCGTCAGAGCCTCAAAATCCTCCTGCAAGGCATCAACCTGCGACGCAAGCCGATCCAGCTTGCGCAGCATACGTCCTTCGCCCGCGCGAAGGATCTTGTCAATAATCGACACGAATAGCTCCTGACGTCTATAGCCCGCCCCCTTGTAGAGCGGACAGTCAAATCCACCCATTAGTTTACGAACTAACTGCCCAAAGTGGAAACGCCCGCGCGAACTATGGACGCATTTAACGCTGACAGCGCACACGGAGGCGCCCCGGGCATGATGCCCGGGGCGCCCCGCCGTCCTTCAACCGTCAGATTGTCGTGTTCAAGCGAAGCACGCCGTACGTCCACCCGTGGCGGTGGTAGACGACGCACGGCTGGTTCGTGTCCTTATCGACGAAGAGGAAGAAGGGGTGGCCAACCATCATCATCTGATCCAGGGCCTCATCCACGCTCATCGGCGGGGCCTCGTGCACCTTCTGACGGACGATGATCGGGGTGTCACCCCACTGCTCCTCGCGGGCCTCGCCGACCTTCAGGTCCTCAGCGCTACGCAGCGGCTTGGGAGCCTCGGGTTCGGCTGCGGGCGTCTCTTCGACGACGGGAGCTTCGAGGATTTCGGCTTCGGCCAGGTCGCGCGGGTACCGGCGGCGGTGGTCCTTCACGCGATCACGCAGGCGGCGCAGGCGCTCGTAGAGCTTGCCGGCGGCGATGTCGACGGCCGCGTAGCGATCAGCGGACTGAGCCTCAGCGCGAATGATCGGACCCTTACCGTAAACGGTCAGCTCGATGCGCTCGGCAGTGTCGGCCTGGCGGGGGTTACGTTCGTGAGTCAGCTCCACATCCACGCGCTGAGCGCGGGGGTAGAACTGAGTGATCTTCGAAACCTTCTCCTCCACGTATGCCCGGAAATTCGGGTGAATCTCGGCATTACGTGCGACGACGGTGATGTCCATGTGTTTCCTCCATGGTGTGCGGCGGGCATCGTTGCCCGCAGGTGGGGATTGTTCGGTGCTCACTGCCCGAACCGTGGTCTGAGCTATCACCTCCCGCACTGACGTGAGGAGCGTCCCTGCTGCTCACGCTATCGAAAGTCTGTAGCCACATCATACCCCAGCCGGTGACCTGCGTCATGAGATAAGCCCGGGACGGCACAAAGTCGCAACCGCGTCGAGCCCACCCAGCACGCGTTCCATCTCCCGAACCGTCGCCCCCGTCGTCACCACGTCATCCACCGCCACCACGAGAACACCAGGCGGAGGAACCGCGAGCGCACGCATCGACCCCATGCGCCCCACCGTGCGCTGCGCCCCGGCCTTACCCGACTGCGAGGTCGCGCCCACGCGCAGCCGCACCGCGTCCACCACCTGCACGCGCACACCCGGCCGCGCGCCTGCCGCCAGCGCCCGGGCAACAGCGCGCGCCAGCGGCAGCGCCACCTGCCTGCCCCGCAGGTGCCTCTTCCACGACGAGGGCGCGGGCACCACCCACACGTCCACCGCGCTCCCAGTCGACGGCACCCTCCCCGCCAAGGAACCCACAGCGGCGGCGGGCGACCCCGCCACGCCCAGCACCCCACCCAGCGCGGTGCCGAGGCGGGCCCCGGCCTCGTCGAGAAAATCAGTGACGTCCGTGCGCGCGGAGTGCTTGGCAGCGAGGACGATGCGGCGCAGCGGGCCGCCGTAGTCCCCCATCGCCACCAGCGGAAGGGGGCCTGGCGCACCGTCAATCGAGGCCACGTGCGCGGGGCTGGAAGCCAGGGAGCGGCACGAGGGGCACAGCACCTCGTCCCAGGCGCGGCACCCGGCGCACTGGACGGGAAGGATCGCGCCGATCAGCCCTCGTGTCAGGCCCCGGACTCTCCTCCCGTCCACCACGGCTCTTACCCCGCGTATCGGGCGGAGGTGAGGGACTCGGGGGCGTTTTGCCACAGCGCGCCCGTGCGGATGAGCACCTGCGGCTTGCCGGCGGCATCGGTGCCCGAGATGACGACCGCGGAGGAGGACCCACCGGCACTCATCGATGTCACGCGGATCGGGAGGGACACGTTGGAGGGCAAACCTCCCAGGGGCAGCGTGACCAGCTGATCATCCTCGCCCACCTCACGCATAACAAGCGCGAGGCCCGTCGGCGTCGTCCACGACACGTCAACGACCGAGCCGTGTTCGAGCGGGATCTGTTCGAGGGAGCGGATCGCCAGCGGGCGCCCGGAGGCCTCGCGTTCGACGACCCCCACCCATGCGCTCGCATCACTGCCGCGCAGGACGAGGGCGCGCGTGCCGTCGGGGGAAATGCGCACCGCGCGAATCTCGCCGGCGCTCTCGGATTCCACGCTCACGCTGAACGCACCATCGGCTCCCCCGCCGACGCTCACCGACGAGGCCGTGGCAGGCCCCCACACCCATCCGAAGCGGTCCACCGACGGGCCGAGAGGCGCGTGTCCGGGCAGGAATGCAACCGACGTTCCACCGCGCTGCGCGTACACCCCATCGGTGCCGCTCCAGGCGACCAGGGAGGGGTCCACGGGCGAGACTGTCGGGTTGGAGGCGTCGGTGGCGGCGCTCAGGTTCGTCACTCCCGACGACGACACGATCCCCACCCCACCCGGGCCTGCCCCGACGAGCGTGTCGAGAGAGTAGGTCGGGGGCACCGGGATCCCCTGCACATCCAGGACGTCACCGGACAGCGAGATGCGCACCTGCGACACGTCCGACACCTGGGTAAGGGTGCGGGTGAGCTCCCAGGCGAGGTTCGCACGCGCCCCCTCGGTCGCGGGCGCCACCGCGTTCAGCTCCACGCGAGCCACCCCGTCGACGACGTCGAGCCCCTGGGAGGGAACGGTCGTGCCCGCCGGGATTGCGTTCGCTGTGACCGGCGCGAGGGACTGACGCGGCCCTTCGACGAGGCCCGCGAGCAGATGGGAGGCCAGGCGTCGCGACGGGTACCAGCGAGGATCGGCGACCAGGTCCCCACCCTCTGTCGTCGGGAAGTAGAGATTGGCGAGGGAGAACGAGGCCGTGAAGGACGCCCGGCTCATGAGGACCATGTTTTCGGGGCTGTTGATGCGCCACTGTCCGTCTTCGCGCACGAGGCTGAAGGTGCGCGTCACGGTTGAGGCGGCCACGCGGGTCAGCACGCCCGACGCGTCGATGCTGGCCACGACGAGCACGGAGACCGTCACGTCCACCTCGGAACCGTTCTCGGATCCGGCGGTGACCGCGGGGGCCGCGTCCGTGTCGTAGATGAGGATTTCCGTCTCCGGCTGCCATGAACGCGCCGATGCTGCGCTCAGGAACAGGCGCGCGGTCGCGTAGTCATCCTGGGGGCCGGCGGCGCATGCCAGCAGGAAGTCGCTGACCAGGGTCGCGGCGTCCGCCCCATCGGAGGGCCCCTCGGCGGAAAACTGGATGCCGCTGCCGTCCCGAGCTGACACGTCGAAGGGCGCGGGGGCCGAGGAGGTGGGCAGGGAAGCGCATCCCGCAAGGGCCAGGCAGGCGGCAACGGCGAGTGACATCAGGCGGCGTCTCATTCGTCCTCCCACAGGGCCAGGGGGCGGCTGACGATCTCCTCGCCGGCGCGCTTGGGCAGGGTCATCAGGAAGGACGCGCCGCGCCCGGGTTCCCCGTACGCCTGCAGGCGCCCTCCGTGGATGGCAACGTCCTCAGTTGCGATCGCGAGGCCGAGGCCGGTACCGCCGGTCGTGCGGGCGCGGGCGGTGTCGGCGCGGTAGAAGCGGTCAAAGACGTGGTCGGCGACCTCCTGGGTCATGCCCACCCCGCGGTCGCGCACGCGGCATGCGACGTCTGTCTCGGTCGCGGCGAGCGTGATCGTCACGGGCGTGCCGTCGGCATGCTCGATAGCGTTGACGACGAGGTTACGGATGACGCGCTCGATACGGCGTTCGTCGATCTCGGCCGCGACGCGCGTGGGGGCAACAATGTCAACCGTGACGCCCTGACGCTCGGCGAGATCGGCGCATGCCTCCACGACGCGAGTAACAATGGGGCGCAGGTCGCGGTCCTCGGCATCCAGCAGGGCGCTGGCAGCGTCGTAGCGGGAGATCTCCAGCAGGTCGGCGAGCATCTGCTCCATGCGTTCGGTCTGGTCGTGCAGGAGCTCGGCGGATCGACGCGCGTGGGCTGGCAGTTCGTCGCGGTTGTCCCACACGATGTCCTCCGCCATGCGGATCGTCGTCAGCGGGGTGCGCAGCTCGTGGGAGACGTCGGAAACGAAGCGCTGTTGGAGCTTGGCCAGCTCGTCGTAGCGCGAGATCGTGTCCTGGAGCGAGGATGTCATCGCGTTGAAGGCGTGCCCAAGGTCGGCCATCTCGTCGTCCCCGTGCACGTCCACGCGCACGTCGAGGTCGCCCTTCGATGCCTTCGTCGCAGCTTGGGCGGTGACGCGCACGGGCAGCAAGAGGCGATGCAGCAGCGCGAACACACCGATCGGCAGGGCCACGATGATCGGAAGCGCGGAAAGGATGAGGACCCGCAGGACCACGTCGACCTGCGCCTGATCGGCGGACAGCGAGTAGAGAATGTAGAGCTCGTGCGTGCCCGCGCGGGGCAGCTGCACCTGGGTGCCGACGAGAATTCCGGGGACCACCTTGTCGGAGTCGCTGGAGCGGATGCCAACCGACTGCCACTGCGCGCCCCCGCTCGAGACCGCGGTGCGCATCTGCGGGGTGATGAGCGCGCGCATCTGCTCATCCTCGATCTGGTTAATGCGCAGCGAGGCCGTGGCCCCCTCGGAGCGCAGTAGCGCCACGTTCGTTGCGCCCGCGCCGGCCGCCGAGGCTTTGAGGGAGGCCAGCGCACCGCGCGCGGACTCCTGAACCTGCGCGGGAGACGAGGCCGTGGACGAGGAGAACACGGATTGCGCGGATGAGAAGCGCAGGGACGCGTCAGCCAGAATCGCGTCCTTGCGTGTCTCGAACATGGAGGTACGCAGCTGGGAGGCGATGATCACCCCAAAAACGAGGAGGATGACGAGCGCGGCGACCGTGATTGCCAGGGCGATGCGGGCGGACAGGGAATGCCGGATGCGCCTGGCGAGGTGCGAGGAGGCGAGAAGGGACCACGGCCTCGACGATGCGACGGCACGCGCCAGATCCTTGAGGGCGTCCCTACGCCCCTGCGCCGGCACGATACCCAACCCCGCGGACTGTCACGACCAGCTCGGGACGCTCCGGGTCGCGTTCAATCTTCGAACGAAGGCGCTGCACGTGAACGTTGACGAGCCTGGTATCGGCGGCATGACGGTAGCCCCACACCTGCTCGAGGAGTTCCTCGCGCGAGAACACCTTCCACGGCGAGCGCGCCAGGGTCACCAGCAAATCGAACTCCAGAGGAGTCAGTGCAATGACGCGCCCCTCACGCTTGACGATGTGGCCGGAAACATCGATCGACAGGTCCTGGAGAGCCAGGCCCTCATCGGCCTGCGAGTCCTCGCGACCGCGCAGGCGCGCACGCACGCGGGCCACGAGTTCCTTGGGCTTGAAGGGCTTAGGAACATAATCGTCGGCACCGGCCTCGAGACCCGTCACGACATCAGAGGTATCGGAACGGGCGGTCAACATAACGATCGGAGCATCCGAGACCCGACGGATCGCGCGGCACACGTCAAAGCCGTCCATGCCGGGCAGCATGACGTCCAGGAGGACCAGGTCCGGATTGTGTTCTTGAAATTGAGCCAACGCAGCGGATCCATCGGCACAGAAGAAGACGTCATAGCCCTCGTTCTGGAGGACAATGCCGATCATCTCAGCCAGGGCGACGTCGTCATCGACGACGAGGATGCGCGAACTCATATCACGATAGTGTCACGAAATCGTCACGAACGCAGGAGACTCGCGCAGCCATTCCTCAATTTCTCCCTGAGATAAGGTTTCGCGTCAGTTGCGCATATGGCAGGATGGACACTGTAGAAGCACCATCAACACGGAGGCATCAATGAGCTCCCCCTGGACCTCTCCCGATCCGTCCGCCCCCTACCAGGGTTGGACGCCCCAGCCCGGCGCACCGACGCCTCAGCAGGGCTACGGGGCACAGCCGGGATACACGCCCCCCCAGGCCCCCCAGGGATACGGAGCCCAGCAGGGCTACGCCGCACCCCAGGCCCCCGGCTACGGCGCGCAGCCGGGCTACAACGCGCAGCCCGCCTACGGCGCGCAGCCGGGCTACAACGCCCAGCCCGGGGCATCCGGCTACTCCACCACCAACCGGTGGGGATGGCAGTCCAAGCCCGGCATCATCCCCTTGCGCCCCCTGACGATCGGAGACCTATTCAGCGGTGCCTTCGAGGCGATCCGCTCCAACCCGAAGGTTCTCTTCGGCTTCACCATCGTCATTATGCTGCTCGTGTCGCTCATCGCCAGCGTGTCGATCCTGGTCTCAGGCCTCGGATACGAGTCCGTCATCAATGCTGAGAACGACCCCCAGGCACTCCAGCAAACGACGGAGAATTTCGCCAACGCCCTTCTCCTGCAGATGATTTCGAACTTGGTGCAATGGCTCTCCACGTTCGCGGGCACGAGCATCCTCACGGGCCTGCTGGCCGCGACGGTCTCCCAGCTGACGGTCGGCAGGAAACTGACGTTGAGCGAGGCGTGGGCGATGACGCGCAAGCGACTCGGGTCGCTCATCGGCTCCTTCGCGTTGACCGCTCTCATCACGGCGGCTCCGATTGTCCTCTGGATCGTCGCTGTCTTCGCCTCGCTCGTCGTAGCGGCGGAGCACCGTGATTTGTGGTGGCTCTCTGCTCTCGCCTTCTTTGCAATTATCCCCATCTTCATCCTGATGTATTTCTTCCAGGTCAAGCTGCTGTTCGCCCCGATGTGCGCGGTGCTGGAAGAGATCGGTCCCGTCGCTTCGCTGAAGCGTTCCTGGTCGCTCGTCAAGGGTGAATTCTGGCCGACTCTCGGCCGATTCCTGCTGCTGAACCTCATCATCGGATTCATCGGTGGATTCGTGGGATTCGTCATCGGTCTCATCGGCAGCCTGGTCACGATGGCGGTGACGTCCGACCCCTTAAGCCCGATCGGCTTGGCGATCTCCATGTTCTTCGTCATGCTCGGCTCCGGGCTCCTGCTGCCCTTCTCTGCATCTTTCGAGACGCTCATGTACACGGATCTGCGCATCCGCAAGGAGAACTTCGCCGCAGTCCTCGCACAGGCAGGCGCGCAGCAGTAGTGATCGGCCTGCTTGCCTGCGATGCTCCGCTGACCCCCGATGAGGGGGAGGCGCACGAGTGGATCGTTGAGGAACTCTCTCACTCCGAGTACGCCAATGTTCCCAACCCCATCGCGCGCTGGCTCGCGTCGGTCATTAACTGGTTCACGGATGCCCTGTCTTGGAAGGGACAGGGCACTCCCCCGGTTTCCCTGATCTTCATGATCGTGGGAATCATCGCGATCGCCGCAATCATCATTGCGCTCATCCTCAACCCGATCCGACTCGCCAAGCGCGTCTCTCCCGCCGTGTTCGAGGAGGAGGCCAGCGAAACGGAGGCCCAGGCCTCGTTCGACGAGGCCGTGGCAGCCCAGGACTGGGACCTTGCCTACGTGTGGGCGTACCGTCTCATGGTGTTGGGCCTCGACGCTCAAGATGTCGTGACGTCCACGCCCGGATTGACGGCGCGCGAGGCGGCCCAGGCGGCGACGCGAGTTGCGCCCATGTTCGGCCCCCAGCTCGATCATTTTGCGCAGACTTTTGATCAGGTGCGCTACGGCCGCTCCGGCGTTTCATCCGATCAGGTTGAGGCGTTGCGCCGCTTCACCCCGGACCTCCTGCGCGCATGTCACGATGCGGAGGTGGCATCGTGAAAGCCAAACAGGTCGCTGTCGTCACCCCGACGGCGCGCGAGCGCTTCACCGCGGCACGTCCGATGATTATCATCGTCGTGTTCTCACTGCTGTTTGTGATCGTGGCCTCCATGCTGCCCAAGGCTGGGTACAACAACGCACCCGTCGGTATTCGGAACAAAGAGGGCGATGGGGCGCGCGCCCTCGCCCAGGTGCTGGGCGACCACGGTATCTCGGTACGCGAAGTGAACGCGCAGCAGGCCGCGTCAGTCGATGAGAACACAACCCTCGTCGTCATTTTCCCGGCACGCATGACGGACAGCATGGCTCAAGCAATCGAGACGCGTACGAACGTCGTCTACGTCGGCCTCGAAGAGGAACACGGGTCGCATTCCGCCTACCTCCAGGGCTTACGCTCCCAGCGCGAATACAGCAGCAAGACGTGGCTCACCCCCGGCTGCACCTCTGACATTGCGGACCGGACCCAGCATCTGCAGGCCTCGGACTACGTGCTGTCCGGCCCCGCCTCGGGATGGCATCTGTGCTTCTCCGACGACGGCAAGAACTACGCGTACGCCGAGCGCTCCGATTCTGACCGTTTCCGCGCTCTGATCCCCGATTCCCTGCGCCTGCGTAACCGTGCGATCACCGAGGGAGGAAACGCCGCGCTGGCGATCAACACGATCGGTCGGACTCCGAAGGTCGCATGGTATTCGCCGACCCGCTCCGATACTCCGACGGGCGCGTCCCAGGATGGGATGCCCACTTCCCCGTACCTCATGCCCGCTTTCCTCATGATCATCGCCGCCTGCCTGCTGGCGGGCCTCGCGCGTGGTCGCAGGCTCGGCCCACTGACCTCCGAGCGCCTCCCCATCGAGGTCCCGGCCTCCGAGACGCTCATCGGCAAGGCCCGCCTCATGCGTTCACAGCGCGCCTACGAGCACGCCGCCCAGGCGCTGCGTAGCTCCACGGCCTCGCGCATCGCGACCGCCCTGGGCGTTGCGCACACCGCCGACCGGGAAGCCCTCACTCACGCGATGGAACAGCGAGGCCTGCCCGCCTCGCGCTGCTCCGCCCTCCTGTGGGGTCCGCCCCCAACCTCCGAAAAGGCGCTCATCCGCCTCGCCAATGACCTCGACGCTCTCGAAAAGGAGATTCGCCATGACTAGCCCGATCCCCGGCCCCGCGCCCGAGGGCATGCCCCAGCCCGGCCCCATCCCCGCCGCGCCGCCGAACGGCTACGCTCCGCAGGGCGCACCGACCCCCTATGCACCCCAGGTACAGGTCACCCCGCAGGGTGCCAACGCCTCGTTCTCTGCGCCCACCGGCGAGGGCTGGTCGGGCCGCGCGCTCAATGAGAACGAGAAGCGCACGCAGGAGGCGCTCCTTGCCTTGAAGGCGGAGATCGGCAAGGCGGTCGTCGGCCAGGACGCCGCGATCAGCGGACTCATCGTCGCCCTCGTCGCGGGCGGTCACGCGCTCCTCGAGGGCGTGCCCGGCGTCGCTAAGACGCTGCTCGTGCGCACCCTGTCGCGCGCCCTCGACGTGGACATGGCGCGTATCCAGTTCACCCCCGACCTCATGCCCGCCGATATCACGGGCTCGATGGTGTGGGACGCCGGCCGCTCCGAATTCGTCTTCCGCGAGGGCCCCGTCTTCACGAACCTGCTGCTCGCGGACGAGATCAACCGTACGCCTCCGAAGACCCAGTCCGCTCTCCTGGAGTCGATGGAAGAACACACTGTCTCGATCGACGGCGAGACCCGTCAGCTCCCCGATCCTTTCATGGTGATTGCGACGCAGAACCCGGTTGAGTACGAGGGCACCTACCCGCTGCCCGAGGCCCAGCTCGACCGTTTCCTGATCAAGCTTGAGCTGCCGCTGCCGTCGCGTGAGGCCGAGATCGACATCATCGCGCGTCACCAGGCGGGCTTCAGCCCGATGGCGCTGGCCGAGGCCGGCATCCGCCCGGTCGCCAGCGCCACCGACATTCAGGCCGCCCATGCGGTCGCATCCCGCATCGAGGTCTCCCCGGCCGTCATGGCCTACCTCGTTGATCTGTGCCGCGCGACGCGCACCTCTCCCGCAGTGCGTCTGGGCGTGTCTCCCCGAGGCGCGACCGCGCTGCTGCGCACCTCGCGCGTGTGGGCGTTCCTCCAGGGCCGAGGCTTCGTCACCCCCGACGACGTCAAGACGATGGCTCCCGTGACGCTCGCACACCGCCTGGGTCTGCGCGCCGAGGCCAACCTCGAGGGCGTTACCGCCACGGACGTCATCACCGGTGTCCTCGCGGCCACCCCCGTACCCCGCTGAGTCCCCCGTGGTTATTTCAGCGCGTAGCGCGCTCCTCGTACTGGTCGGGCTCGTCCCCCTCGCCTTCGCCCCGTCCCGCGCCCTCGCGTGGGCGTGGTGCGGCCTCGTCGTGGCCGTGTGCCTCCTCGATGCCTTCGCCGCGCCCTCGCCGCGCACCCTGCGTCTCAGCCGAGACGTGACCGGGCCGATTCGCGCTGACCAGACCACCGAGTCTCGCCTGCGGCTGACGAACACGACGAAGCGCCACATGAACCTGGACGTGCGCGACGCGTGGCCCCCCTCCCTCAACCCGTCGCCGACGCGCCAGCGAGTGCGCGTGCGCCCGGGCACCTCCGAGCGCGTCTCCACGGTGCTCGCCCCGAACCGGCGCGGCACCCGCCAGGCCGACGTCGTCACCATTCGCTCGTGGGGTCCCCTGCACCTGGGAGCGCGCCAGGTGAGCCTGTCCGCTCCCCTCTCCCTGTCGGTGCTCCCCGAGTTCAAAGCGCGCGTCCTGCTGCCCTCGCGTCTGGCGCGCCTCCATGAGCTCGAAGGAACCACACCGACGACGCTACGCGGCGCGGGAACCGAGTTCGATTCCCTGCGCTCCTACGTCGTGGGCGACGATCCGCGCGACATTGACTGGCGTGCTTCCGCCCGTTCAACAGAACTGATGGTGCGCCAGTGGAGGCCCGAACGCGACCGTCACGTCGTGATCGTCGTGGACTGTGGGCGTGCCTCCTCGGCGCTGCTCGGAGCCCCCGAGCACGAAGAGGTCGACTCGATCGCGCTGGGACGCGCCCCCCGCCTCGATTCCTCGATCGAAACCGCCCTGCTTCTCGCTGCCCTGGCAGACCGGGCGGGCGACAAGGTGCACCTCATCGTCCTCGACTCGGCCGTCCGCGCACGCGTGTCCGGCGTCCGAGGAGCCAAGGTTATCGAAACCCTGGCTCATACGTTCACGGATATTTCTCCCCGCCTGGACGTCACCGACTGGTCCGAAATGGTCAGCACGGTCGAGCAGACCGTGCATCATTCCGCCTTCGTCGTTATCGCAACGAAGATTCCGCCGGCCGGCATGGAAACCGAGTTCACCGACGCGTTAGCGCGCCTGAGCGACCGCCACACGGTGCTGGTTGCATCGGCGACCGATCCGGATGAAATCCGGGCGCGGGCGGGACGCGGGGACGCCGAGCAGGTGTTCCTTGCAGCCTCCGCCTCCCTCGCAGAACGATCTGACGAGGTGGGAGCCACCGACGCTCGCCTGGCCGGCGCGCTGACCGTGCGCGCCTCGGCGGGTCTGCTTCCCGCTCGGACGGCGGACCGCTACATCGAACTCAAGAAGAGCGGCCGACTCTAAGCCGGGCCCACTTCCCGCACGCGTTGACGCCGCGCGAGCCTCAGCCCGAGACGGGCTGGTAGTAGCCGGCGTCAATGCCAACGTCGGCGCTGGCACCCGCCTGGTGCGCGCGCCGCCCGAGGATGAGGATGTATGCCCACACGGCGGCTGTCATGAGGGCACCGAGGGTGATCTTGACGGCGTCAGGCAGGTCAGAGGGCGTCACGAAACCCTCCAGGATGCCGGAACCCGCCAGGAGGATGGCACAGCCCGCCGCGACCGTCATCGCGCCGCGAGCCGCCTGTCCGACGGCCTGGAAGCGCGTCATCGGACCGGGCACGAGCAGCGACCAGAAGACGCGCAGGCCCGCCGCGATCGAGATGAAGACGGCAGTCAGCTCGGGGAGTCCGTGCGGCAGGATAAAACGGAAGAAGTGCCAGACTCCGCCGTAGCTGAAGACAATGGCCGTTGCCGTGCCGATGCTCGTGGCATTGTCCCACAGGATCTTCAGCGGGTAGACGCCCGTGATCCCCGTGGCCACACCCACCAGGGCAATCCAGGCATTATTGGCCCACACAGACAGACCAAACTCCGCGTTCGTGTCCTGGTGGTAGTACTCCACGAACGCGCTCTGAGCGTAGTACTTCAGCTGCTCGGGGGTACCCAGCTCGTTCATGACGTCCGGGTGACTCATCAAGTAATACGCTTGGACGCCGGCGATGGCGATGAACGCTGCCATCACGGCCAGGATCACCCAACGGATCCGGTAGAGCGTCAGCGGTAGGGACACCGTGAAGAAACGTGCGATAACGGCTCCGGACAGCCCTCCGGGGCCCGCGAGACGCCCGCGCGCGGCAGACAGGATGCGAGACAGCTCCGCGATCACGTCGGGATCGGGGTTGAGCGTGCGTACGCGCGCCAAGTCCGTCGTCGTCGAACGGTAGAGGCGGTCGAATTCATCGATCTCATCGCCCGACAGCGAGCGCTGGCGCGTCAGCTGTTCCAGCCGTTTCCATTCCGTTTCGCCACTTACCCGCAGCACATCAATGTCCATTGGACTAGCGTGTCATATATGAGCACGCAACGCAGTCAATCGAGCGCCATTCAAGACGACTTTGTGCGAACGGGCGAGGCAGTCACCCTGGACGTGACGCCGGCCTCGCCTCCGGAACGCTTCGCCGCCGCCGCCATGGATGCGACGACGTACTTCCTGTGCTTCGTCGTGCTGTTTCTCATGGCCATCAAGTTCACCTCGCCGTCCGCGTCGATGCAGCGCGTGATCGTGGTCGGCTTCACCGCGATGATGATGTTTTTCCTGCCGCTGGTGGTCGAGATCACGACACGTGGGCGTTCCTTCGGGAAGTGGGCGTTTAACCTGCGGGTCGTACGCGACGACGGCGGTGCGATCACCGCCCGCCACAGCGCGGTGCGCGTCTCGACGGGCATTCTGGAGAACTGGGCGACGTTTGGCGGCCTGGCGGCACTCGCGGAGATCATGAGCTCGAAAGGCAAGCGCCTGGGCGATCTGGCGGCCGGGACGATGGTGTGCTCGCAGGGCGCATCCGTCTTCTATCCGCCCCTCGTTCTGCCACCGGGCCTCGAAGACTGGGCGCGCACCGCGACGATCCTCCCCCTCGACGATGCCCTCGTCGCGGAGGCTCGTGCCTTCCTGCAGTCGAATCGGTCGTTGAAGACGGACATTCGAGCACAGGTCGCCGTCTCACTCGCGCAGCGCCTCTCGCGTCGCGTGCAGACGCCCCTCCCCGATGGTCTCCACCCGGAGGTTGTGATCGCGGCCGTGCTGGTGGCCCGCAGGGATCGCGACTGGGGGCGGGAGACTGAGCGCCGCTCGCGCGGCCAGGCCCGCTTCCACGAGGCGACGCAGGCTCGTTTCGGCCTGTAACCCCTAGTCGGTGCCCTCGGTGTCCGTGCCGTCGACGACGGTGAACTGGGCGCGGCGTCGCGCGTAGGGGCTCGACGGGTCGAGCGGGCTCGACGTGTCGGGGGTCCCCACGGAACGTGCGGGCCCGAACGGCCCGGTGGTCGGCTTGCGGGTCTCCTGAGGCGGTGCCGGGGCTGCCTGCGCCTCCTGGGCGACCCTGCGCACGGCGTCGACGAGCGCCGCGAGGTCATCCCCCGAGGGCGGAGCAGGTTCGAAGGTGGTTGCCAGACGGACGACCTGCCAGCCGAGCGGCGCGGTGAGGTTATGAGCGTGTTCGTCGCACAGGTCGTAAGAGTTAGGGTCGGCGACAGTCGCGAGGGGACCGACGACGACCGTCGAGTCGCGATAGTCGTAGGTCAGGGTGGCGACGGCGACCGTGGAGCAGCCGGGCTTGGAGCAGTGGCGTTGGGCAATCACGCCCCTAAGAGTACGACACTCTGTGCCCGCATCGCCCGCTTCGGCGCGCCATACGCCTACCCTGAGGGGGTGTTTCCTACGCGCCGCCATGTCTTCAGTCGCGACCGCCACGGTCGCGGCCCGCGCGGTCCCCTGTTTTTCCCGGGGACTCCGGCGTGGCGGACGCGGCGTGAGGACTTTGATCTGATGGTCGGTGAGCTCGTCACTGAGCTCATTCGACGATGGCCGCAGGTGGCCACGATCGAGTTTGCCGTCGAGGATGTTCCGCCGTCGAATCCTGCTCCCTGGGAGTCTCACAACGTCGTCGTCGCGCGCATTTTCCCTGCGGATCGGCGTCGCGGTCTGCACGATCGTATCGTTGTCTATCGTCTGCCAATCACGCTGCGGTGTGCCCCGGAGGAGGTCGCACTCATGACTCGCAGGGTGTTGATCGAGCGCATCAGCCACATTCTGGCGCTGCCGCCGGACGAGATCGACGACGCGATGCGCTGAGCGGCGCTTCAGTTGGTGGTGCGGATGGCGCCACTGACGGCGCTGATGCCTTCCGTGCCCACGTTCCACGTCGTGGTCATGCGACCCACGGCCGTGTCCGCAGAGACGACGACAGCTGCCTGGATCGGAGAGTCCGCGCTGAGCGCTCCGCCGTTGTCGGGTAGATCCACGAGGGTGGGGATCCCTGGTGCAACGTAGATGGTGCGCCCGCCCACGCGCACGGTGACCGCTCCGGGCGTGGAGGCGGAGGTACCGCTCGACTGTGCGTCATCCTCGTCGCCGGACTGGCTTGTCCCGGACTGCCCGCCGCTCGGTGAGGGTGAGGCCCAGATGTCGGGGGTGGCGGTCGGGCTGGGGGCATCCGGTGAGGGGGTGCCTTGATCGTTCGACGAGGCCTGGGCGTCCGCAGGTGCGTAGAGCAGGAGGCTCGCGCGCACGTGAGTCACGCCAGAATTGGTGGCCTGAGACGTGGCGCGGATCGGCGTCGTGGAGAGAACGTGGCGCCCCATGCCCTCGATCTGGGTGGCACCAGGAATGGTCGCCTCCGTCAGGGCGGTGGCGGGGGTCGCGTTGGACCGCATGATCCAAGCACTCGCTCGCTGCGCCCAGGGCGCGCCAAGGGTGATCGTCGTCGTCTGAGCCACGACCTCGTGGTCGGAGGTCACGATGAGCGTAATCGGGGTGGAGTCGCTCGACGCGCCGTCGAGGGGCATGTCGAGGGTGGTGCCTTCGGCGACCGTCGCCTCGCCTCCAGCCAGGGGGTGCACGCCGGTCGAATCGGCGACGGAGACGCTCACGTGAGCCTCTCCCGACGGCGAGGCGAGGCGCAGCAGGGAGGTTCCCTTCGGGTCCACGCCAAGGATCGTCTGCGTGGTCGCTGGAACCACAGCGGATGCCAGGGTCGTGCCCTGCGGGATTTCGCCGTTCATGAGGGACGCCTGCGCCCAGGCGGCAACCCCTCCCCCGTCGGCGCGCACGTGTACGGCCAGCGCGCTCTCGTCGGGGAACCACCCGGCGAGCAGCACCGAGGCCGAGGAACGTGCCGGGACCGTGACCTGACGCGGTGCGGCATTGAGCGGACCCGACGCGCCGTACCCATCGATGCTGACGACCGAGGCTGTCGGGCCGGGGTTGGACAGGATGAGAACCATGTCGGCACCCGCGGTGGTCGCGCCGGTCGCGATCCACTGGGATGTGCGAGCGGCCGCGCAGCCAACGGCGCTGAGGCCGGCGAGTTCGCCGCCGCCCTGACCGGCGAGGGTGAGGGCCGTCGGGATCACGCCGCCCTCACCGGTGACAGAAGCGGGTGCGGGAAACACGGGAGCCGTAGCCAGCGAGGACCAGGTGGTACCCGCGGCGACGTTCGTGGTCTCAAAGGGGTCGATGATGCCGGAGGGACAAGCGAGCTGGACCTGGGAAGGGTGCGCGCTCTGCGCGGTACCTTCCACGGTGGCGGGAGCTGACGACACCCACATGGACGCCGAGGCCACAACCGCCGCGGCGATCCCCGCTCCCGTCAGGATCGTCAGGGAGTTGGTTGGACGCTTCGTCATCTCTTCCTCCACGCGGATAGGGCGCTTGCTGCGGCGACGACCAGGCACACGCCGGAGGCGATCTGCCAGGGGATGACCCACCACGCGGCGTAGGTGAGCGTCAGGTGGCCTGCGGCGGGCATCTCGAAGGCCTGAGACCATCCGTCGGCTGCTTCAGTGGCGGCCAGGGCGGCACCGTCGACGGACGCGCGCCATCCGGAGTCAGCGCGCTCGGCGAGGATCAGAGTTCCGTCCGCATCAACGTCTCCGCTGACGCTGAGCTGGCTGCCGCCGACCGGGGTGGTCACGCCGGACGCAGATTCGACGCGGACGCGCGAAGGGGGCACGCCGTTCGGGCGCACGCGCCAGACGGTTCCCGAATTCGTGTCGCCGACCTTTTCGAGGCCGGAGGCGCGGTCGAGCCCGGAGGTGAGGGCCCGGGACCCGCTGGCACCCAGCGGCACAAGAATCGTGTCGATATCGTGGGCGGCCAGGGTCGCCACGGTCGCGTCGTCGGGGTAGACGACGAGGGTGTAGGCCGCCTGGGCGAGCGACGCGGTTGCGGGGTCACGCAGGACTCCATCCGCAGCGCCGGAGCGCGCCTGGGCGAGGGCGAGGGCCCGCGTTGCCGGCGAGCCATCGGTCAGGGAGGGGCCCGAGCCGCGCCACAGGGACGCGTTCACCGTGCCGTTCGTGGGATCGCCGTCGAGGACGAGGGCGCGCCCCGCACGCGTCGAACGCTGGGCCTGCGCGGCGACGGCGGAGACGATCGGCGAGGACATCGGGGAAACGGTCGAGCGCTGGGCAAGCGTGAAGGTCGGGGTGTCCGCCGCATCGCCGCGTGCAGCAAAGGCGGAGACAGCCACGCCTCCTCCCGCTCCCAGCAGAACAAGCGCGGTCAGGGCACCGATCGCTCGCACGGCGAAGGAACGCGGCCCGTCCCATGCGGGACGCGAGGCCTCGGCCTCGTCTTCGCCTCCCGACCCGGATCGGGCGGCGAGCACGAGCAGGGCGCCGAAGGACAGGGACAGCGCGGGGGCGGTCCACGCGCTAGCGACGAACGCGCCGGAGATTCCCACGCCGATCTGCGAGGCTGTCCAGCCGGCCGCGGCGGCCACGAAGGCTCCGCAGAACGCGAGTGCGGCGAAGCGTGTACGCAGGCGCAGGAGAGCAATGCCCGCGGCGGCGATCACGCCGACTCCGATAATGCCCAGAGCAACGGCCTCGAGCGGCGTCGACGGCGCGGCGGGCATGCCGAGCATTGCCATCCACGAGTCGGCACGCGTGTAAGCGTGGACTCCCCCGCTCGTCGAGGCGAGCGCCGGCCATGCCGAGGGGCGCGCCGCGATCGAGACGTAGGTGGGGACGAGGAGGACGAGGGCGGGCAGCGCGACAAGGAGAGAACGACGCGAACGCCACGCCAGCGCAGCCGCACCCAGCGGGAGCGTCCACGGAGCACAGCAGGACAGGGCGACGAGGGCGAGAGCGGCGCATCCGCCGTTGATTCCGCGCGGGCGCAGCGGGGCCTCATCGACGCCGCCGGCACCGGCGACCAGCAGAGGCCTCGGCTGACCCAAGCAGTATGCGACAAAGACCGGTGCCGCCGCGTGTGCGAGCGTCGCGGCGAGAACGCCGTGCGTGGCGCTCATGAGCAGCGAGGGGGACACAGACCAGGCAAGAGAGACGAGGAAGCGCACGCGCACAGACGAGGCGAGCACGCGCGAGGGAATCCAAGCCATCATCGCGGCAATCGGCGTCGACGCGACCAGCAGGAAGGTGGCGAGCGCTCCCGGGGTAATGCCCAGGGGCGCGAACGGAGCGCTGAGAACCGCCATGAGGATCGTCAGCGGGTCAGCCCCGCCCGCGTATCCGTCTCCACCCGGGATCCATGCGGACCACGCGGCTTCCCACAGCTCGGCCCACGAGGAGGGCAGAGACACCCAGGCACCGCCCACGAGGCCACTCGCCGTGCCCCACCACTGCATGAGTGCGAGGGTGACAGTCAGGATGAGAAGCCCCAGAGCAGTCGACGCCGAGCGGAAGCGGTAGCGCCGCATCGATGCGACGACGAGCGGATCGATCCGCTCTCCATGCTCGTCTTCGTCCACGCCCGCGGGTTCCTTGCGCAGCAAGGCGGGAGCCGTCTCCAGCGCGTGGAGAGCCGAGCGGGGAACTCGGCGCGACCGAGCTGCGCGCGCACGTCCAGCCAGCAGGCGCGGGGTCGCGCCGATCAGAGACACGAGGGCACCGATTTCGGGCAGAGCCAGCGAGGCCCGGCCCGTCAGGATGCGTCCCAGGGCGCGGGCGGGGCTCCACACGAGGAGCCACAGCGCCAGGAACGGCAGGATGAGGGCGGGCACGGCCTTGCACCAGTTGTACATCTGGGCGTAGCGGCGCTTGCGGAACGATCCATCGGTCGCGTCGCCCCCATCAACGAGGGCGTCCGAGACATCCCCCGTCGGTTCACTGTGGTCCGTGTCCGATGCGCCGTCGAGGCCGGAGTAGAGAGAGACGCGGGCATGACGCACGCGTGCCTTGGGGGCCACTATCACGCGATACCCGGCCAGGTGCAGGCGCCGCCCCAGGTCGAGGCCGTCGCCGAAGGGACCGAGCGCGGCATCGAATCCGCCGACGGCCTCGTAGGCCTCGGCGCTGATGAACAGCCCGGCGGTGCCGACGCCGAGGACGTCGCTCGTGCCATCGTGCTGGCCCTGGTCGATGTCGTCATCGCCGATGCGCTCGAGTCGGCGGGCGCTGGCCGTGGCAAAGATTCCGAGTTCGAGGAGGCGGCTGCCGTCCCAGCTCATCTGCTTGACGCCGACAGCTCCGACGGTCTTGCCGACGGCGGCGGCCTGAATGAGCTCGTCGAGGCACTCGGGTTCGGGGGCGCTGTCCTCGTGTAGGATCCACCACCACTGCTCCGAGGCGAAAGGGGCACCCTGCGCCCGAGCACGACGGATCGCGTCGCCGAGGTTGCGGGCGCGGCCGACACGCACGAGCTCGGCACCGTCGGGAACTCGATCAGCGGGGAAAGGGGTGACGTGGCGTCCTGCGACGTCAATGATGGTCAACGAATGCGGGGCCACCGATTGATTCTCGATGGCCCGCAAAACGGACTGGGTGAGCGGCGCCTCTCCCCTTGTGACAAGGATCGCACCGATGGAGCGCTGCGTCGGACTCAACCGGCCATACGGCGCAGGCGCCGCCTCTCGCGCTCGGACATGCCGCCCCAAATGCCAAAGCGCTCGTCGTTAGCCAGTGCGTATTCCAGGCATTCTTCGCGCACCTGGCAGGACTGACAAACAGCCTTAGCCTCGCGAGTGGAGCCACCCTTTTCAGGGAAAAACGCCTCGGGATCCGTCTGCGCACACAGGGCGTGCTGCTGCCACGCAAGTGGGCCGTCAATGCGGGCATACTGCGCCGCGTCGGCATCCTCGGACCACTCCAGGGGTCCGTCACCGAAGATGTTCCACATTGCGGGAGCTCCTTATAACGAATCGATCAATACGAGAATTACACGCGTGTCGTTGTCGGAAGTCAAGCCGTTTCGCGATATTGAGACCTTTCCCGTAGCACTTGACCCAGCGGTAAAACAACGCCCAATTTCAAGGACTTCACAGTTACTAAGTACTTGGGTCGTCTGGGACCTTCGATATACTTGAAACCATGAACAATAAGTCCTTAGAAACTATGAGCAGGCTCACCCACTGTATCACAGTGATTAACGGATGGTCAGGTCCAGCACTCACCCAATACGGTCAGGAGCGGGTTGAACTGGGAGGCCCCGTGGTCAGCCGGTGGTTAGCGAAGATAGCGAACTACCTGACAAACGAGCTTGCGGCCGACCTGTTCGGCACGGGCGAAGCGACACCAACTCGCATCTACACGACTCTTCAACCCTGGCAGGACACCCTCTGGCAGATCGCAGCGCGCGCGGTGGGATGGGAGGTACTCGATACACGACGCCCCCTCCCCGGAGACCTTTTCGTCACCAATACTCTCGGTTCCGAAGCATCCGACGCATTGGACGCCGGGGCCCACGTGCTGGCACAACCGCCGCAGTACCTGTCGTTCGCATGGGATGGGCCCCTGGACGGGGCTCTCGACGGCCTCGCGGAAATCGCCACGCAGCCGGATGCCCTCGTCGTCGACACTCCCCCGCTGCTCCTCCAGGCCCGCGACGAGGCACTGGCTGGGACCCGCCCATCGGCACCGGTTCAGGGTCGCCGCGTCGCGCTACTGTGGGACGTGCGCACGGGCGCGGGCCAAGTGCTGGATCAGTGGATGCAGGGACGCTCTGTCGTCGTCATCGATCCGCACGCCGTCTCGCCGAACAAACTCCCCCACATTCTCACCACGGAGGACGCTGACGGAGGCCTCGTGACCTACCAGAGGTAGAAGGTCACCACACGCCCAGGACGCGCGCACCTGCGAGCTTGAGGCCCTCCACGCGGTCGCGGCGGATCTGCGTCCAGCGCAGGGCGAAGCGCAGCCTCAAGGCGACGCCCTGCCCCTCGAGCTCGCGCAGGATGGCGCGCAGCTGGCGCGCGCGGCGCTCGTCGAACGTGCCGACCTTCTGGGCGGTGCGGGCAGTCAGAATGAACTGTTTGCGATAGAAGCCGTTGCGCAGCTTGGCCATGCGGGCGTCGCGCGCCCCGGATCCGGAGTTTGCGCCCTGCACGTTGCCGCCATGCTGACGATATTCGAGTGTCGGCTCCTCGCCGATCACCCACGTGAGGCCGATTGAGCGGGCCAGCGCGTACACATACCAGTCGTGCACGCCGATCTCGCTGTAGTCGAGGCCCCTCAGCACGCCGACGAGGGCCTCGTGGGCCTTCGGGCTGAAGACGTAGGTGGAGCCGGGCCCCGCAGCCTCGAAGAGGAAGTCCCAGGCACGCTGGGGCTGCGACTTGCGAATGAGGCGACGCTCCCCCACCACCCCGCCGGGCAGCCACTGGAAGGACGTGACATTCGAAGACACGACGTCGGCCCCGCGATCGGCCATGAGGGCCAGCTGGGAACTCAGCTTATCCTCGTGCCACACGTCATCCTGGTCGGTGAAGGCGACGTAGGAGCCGTCGGGGGCGTGCGTCGTGAAGAGGTGCAGGAAGTTGCCCGTGACGCCGGGGGTACCGTCACGCTGGGGCAGAACCGTGATCCGAGGGTCGGCCGCGGCACGCGCCTGAAGGTGCGCGCGCGTTCCGTCACTCGACGCGTCGTCGGACACGACGAGGCGGACCTCCACGCCCACCTGGGCGAGCACGGAGTCCACCTGCTCGTCGAGCCACGCCCCGCCCTCGGCCATCCCGTTGTAGGTGGCCATAAGGACGGTGACTCGGGGACGAGGCACGGCCTCGTCTCGGGTCACGCGATCCAAGGACTCAGTGTCCTTCGGCGGCGTACTTCGCCTCGACGGCTTCCTTCAGGGGAGCCCACCACGCCTCGTTCTCGGTGTACCAGGCGATCGTGTCAGCCAGGCCGTCGCGGAAGTTCGTGAAGCGCGGCTCCCAGCCGAGCTCGGTGACCAGCTTGGAGTTGTCGATCGCGTAGCGCAGGTCATGGCCCGGACGGTCGCTCACGTGATCGAAGTCGTCGGGGGCGTAGCCCATCAGCTCGTTGAGGATGGCAACGACGTCGCGGTTGTTCGTCTCACCGTTCGCGCCGATCAGGTAGGTCTCGCCGATGCGGCCCTTCATGAGGATGTCCCACACGGCCGTGTTGTGGTCGCGCACGTGGATCCAGTCGCGCACGTTCAGGCCGTCGCCGTACAGGCGGGGGCGCACGCCGCGCAGGCGGTTCGTGATCATGCGGGGGATGAACTTCTCGATGTGCTGGTAGGGGCCGTAGTTGTTCGAGCAGTTCGAGATCGTGGCCTCGACGCCGAAGGAACGCACCCACGCGCGCACCAGCAGGTCCGAGCCCGCCTTGGACGAGGAGTAGGGCGAGGAGGGGTTGTAGGGCGTGGTGGGGGTGAACTTCGCGGGATCGTCCAGCTCGAGGTCGCCGTAGACCTCGTCCGTGGAGATGTGGTGGAAGCGCACCTTGTGGCGGCGCACGGCCTCCAGCAGGGTGAAGGTGCCCACCAGGTTGGTCTGGATGAAGGGCGAGGGGTCGAGGAGGGAGTTGTCGTTGTGCGACTCGGCGGCGAAGTGCACGACCGCGTCGGCACCGGCGACGACGCCATCCACGAGGTCGGCGTCGGCGATGTCGCCCTCGACGACGGCCAGGCGAGCGGCGAGCTCGGCGGGCATATCGGTCAGGGACGCACGGTTGCCCGCGTACGTGAACTTGTCCAGGACGACGACGTCGACGTCCGGGTGGTCCTCCAGCAGTGTATGAACGAAATTCGCTCCAATGAAACCGGCACCGCCGGTCACAACGATTTTCATGAGGTCTTCTCCTTTGCGCGCCCGCAGGCGTCCGAGGGTGCTACTCACCCGATTCCTGCCCCTATTATGCCGTAGTTCTCACGCATTCCTCGCCACTGACCCCCACTTCCCCGTCGGATACGTCACTATTCGCCACGCTGGAGGACCGTTGAGGGGCCGCGCGACGCTGATAGATTGGACGTATCCCCCAACAGAAACGGACCCCTCGTGACTCGTCTCGTCCCCTCGCTCGCAATGCTCGCCCTCTGTGCTCTTGCCACGGCCTCGTGCTCCATGCCCGAGGACACCCAGAGCGCACAGTCGATGCCCGCGGCCTCCGTTTCCCCGGGAGAGCCCGGCCAGCCGTCGGGTTCGGCGATGCCGACCCTGCACGCGGCCTCCCCCGGCTGCGCGGCCATGGACGAGATCTTCACCGAGGCGCTCAACGGCTCCGAGACCGGCCAGGCCTACAAGTTGCTGGCGGCCAAGCGCTCGGGGGAAACCAACGCAGACGAGCGTCACCACGCGTGGGAGGCCTTCGCGGCCTCCTTCAAGAACGACTACTCCGACCGCCTCACCCAGGCAGCCACGGACGAGACCTCCAAGCAGGCCCTCGCTGCCCTCGCGGTCTACGTCGAACGCAACGCGGCCCTCGACTCCGGCGAGATCCCCGAGTTCGCGGATCAGCAGGAGGCCGAGGAGGCCCTCAAGCGCGGCGAAAAGCCCGAGGTGAATCCCGCCTACACGCAGGCTCTCGCCGAGGCCACGAGCGCCCACGGGACGCTGACGACCTGCATGCCCCACTGGCCCGTCGTGTTCTAACTTTCCTACGGTGTGACGCGCTTACTTTCGTGCACCTGTCGTGTAAATTAGACCTATCCGTCCCACTCATCCGTCCCACTCAGATTGGTCCTCTATGTCACGTGCACACGCCGATAATTCGACTTCATTGACGAAGCGATTCGCCTCCACTGCGGCAAGGCCGCTCGCACTCATCCTTCTCGTCGTCGGCGTACTCGCGCTGGGTATGGGATGGGTTTTCTCATCCTCCCCCGGTTCCTCCCCCGACGATGACTACCACCTCGTATCCACCTGGTGTCCTCGCCCCATCGAATCCTCTGGCTGCGAAACGACCACGATCGACGGGG
Organism: uncultured Actinomyces sp.; assembly: GCA_963531605.1. Lineage (GTDB taxonomy): Bacteria > Actinomycetota > Actinomycetes > Actinomycetales > Actinomycetaceae > Pauljensenia. The sequence goes on from CAUSHZ010000010.1 coordinate 36,632, forward strand.
ACCTGTACGTCATGCCTCCCGTGCCCACGGCTTACTCCCAGTGCGAGGCTTTTAATCCCGCCGCCTCGCACGTGTGCGGCTACAGGTACTCGGACGACGAGACCTACCCTTCGTACCGGTACAACGACGGCCAGTATCCCTACGGCTTCTACCAGTTCCACCACCTTTTCGCCGGGCACAACGTCGAGCATTCAGTATGGGTGATGCGCTCCGTCAACGTCGCTATCCTCCTCATCCTCCTGGGTGCCATCCTCGCCCTCACGCGACCGGACCTGCGGGCCCTCATCGGCCTATCAGCGGTCGTGGCGTGGACTCCGATGGGCTTCTATTTCATCGCCTCCAACAACCCCACCTCGTGGGCGCTGACGGGCGTGTTCTGCTACGGAGCCGCTCTGTTCTCAACCCTGCACGCGAGTGGGTGGCGCCGCTGGACCCTCCTGGGTCTGATGGTTTTCTCCACCTTGCTGTGCTACGGATCGCGCGGCGATGCCGCATTCTACGTTTTCGTTGTCTCCCTGGGCATCCTGATCCTCGCGGCGACACGCAAACGCCTGCCCGAGATCGGCACAGCTACGGCGCTGAGCATCATTGGCATCTGGTGCATGTTTGCGACCGGACAGTCGCACCACCTCACCCAAACGGATTCCTCGGTGACCCGATACCAACGCCTCGAGGTCGCGATCCGTAATATCCGCTCTTTGCCCAACTATTTCGCCGGCTTTTTTGGTATGTCCGGCGGTCCCGGCTGGCGTGACACGCCCTTGCCCGGCTACACGACGATCGTCGCTCTCCTCGTCGTGGGCGCAGTCCTCTTCTACGGCGCGCGCACCATGAACCTGCGCAAGGCACTGGCTGCTTTCGTCGTCTTTGGCGCGATGGCGGGCATCCCGCTGCTGATCGCGACGCCTCCTGAATTCCCTAACATCGGCGGTTACCATCCACGCTACGCGCTTCCGCTCTTGGGCACGTGGCTGATTATCTGGCTCACCTCACACCACAAGAATGCCACGGTATCGAAGAGCCAGCTGACAATGTTCGTGCTCTTCCTCAGCGTTGCTGAAGCAGTCGCCATGCACACGACGATCGCCCGCTACGCTCATGGCCTCGAAGACATCAATGGGATTGGTTGGATCGCGCACGTCAACCTGAGTTCGGGCGTCGATTGGTGGTGGGCCGACATGCCGTTGACCCCGATGGTGCTGTGGTTCATCGCCTCGTTGGGCTACGTGACGGCGTTGACGTGCGGGGTGTACCTGGCGTGCACGCGCCCTCGGCTCGCCTGCGATTCCCACCCTGGAGCCTCCACCGCCGATGCGCAGGTGTGCGACACCGATACTCCTGACATCGACTCGTCCCTCGCCGCTCCTACCCCTACGAAGGATGATGCATAATGAGCCCAACAGTCACCATCGTCGTGCGCACGCGTAACCGCCCGGCGATGCTCACCCGCGCCCTCGCATCGATCGCTTCGCAGAGCTTCGACGACTACGAGGTCGTCGTCGTCAACGATGCCGGGGACGAGGCCGAGGTCCGCGAGGTCGTGAAGAAGCAGAAGATCGCCGTTCGTTCCAAGATCACGATCGTCACGAACGAAGTCTCGAACGGCCGCGAGGCCGCGCTCGAGTCTGGCCTGGCGGTGTCGCACAACCGCTACTACGCGGTCCACGACGATGACGACTCCTGGCACCCGCACTTCCTGAAGAAGACGGTCGCCTACCTGGACGAGCACCCCGAGGCGGGCGGCGTCGCCACCCGCTGTGAGATCATCCGCGAGCGCGTGCGCGCCGACGGCACCTGCATCGAGATCGAGCGCGAGGTCCTGTCGACGGATAACTATGGCCTGTCCCTCGTGGACATGATGGTGGAGAACTACACGCCGCCGATCTCTCAGCTGATTCGGCGCGAGGTCGCCGACCGGGTCGGCCACTGGGACGGATCCCTGCAGACGCAGGCAGACTGGGACTTCAACCTTCGGCTGCTGGCTGCCTCCCCGGTTGGGTTCATCGACGGGGAGCCGCTGGCCTACTGGCACCACCGCGACACGATGGATGCGTCCCTGGGTAACTCCGTCGTCACGGACGCGTACCTGCACAAGTGGGACAACCTGTATATCCGCGACCGCTACCTGCGTGCCATGCTGGCGACGGAGGACCCTTCATCCCCGCACCTGGGCCAGGCTCTGCTGTCGGCGGAGTACTACCGCCGGATGCGCGAGGAGCTGGCGCGCGTGGATTCGGGCGTCCACTCCTCACTGAATCTTGTGCACGTGAACTTGCTGAACACGATGACGTCCCTGCACGAGCAGGTACACGAGCTGCGCGGAGAGGTCAGTGCCCTGCACGAGCAGCTCGATGCCGGATTCGCCCTGCAGCGGTCGCTGCGCCGCACGGTGTCCCTGCCCAAGCGCGTCCTGCGTCGCCTGCTGGGGCGCTGAGGAACACCTGTCTTAAGACAGTCGGGCCGGCCGCGGAGTGCTCCGCGGCCGGCCCGCTTGCGTATCTGGCCTAGGGCAGCGGGCGCACGACGTCTGGCGTCATGCGGTCCCACCCGTATCCCGCGGTAATGTGCTGCATGCGGGCGGGGCGCCCCATCCAGTCGGTGTGGACGATCATGTCGTCGCCCAGGTAGATGGCGACGTGCGTGACGGTGCCGCTCGTCGTGTAGAAGATGAGGTCACCGCGCTGGCGCTGGGCGAGGGGCACGTGCTGGAAGCGCGGGTATGCGTAGAGTTCCTGCGACGTGCGGTAGGAGGGCAACGCGTGCTTGATGACGTCGATGGGCTGAGGATCGAGGCCGGCGGCGTAGAGGGATTGGAGGACCAGGCCCGAGCAGTCGAATCCCTGGTCGTAGGGCCCTGCCCCGCCCCACGTGTAGGAGGAGCCCGTCTGGTTCCAGGCGTAGCCGATCATGGCCTCGACGCGCTCGCTTCGCGTGGCCGTCAGGGGCAGGGGCGTGGCCTGGTACTGGTCGACGGTCCACGGGTAGCCGGTATCCATGGCCTCCCAGGTGGCCTCGTCGACGACGCCGGTGACGGGCAGGCCTGCGCGCTGCTGGAAGTTCTTGACGGCGGCCACGAAGGGAGCGTCGACGGAGGCGAGCTTGTTGGAGTGCCACAGGCCGAGGCGCACCTGGACGATGCGCACCTTGGTGCCGTTCATGCCCCAGGTAAGGGTGTTGGTCGCGTTCCCGAGGCCCGTGATGTGGTCGGTGGGCTGCAGGTAGCCGGCCGGGGCCTCGTACCCGCGCCAGGCGCCCGAGGCGTCGAACTCGTAGCGGTGACCGTTCAGCTCCAGCGGCTCGGTGCGCATGACGCCGCTGGCGGGGTCGAGGTAGTACCACTCTCCCCCGTCGCGCAGCCAGCCTCCCATCTGGGCGCCGCTGGACGCGAAGTAGTGCCACCCGTCGTCCAGGCGCGCCCACCCGGTGCGCATCGCACCCGACGAATCCAGGTAGTACCACGTGCCATCCACGCCGGTGAGCCCCGTGCGCATGACGCCCGTGGCGGGGTCGAGGTAGTACCACTGGCCCCCGTCGCGCAGCCAGCCTCCCATCTGGGCGCCGCTGGACGCGAAGTAGTGCC
>CAUSHZ010000011.1:0-40120 GCA_963531605.1 uncultured Actinomyces sp.
ATCGGCTCGGGCGCGACGATCGGCTCGGGCTCGGGTTCCGGCTCGGGCGCGACGACCGGCTCGGGCTCGGGCGCGACGACCGGCTCGGGCTCGGGTTCCGGCTCGGGCGCGACGACCGGCTCGGGCTCGGGCATGGCGACCGGCTCAGGTATGACGACCGGCTCGGGCGCGGGCTTGGGTTCGGGCGCGACGACCGGCTCCGGCTCGGGCACGACGAGCGGCTTGGGCGCGACGAACGAGGCCGGGGCGGGCTCCGGTTCGGGCATGACGAGCGGCTCGGGCTCGGGCATGACGACCGGCTCGGGCGCGACGACCGGCTCCGGCGCGGGCTTGGGTTCGGGCGCGACGACCGGCTCCGGCGCGGGCTTGGGTTCGGGCGCGACGACCGGCTCCGGCGCGGGGATGCTCGCGGGCTGTGGCGCGGGCGCAGGAATCCTCTCGCGCGCGGGAACGGCAGTCGGCCTGGGGGCATCGGGTGCTGCTGGCACGGCCGGCGTGGCGCGCCGGGATGCCGGCGCGGTGCTCTCGGGCGCAGGCTGATTCGCGACAGACGGGCGCACGCGGTCGGCGCGGCGGCCGGGCGGCGGAACGGGCGCCTGCGAGGACGCCGCGACAGCACCCATCTGGACCGCGATAGCGCCGTTGCCGGGAACCGCCTGCGTCGGCGCGGAGACGGCATCCGACGGGCGAGTCTCGGGGAAGACCGCGGGACGATGCCCGCCGCGCGACCGCTTCCGCTTGGGGGTCTCGCCGGAGCGCGCAGCCGCCCCCGACGCCGCCTGCTGGGACGACGTGGCACCCGACTGACGGTTCCACACGAATCCGGTCTCTCGAGGAGTCGGCTGTGCGTGACTCGCACCCGCCGCGGGCGTCGCAGCGCGCGGGGAGTCGGAAGGAGGCGTTTGTCGGCTCGGCGCGGCGGGGGCACTGGGAACCTGTGGTGCGGGCGCCTCGGGCCTAGTCTTGCGCGAAGGCGCGGCCGGCGCCTGCGGGCGAGAGGCGGGCATGGCTTCGGCGCGGCGTTCGTTGGTGGCCGGCGCCTGCGGGCGAGAGGTGGGCGCCTGCTGGCGAGAGGTGGGCGCCTGCGGGTGAGAGGCGGGTGCCTGCTGGCGAGAGGCGGGTGCCTGCGGGCGAGAGGCGGGTGCCTGCGGGCGAGAGGCGGGTGCCTGCGGGCGGGTGGGCGGTGCAACGGGGGCACGGCGCTCGTTGGAGGGCTGAGCGCTCGGGGGCACGGGGGTCCTCGGGGGCGCGGGGGTCCTCGACGGTGCAGGAGCCCCACTGCCGCGGCGTGCTTGCGGGGAGGACGCGACGTGTGCGGCGGGCGGGCGCTCCTCGCCGTGCTGGGGGCCTTGCGGGCGCACGTGCGACGCGGGTGCGGGGGATCGCGCACCCTTCGTCGGCGCCGGAGACTTCTTCGAGCGCTTCGCATAAACGACGAAGACGCCGACGAGCACCACGACGATGAGGCCGACGATCAAGCCGATAAGCAGGCCGATCGATGGACCCGACGAGGAGGCTGCGGACGACGGCTCGCTACCACTCTGCGCGGCCCCGGCCTCGGGACGACCCGGGGGAGGAGTGACGCCCCACGGATCCCGTAGCGCGCGAGTGCCGCCAGCGGCGGAGCGGTCGCCGCCGGCCGCCAGATTCCCACGAACGGTGATCACCTCGGGGACGGAGTCTTTCCACGTCACCACGGTAAAAGAACGGTTCTCGTAGGTCATGGACGAGTTCGCCGCCCCGGCCGTCGACGACTTCACGTCCCCCTCCACGCTCAGCGACAGGGAGGTCATCACCAGCGTCACGCCAAAATTCCGGCGGTACCCATCGATGGTCTGATCGGTTCGCGCCGTCATGATGAATTCGCCCGAATCCTTGAGCTCGAACTCGCTCTCGTCCTCAGCACGGGTGTACATGAGCTGCATGTGGCACACCGCCGCGTCGTCCAACAGGACGAACTGGACGCGGTGGTCGGTCGAGCTACCCGCAAAGGGCTGGCACGTTGACTCCGTCATAGTGCGTGACGGGTCCCTGACGGTCAGCGTGTCCACGAGTTGCCCGTCCTTGGTCAGGACAAACGCCTCCGACACGGTCGGAGCGTCGGTCGCAAAGGACGCTGAAGGCAGGGTGGGCACGATGAGTAGGGCCCCGAGCACAGCGCACAGGGCACGAAAGAATCGCATGCAGTCCTCCTGAGATGGGTCACTCGATTATCGTCCGTTCGTGGATACAAAGCAACGAGGGCGCGCAAGTCCGACAGTGCCTGACCGGTCGTCAAGTAATCCTTCTCTGACTGTCAAAGCACATCGCAGTTAACTGACAAGGTCAGATTGTGGCTCATCGCGTAGTATGACAACTGTCTACCTGTGGTCAGGTTTTCGACCTTGTCACGCGATACTGTCCGACATAACAGAGGAGGGCTGCTGTGAAGTGTCGACCCGCAACTAGTGCAGATATCCCCGAAATGACACGCATTATCACCGAGGGATTCCTAGATTACCCGTTTCACATCATGCTGAAACCGTATCTCTACCAGCCGGAGCGTTACCCGCAATGCCTGGAAGCGGTCAATCGGATGCTCGTCAGGGCCTATCTGAGGTGCAGGAATGCGCTTGTCGTCGAGCATGAGGGGCGCGTTGTCGCCGTGGCGCTTATGCACGATCGCAAGGTCGGTTTCTGGGATAGCTTCATCAACGGTGGGCACGAGCTCTTCCGCTACGCGACCCCCACGCTCGTCCGCCAGTTTGACGAGGTGGCGGCGCGTAGTGATCAGGTCGCCATCGACCTGGGTGACTTCGACTGGTACCTCGAGGTCCTGTCAGTGGACCGTCGCATGCGCGGCAAGGGGGTGGGGCGTTGGCTCGTTGCCAAAGTGCTGCCGGACTTTGTGGCAAAGAGGGGCGGTCGCGCGTACGGCTTCGTCACATCGACGGAATCCAACGCGCGCTTCTACACTAACGGAGGCTGTGAGCTCCTCGATGTCGTCGAGGTTCGCCTGAGGGAACAGACCTGCCCGATCTGGGCGTTCCAGCGCCGCGCCGAACTGCTCGACTCATGACGCGTGGCCGGTCGCTGCTGCCGTTCGGTGACGGGCGACCCGGCCGGTTTTCGTGAACGGCTTTTGCGCTGGTCGCGCCGCGTGATGCACGTCCCGCAGTTCCGCTTGACTTCAAGGACTTGAGGTCTTTTAGGGTGAGGTTATGGCAGGAACAGGCATCGGGCGCACGTACTCCATTAAGGAGGTAGCGGCGCTCGTTGGCCTGCCCCCGTCGACTTTGCGCTACTACGAGGACGTCAGCGTCATTCCGGCCATCGCGCGCGATCCCTCCAGTGGCCACCGTATTTACACGGAGGGCGACCTGGAGCTGCTGACCTGGGTCGCGTGCCTGTCGGCGTCCGGAATGTCGATCGCCGACATGCGTGAGTACGTGCGTTCCGGGCTGGGCGCGGAGCGTGACGTCGCGGAGTTCATTTCCCTGCTGCAACAGCAGGACGCGCGCCTTCAGGAGGAGGCGCAGATTATCGAATTACGACGTGAGTTCTTGCGCACAAAGATCGCGTATTGGCGCGCGATGAAGAGCGGAGATGCGCCAGAAGCTGAGCGCTTGGATATGAGGGCTCGTGAACTCGCTGAACGCCTGAAGTCCTGGTCTCCGCGTTCATAATGAGCCTAGTGGGGCGGGTTCCATGCCTGCTCCGAACCTCGCCCCGCTAGGGGGCACGGGCCGCGTACCTGCTTGTGGTGCGCGGCCCTCAACTATGCGCGCGGCCCTCAACTATGCGCGCGGCGCGCTGCGATGGGGGATCGCGCGGCCCAGGTGCGCGCTCTCGCGCTCGATGATGGGGCGCAGGCGGTCCCATGGCAGTGCGCGCTCCCCGTGCCAGCCGACCTCGGCGACGACGATGAGGCGGGGGAGGAGCTGCCGGATGAGGGCGGTCGGTCCCATGGCCGACGCCGGTTGGAGGAGTGCCTCGATCCCCTGCACGTCGGCGGCGCGCAGGGCGCGGGGGAGCGCCTCGTACATGTGGTGCGCCGCGGCGAGGTTCGCGGCGTCTGTGGCCTCGCCGCCGTCCCCCGGCGTATCAAGTGTCAGCGAGAGCATCCGCGGGGTGGGAGGGAATCGCCCGGACTTCCGGTCTGTCCCCGGGATGGTTCGCGCTCGGATGATCCTCCCCTCCGCCGGAAGGAGGGTCGAGGTGAGCGGGTCCTCTCGCAGTGCGGCCCTTCGCCCGTGGAAGCGCAGGGCTCGCAGGGCGGCGTCGAGGGGCGTGCGCGACGGAGCCTTGCCCTCGGAGCGTGAGCGAGCGGCGGTCTCCTCTCGCGGCGCTCCCCCCTGCTGGACGATGGACAAGACCGGGGAAGGGAACAGGTCGCACGCGTGGTGGACGGCGGCCTCGATGAGGCCGAACGAGGCCGGGGCGGGCGCGACCGCCGAGGGGGATTCGGGTGCGTGGCTGGGGAGACAGATCTCGGGGATGAGGCGGATGTTGCCTGCCGCCGCGTAGGCGACAAGGTGGCGGATGTTGGCGTCGGAGTAGTAGCCGCGCATGCGCGGAGCCTGGTGCATGGCGTCGCGAGCGGACTGAGTGCGCGCGAGGTCGGCGCCGGGGGTGGATAGGGAGGAGGGATGCACCCCGGCTCCGGTGTCGAAGGGAAAGCCTGGGACCGACAGAAGGCACGACGATCCGGCGCAGAGCCGCCAGCGCATGACGGTGAGGCGATACCTGGACATGAGGGAGAGGACAAGCTTCAAGGAAGGGACCGGCCAGAAGGAGTGCGTGGGATCGACGGCGACGCCCCGCCAGGAACATGTGGGCGCCTGTGCGGGGTCGTGGGGGATGAAAGCGGGGGTGCTCGCCATGTCGGCTCCTTGAATACGACTAACGAGAGTGTAACAAGCATCACTAATATCTCGTGGCGTTTTCGGGGCGTGATTCGGTGTCCCCTTCCCGGCATGGCGTCGACCTCGGCTATTCCGATGTGGTGTCATGTGCCACAATGGGGTGGCACAAGTCATGCTCAAAGAGGAGTGAGAGATGCTCTCGACCGACACCGTTTCCCTGAGTCCCAACCCCCTCGTGCAGGCACTGCGCAAGCCGCCGAAGGAGTTCACCAAAGCCGACATCATCGGTTACATTGAGGATAATCGAATCCCGATGCTCAACCTACGCTACGTCGGGGGAGACGGACGGCTCAAGACCCTCAACTTCGCGATCCAATCAAAGGCGCACCTCGACCGTGTCCTCACCCTCGGCGAACGTGTCGACGGCTCCTCCCTGTTCACCTTCGTCGACGCGACCTCCTCGGACCTCTACGTCGTCCCGCGCCTGTCGACGGCGTTCCTGAGCCCCTTCTCCACCATCCCCACCCTGGAATTCCTCTGCGCCTTCTACGACGTCGACGGCGCCCCCTTGGCCTCGGCGCCCCAGGAGATCCTGCGTAAGGCGCAGCGCGCCCTCCAGGAGGACACGGGTTGTACCCTCGAGGCCCTCGGCGAACTCGAGTACTACCTCTTCTCCCCGGAAGAACCCCTCTTCCGTGTCGAAGAGCAACGCGGCTACCACGAGTCCGGTCCGTTCTCGAAGTGGGAGGATGTGCGCACCGAAACCCTGCTTCACCTGGTGACCATGGGCTGTGCCGTCAAATACGCGCACTCCGAGGTCGGAAACTTCGTCGCCGAGGGCCGCCAGATGATCCAGCAGGAGATCGAGTTCCTGCCGGTCGACGCGATGGACGCTGCCGACCAGATGGTCCTGGCCAAGTGGGTGCTGCGCGAGGTCGCCCACTCCTACGGCATCGAGGTGTCCTTCTCGCCCAAGATCGCAGTCGGCCAGGCGGGCTCCGGCATGCACTTCCACACCCGCCTCGTCAAAGACGGGGTGAACCAATTCTCGACCGGCGAAGGGCTGACCGAGGACGCCTTCAAGGTGATCGGCGGCTACCTCTCCCACGCGGCATCGCTCACCGCCTTCGGGAACACGGTGCCCACTTCATTCCTGCGCCTCGTTCCTCACCAGGAGGCCCCGACCGCGATCTGCTGGGGAGACCGCAACCGATCGGTCCTCGTGCGCGTGCCCCTCGGATGGCAACACATCGACGACTCCATGTTCCGCGACGCGAACCCCAACGAGTCGCCCATCACCGGGCTTCCCAACGATTCACAGACCGTCGAGCTACGCAGCCCCGACGGCTCGGCGGCCATCCACCTGCTGCTCGCGGGGATCGCGGTCGCCGCTCGCCTGGGACTCACCCAGCCCGGCATGGCCGACTACGCGCGCGAGCGCAAGGTCGACGGCGACGCATCCCAGACCCCCGGACTGGACCAGCTGCCCTCGTCGTGTTTCGAGGCGGCCGGGCGCCTTCTCGCCCAGCGCGAGGACTACGAGGCACGCGGCGTGTTCCCCGCCGGCCTCATCGACTCGTGGGCCTCACGGCTGGTGGAACTGGGCGACATGCACCTGCGCGACGACCTGGCAGACTCGCGCGTGTCCGTCGAGGAGCTTGTCGACCGCTACTTCCACGTCGGCTAGCGGGCGGTGGCATCGCTGCCCGGCGGGGGAGCGAAGCGCTCGCCCCCTTCGGCGGGGTCTGCCTCGGGCGCGGGGGGCGCGTCCGCGGGCAGCGGGTCGGCCTCGGGCGCGGGGGGTGCGTCCGCGGGCAGCGGGTCGGCCTCGGGCGCGGGGGGCATACCCACGGGCGGCGTCAGGACGTCACGCACCAAGCCTAAGCGAGCGTCGGCGTGGGCCGCGGACGCCTGCCTGGCGGAGCGGGCGGCGGCCCGCTGGGCGGCGCGCAAGGCAGCGTCGCGCTCGAATTGCGCGTCGGCGCTGGCGCGGCGCGACCGACCCATGGAACGCGCGACCGCGCCGGCGAGCGCCAGCGCGACCACCGCCCCGGTCATCGCCACGATCAGGGTCAGAGACGAGCGCGAGGAGCCAGAGCCTCGTCCCTCCCGAGAAGCAGGCGCGGCGGAGGAGGACGAGGCCGGGGAGGCGGGCATCGCCGTGGCCTCCAGGTCGACCGTCCCCGTGGCGCTCACGTCATCGCTCACCTGCGTCCACGTCACCGTGCTCGCGTCCTTCTTCGTGGAGGCTCCCGGCGACGTGATGGCACCCCCGGCAGAGGCCTCGACGATCTCGGAGGCGTGCGCGACCAGGGTCACGGAGTCGATGGAGGCGAGCGCCTCCGGGGAGGAAAAACCCTCCAGGAGCGAGGCGGACACGGAATGAAAATGGAACACCCCGCCGTCGTCCACCGTCAGGACCTCGGCGCCGCTATCGTCCAGATCCCACGTGAAGCGGCAGGCTGCCACCCCGTTGACCTCAACGGACACGGTGGAGGTCGCGCGCGCACCGGTGCCCATCGACTGGCACTGCTCGCTCAGCAGGGGCGCGTCGGTTGACAGCGTGACCTCGTGGGTGGCCGACACGCCCGGCGTCACGTCGTAAACCTCGGCAAGGTGAATCGGCGTCGCCTCGTCGGCAAAGGCAGGCGCACCCAGAGCCATCAGCGCCGCGGCCCCTGTGGCGCATAGCAGTGCGCGGGCGATCCTCACTGGTCCTCGTCCTCGGCGCGCAGGCGAGGAACCGAGGTCTTGGCGGGATTGACGCCCACCTTATCCGCGTAGAAGGCTCGGATCACGTCCATGTCCGCGCGGACGTCGCCCGTCAGGCGGTAGGTCGGCCCCCACCCGAAGGTCCGGGTCGTGCGGTCAATAAAGCCCAGCTGAATCGGCACGTCCGCCTCCATCGCGATGCGATAGAAGCCCGACTTCCAAAAGTCGCGCGGCGAGCGCGTCCCCTTCGGCGTGATGCACAGCGTGAAGGAGTCGGACTCGCGAATGCGCGCTGCCACCTGGTCCACCAGGCCGTGCGCGGCGCTACGCTCCACGGGAACCGCGCCGATCTTCTTGACGAACCAGCCGAGCACCGGGGCCTTGACGACGGAGTCCTTCACGAGGAAGGAAAAGCTGCGCCCGCTCTTCCACATCGACACGGCCATGAACACGCCGTCCCAATTAGAGGTGTGCGGGGCGCCGATGACGATGACCTTATCGGGCAACGGCTCGGTGGTGAGTGTCCAGCGGGACACTGCTAAGTAGGCGGAGGCGAGAGCGCGCGTGAGAGCCATGGGGGCCTTTCTGTTCGTAGCTGCCCCCAATCGTACTCGCGCTCAGCTCAGTCGAGTGGCTCCACAGCGAGGGTCTGCGTCATGATGTGAGGGTGACCCGGCCACAGCGTGAGCGCCCTCTCGCGCACCGCCCCGGTTTCGACGCATACGAAGTGCTGCCACTCGCCCTCGCCGACGTCGCTCATGCCCGCCGCCGCCTGCGACCAGGGATTCCACACGATCGTCGAGCCCGAGCCGTTCTTGTCGACGATGATGCGTCGATCGAGCTTGGGGTCGACGACCTGAACCTGCTGGGTTGTCGTGTAGACGCGGTCGGTGGGGCCGACGAAGGTCACGTCCCCGACCTGGGTGGCGAAACGGCCTCGAACCTTGTCGAAGTAGCGGGCCCCGTCCAGGCCCTCGACCGTCACGTCCTTGACGTCGCCGACGGCCAGGTAGGTGTGCATCGCCGCCTCGATCGCGAAGGGGTGATCGTCCTCGTTCGTCAGGGTCAGGCTCATGTGGAGCTCGGAGCCGGCGCTCACGTCGAGGCGCGCGCGCAGCGAATGGGGGTACAGGGCGGAGGTCTCGCCCGTGTGGTGCAGTTCAAAAGAGAACGAGGCCGGGGCGTCGTCGGCGGGCTGCGTCGAGGCCCGCAGCGCCCAGGTGCTGGTGCGAGCGAAACCGTGCGCGCTGGCGCCCTCTCCCGGGCGGGCGGGGGAATCCTCGGGGCCGCCGAACCAGGGCAGGCACAGGGGGACGCCGCCGCGGATCGCGCGCGTGCCATCCATGACGGCGCGGGATGAGAGCCACAGGACGTCCTCGTCGCCGGTCGGGCGCCACGACAGGAGGTGAGCGCCGAAGGGGGAGATCAGGGTCGAGGACGAGGGAACGGATGTGGAGAGTGTGGCTATGTCGCTCATGATTATCAGTTAAATGTAGGGGGAGATGGTCGGTCAAATAGACCGATCGGTTTGTCCAGAGGGGGTGGTGACGTGGTGGATGTCGCAGGGTGGCGTGCGCGTCGCCCTCCGTATGCGGATATTCTGGAGAGGTCTGTGCGTGGAATCGGTCAGTCGGCCGATCGTCAAGCGGGCTTCTGTGCCCCATCACACGCAATAATAGGTGTCCACATGTGAGGAGTCCACATATGTCCACGCGTCCCGACCTGCGAAACGTCGCGATCGTCGCCCACGTCGATCATGGCAAGACCACGCTGGTTGACGCAATGCTCTGGCAATCCGGAGCGTTCTCTGAGCGTGACACGGTCGAAAAGACCGGTGAGCGCGTCATGGACTCCGGTGACCTCGAGCGCGAGAAGGGCATCACCATTCTCGCCAAGAACACTGCCGTCCACTATCGCGGCCCTGCAGCGCAGGCCCTGGGCCTTCAGGACGGCGTCACCATCAACGTGATCGATACCCCCGGCCACGCCGACTTCGGCGGCGAGGTCGAGCGCGGCCTCTCGATGGTCGACGGCGTCGTCCTCATGGTCGACGCCTCCGAGGGCCCGCTGCCGCAGACCCGCTTCGTGCTGCGCAAGGCCCTCCAGGCCCACCTGCCCGTCATCGTCGTCGTCAACAAGGTTGACCGCCCCGACTCGCGCATCGAAGAGGTCGTCTCCGAGACGACCGACCTGCTCCTGTCGCTGGGCGAGGACCTCATGAACGAGGGCATTGACATCGACGTGGACTCCCTCATGGACGTCCCCGTCGTCTACGCCTCCGCCAAGGCCGGCAAGTGCTCCCTGGAGAACCCCGGTGACGGCCAGCTGCCCACCGAGAACCTCGAGCCCCTGTTCGAGACCATCCTGAACCGCATCCCCGGCCCCACCTACGACGAGGACATGCCGCTGCAGGCCCACGTCACCAACCTGGACGCCTCGCCGTTCCTGGGCCGTCTCGCCCTGCTGCGCATCCACAACGGCACCCTGAAGAAGGGCGCCGACGTGGGCCTGGCGCGCCACGACGGCACCATCCAGCGCGTCCACATCTCCGAGCTGCTGGCGACCGAGGGCCTCGAGCGCGTGTCCACCGACTCCGCCGCCCCCGGTGACATCGTCGCCGTCGCCGGCATCGAAGACATCATGATCGGCGAGTCCCTCGTCGACCTCGAGGACCCGCGCCCCCTCCCGCTCATCACCGTCGACGACCCGGCCATCTCCATGACCATCGGCATCAACACCTCGCCCATGGCCGGCCGCGTCAAGGGCGCCAAGGTCACGGCCCGCCAGGTCAAGGACCGCCTCGACCGCGAGCTCATCGGCAACGTGTCCCTGAAGGTCCTGCCCACCGAGCGCCCCGACGCATGGGAGGTCCAGGGACGAGGCGAGCTCGCGCTGGCGATCCTCGTGGAGCAGATGCGCCGCGAGGGCTTCGAGCTCACGGTCGGCAAGCCCCAGGTCGTCACCAAGGAGATCGACGGGGTCCTCAGCGAGCCCATGGAACGCATGACGATCGACATCCCCGAGGAGTACCTCGGCGCCATCACGCAGCTCATGGCCGCCCGCAAGGGCCGCATGGAGACCATGGCGAACCACGGGTCGGGCTGGATCCGCCTCGAGTTCGTGGTCCCCGCCCGCGGCCTCATCGGCTTCCGCACGCGCTTCCTGACCGAAACGCGCGGCACAGGCATCGCCTCGTCCATCGCCGAGGGCTACGCCCCCTGGCAGGGCACCATCGAGCAGCGCCTCACCGGTTCCCTCGTCGCCGACCGCGCCGGACAGGCCACCCCGTATGCGATGACGAACCTGCAGGAGCGCGGGTCCTTCATCGTCGAGCCCTCCTCCGAGGTCTACGAAGGCCAGGTCGTGGGCGAAAACCCGCGCGGCGAAGACATGGACGTGAACATCTGCCGCGAGAAGAAGCAGACGAACACGCGCAGTGCCACCGCCGACGTGTACGAGTCCCTGACCCCCTCGCGCAAGCTGACCCTCGAGGAATCCCTTGAGTTCGCGGCCAACGACGAGTGCGTCGAGGTCACGCCCGAGGCCGTGCGCGTGCGCAAGGTCGTCCTGGATGCCCAGGAGCGCTTCAAGATCGCCGCACGCGAGCGCCGCGCCAACCGCTGACACCCGAGGCCGACCCCCGTCGCCCGCTACAGGGACGGCGGGGGAGGCACGACCTTTCCCGTCACCATCGTGGCGGCATCCACCCGGACCGGCCCCCGCCTCGTCGCGACCGTGACGTGCGTGGGAGCCACCTCCAGGGCCTCACCGAGCGCGTCGTGCAGGCCGTCCGCCAGGCGGTAGCGGATCACGATTCTCTGACCGACCTCGAAGCGCATCCACGGCAGGGGAGGAATTGCGCGAGGGGGGCGTGCGGAAATTTGCTCGCGTGCCCCCTCCGCCTCGCTCCGTTCATTCGGCGGTATCAAGCGGTTTTCTGCGGGATCGGAGGCGGAGCGTGACTCTGGGCTACTCATACGTGAATAATAGAATCTAACGAGTCTTTAGAACTGACCAGGAGGAACGTCTCATGACCTACGTCATCGCGCAGCCCTGCGTGGACGTCAAGGATCGCGCATGCGTGGACGAGTGCCCCGTCGACTGCATCTACGAGGGTGCCCGCTCGCTCTACATCCACCCCGAGGAGTGCGTGGACTGCGGTGCGTGCGAGCCCGTGTGCCCGACTGAGGCCATCTTCTACGAGGATGACCTGCCCTCCGAGTGGTCCGACTACCTGCGCGCCAACGTCGACTTCTTCAACGACCTGGGCAGCCCCGGCGGCGCCCAGAAGACCGGCGTCCAGGACTTCGACGATCCGATGATCGCCGCGCTGCCGCCTCAGAATGAGGAATGGAAGGCCGAAAATCTCTGACAGTCGATAGGGTAGGGGTATGACAACGATCCTGCCTCGCCCTCTTGACCTGCCCGAATTCCCCTGGGATCAGCTCGCGCCCGCCAAAGCACGCGCGGCTGAGCATCCCGGGGGAATCTGCGATCTGAGCGTCGGAACCCCGGTCGATGACACCCCCGCTTTCATTCGCGACGCCCTCGCCGACGCCTCCAACGCACACGGCTACCCCACGGTGATCGGCACCGCCGAGGTGCGCGACGCGATCGCGGCGTGGGGTGCGCGCCGAGGCATGGTCGACGTGGGCCCGGCCGGCGTCATCCCCACGATCGGCTCAAAGGAAGCCGTCGCATGGATCCCCTTCCTGCTCGGCGTGCGACCCGGCGACACCGTCCTGGTCCCCGACGTCGCCTACCCGACCTACGACATCGGAGCCCGCCTGGCCGGCGCCACCCCCGTCGCCGTCGACCCGACGAACCCCGATTCCTGGCCCGAGGCCACCCTGGTCTACCTGAACTCGCCCGGCAACCCCGACGGGCACGTCATGAGCAAGGACGAGCTGCGCGCCGTCGTCGCCTGGGCGCGCGCCCACGGCGCCGTCGTCGTCTCCGACGAGTGCTACGCGGCCCTGCCCTGGTCGGAGCCCTACGTGAGCGAGGGCGTGCCCTCCCTGCTCGATACGGACGTGTGCGAGGGCGACGCGAGCGGCCTCCTCGTCCTGTACTCGCTGTCCAAGCAGTCGAATCTCGCGGGCTACCGCGGCGCTCTCATCTACGGCGATCCCGCGCTGGTCGCTGCGATCGTGAGCGTGCGCAAGCACTCCGGACTCATGGTGCCCGCCCCCGTCCAGCATGCGATGGCCGTCGCTCTCAACGACACTGAACACGTCGAGCGTCAGCGCAAGGTCTACGCCGTGCGTCGCGCCCTCCTCCTCGAGGCGCTGACTGACGCCGGCCTCGACGTCGACCCCGACACGGCGGCCGGCCTGTACCTGTGGGTCTCGGATCCCGCCAATCCGAGCGACTCGTGGGCCCTCGTGAACCGCCTGGCCGAGCTCGGCATTCTCGTGGCCCCCGGCGACTTCTACGGGACGGCGGCCCACGGGCGCGTCCGCATGGCCCTGACCGCCACCGACGAGCGCATTCAGGCGGCCGCCAGCCGCATCCGAGAGGCCTGGGCTACGCGCTGACGGACTCTGTCATAACACGAGGCCGGGACGCATGACGCGCCCCGGCCTCGTTGGGAAGAACACTCAGTTCGACGCGTGCAGCGCGTCGTTGAGCTCGATGCCCACGACGCCCGCGCGGGCGATGGCCTCGATGCGGCCCGTCTGGGAGTTGCGGCGGAACAGGATGTTCGACGCGCCCGACAGCTCGCGCGCGGCAATCGTGCGCGGCTCGGCCTCGCCGGAAGAATCGATGAGCGTCACCTTCGCGCCGGCGGTCACGTACAGGCCAGCCTCGACCACGCAGTCGTCGCCGAGCGCGATGCCCAGGCCCGAGTTCGCGCCCAGCAGGCAGCGCTCGCCCAGGCGCACGCGCTGCTTGCCGCCGCCCGAGAGGGTGCCCATCGTCGAGGCACCGCCGCCCACGTCCGAGCCGTCGCCGATGACGACGCCCTGCGAGACGCGGCCCTCGACCATCGAGCGGCCCAGCGTGCCCGCGTTGAAGTTGACGAAGCCGGCGTGCATGACGGTCGTGCCCTCGGACAGGTAGGCACCCAGGCGCACGCGCGTGCCGTCGGCGATGCGAACGCCCGAGGGCAGCACGTAGTTGACCATCGGCGGGAACTTGTCGACGCCCTGCACGGTGACGGGGTGGCCGTCGCGAGCGCGCAGGCGCAGGCGGGTGGCCTCGAAGTCGGCGACGGCACACGGGCCGGCATCCGTCCACACGACGTTGGGCAGCACCGCGAAGATGCCGTCCAGGTTGATCGTGCCCGGCTGAACCAGGCGGTGGGAGAGCAGGTGCAGGCGCAGGTAGGCGTCCTCCGTCGAGGCGGGGGCTGCCTGTAGGTCAATCGTCGTGGTGACGACGACGGTGCGCACGCGGCGCGCGTCGTCGACGCGCTCCAGCACGGACAGCGAGGTCGTCAGCTCCTCGTCGGTCCCGGCCTCGCCCAGGTGCGGGGCGGGGTACCACGTGTCGAGTGTCGTGCCGTCCAGAGTGATCGTTGCGAGGCCGATGCCCCATGCAGTGCTGTTGTCCATGCCCCTACAGTACGGCGCGACGGGCGGGTGATTGGCCCTGAAACTCAGCGGCGCGGCGCATCCCACAGGTCCGGCCAGAACACCCCGAGCTCGGTGGCCATGGAGCGCAGCAGCGGCAAAGAGATGCCGACGACCGAGTGATAATCGCCCGTCACGCCCTCGATAAAGGGGCCGCCCAGCCCGTCCACCGTGAAGGACCCTGCCACGTGCAGGGGCTCGCCGGTAGCGACGTACGCGTCGATCTCGGCATCCGAGATGTCCCCGAAGTGGACCAGGGTCGAGGCGGAGCGGGTCACGGTCGCGGTGATCGTGCGTTCGCCCACCGTTCCATCGTTGGACGAGGCCGGGGCAAGGATCGCGGCCGAGTGGCCCGTCCAGAGGGTGGCGCTCGTGCGGCGCATCGCGCGGATGCGCTCGCGGGCCACGTCGGGGGTGTGGGGCTTGCCGAGCATCTGGCCGTCGATCTCGAGCATGGAGTCGCAACCGACGACGAGGACGGCCTCGCCTTCGGGCAGTTCGGCGTTGGTGCCGGGCGTTCTCAGGGCCTCGCAGACGTCGGCGCACTTGGCTGCGGCGAGCGCCGCGACTTCGTCCGCCGGGGTGGTCGCACCTCCCGAGAATGCGCGCCCGCCGGGCAGTGCAGCGAGGATGGCGTCCTCGTCGACGGAGGAAACCTGGACGATCGGTGTGACGCCCGCCGCAATGAGCGTTGCGCGGCGCGCGGGGGAAGCTGAGGCGAGAACAAGGCGCATACGGACATTGTGGACCATCGCGCGAGAAGCGTGCGGACAAACTGCAATTTGTTGCAACAGATTGGGTTTTCGCAGGTAAACGTGCAAAACACTGGTGAAAAACTCATCAGACTACTACAATTGTCTACGTGCAAGGTTGCAATCTAGATGTGACTTTGAAAAGTGATCTGATATACCGTTACCCGCTGATGTGGTGTTGAGTCAGCCCAAAAAGGAGGGATTTGCGATGGATGAGCGCGCGGCGTCGTCCCCTGCAACTCCTGGTGACCTGACCGCAACAAGCTACGTTCCTCAGCTGCTCGGAGGTCATCTGACGTATTCGGCCCGCGATATCGCGGAGATGACGAATACGCCTATCGAACGCGTCTTTCGTTTCTGGATCGCCCTCGGCTTCCAGGCTCCCACCGCAGATGACAAGGTTTTCTCTCAGCGCGATCTGGAAGTTTTCAGTCGCTGGCACGACCTCGTCGAATCCGGTGGCATTGACACAGCTACCTCACGCTCTCTCCTGCGCGCCAACGCCCACCTGGCCGATCGCCTGGCCCTCTGGCAATTCGAGGCGCTGGTCGAGGATTCAATGCGTCGTCTGATGCTGGACGACACGACGGCCCGCATGTATGTGCTGGACCACATGCGCGAGTACATTGACGTCTTCCAGGAGATGTTCACATACGCCTGGCGGCGCCAGCTCGAGGCAGCCCTGTCACGTTTCGACCGCGAGGTGTCTCAGCGAGGGCATGAGGAGCGGCATAACCGTTTCCCGCTGAACCGCTGCCTCGGCTTCGTCGACATGGTGTCCTACACGTCGTCCTCGACGATCCTTGGGGACGCCCTCGTGGGCCTCATTGAGCGCTTCGAGGAGGAGAGTCGTAACGCTGTCATCGAGGAGGGTGGTCGCGTCGTCAAGATGATCGGTGACGCTGTCCTCTACATCGCCGATGATCTGTCGACCGGTCTGCGCGTGGCCACAGCTCTCATCGAGAGGCTGAATGCCGATGATGAGATGCTTCCCGTGCGTGCGTCCTTCGTGCGCGGAGACGTTTTCTCGCGATCGGGTGACGTCTTTGGGCCCACCGTGAACCTCGCGTCTCGCCTCGTGGACATTGCCCCGGTGGGCAAGATCCTCACCGATCCGACCACGGCTGCTGCCATCGCGGCCGGCGAGGTTGGCGACGGGTATGAGCTCGAAGAGTTCCCGACCGCGGACTTGCGCGGTTTCGGTCCTGTTTCGCCGTACCTGCTCTCAAGCGTTGTCAAATAACGTTCATCTCGCAGTGTGAACGAGCGCCTGATCAGCTCGCATAGCGGGTCAAGAAAGGTGCAAGTTTTGGTTCAGAATTGCTAAGATGTAAGCGTGACTACAGTTCTCCTCGTTGAAGACGATCCGGCCATCTCCGAGCCCCTCGCCCGCGCACTGGGCAGGGAGGGCTACGACGTGCGCGCACACGCGACGGGCGCTGAAGCCCTCGCGGATGTTCGCGGCGTTGACCTGGTCGTCCTGGACCTCGGCCTACCCGATATGGACGGCCTGGATGTCGCCCGCGAGATCCGCTCCTCCGGCAACCGAGTCCCGATTCTGATCCTCACTGCGCGCACCGACGAAGTCGACATGGTCGTCGGCCTGGACGCGGGTGCAGACGACTACGTGACGAAGCCCTTCCGCCTCGCGGAGCTCCTTGCTCGCGTGCGGGCGCTCCTGCGTCGCCAGGCCGCCGAGCCTGCCGAGGGCGAGCTGCGCGCTCAGGACATCCGCATGGATGTCGCCGCGCATCGCGCCTTCGTGGGCGATGTCGAGCTGAGCCTGACCGCCAAGGAATTCGACCTGCTGCGCGTGCTCCTGCGCGAGGCCGGTTCCGTCGTTGCTCGCGACACCCTCATGCGCGAGGTGTGGGGTTCGGATCCGACCGGCTCCACGAAGACTCTCGACATGCACGTGTCGTGGCTGCGCCGCAAGCTCGGTGACGACGCGACCGACCCGCACTACATCACGACTGTGCGCGGGATGGGATTCCGCTTCGAGAACGCGCGCTGAGCGCGCCGCTGAGGGAGGCCCGCCATGCGCACTCGCGCGGTGAGGATGATCGTCTCCATCGTCGCCGTCGTGTGCGTGCTGATGGGCATGCCTGGCGCGTTTTTCGCGTCGGTGTCCATCTGGTCGTCCGAACAGCGCAACCTCGACGTTCAGGCGCAGCTCGTCCTCCAAAACATCGAGCGCAGGCGCGCTGTGGGGGAGGGGAACGACCCCGCAACCCTGGCCTCGCTCGTGGCGGATCAGGCAAATAGTCGCGGCGACGAACTCGGCTACCGCATTAAGGTTCCCGAGGCCAACCTCGTCACCAACAGCAAGATTTTCCCTGGACGGACCATAACCGCGCTGGCCTCGTCTCCGAGCGGCGTTTCCGTGCAGCTGACGGCGTCGGCGTCGAAGGCTCTGAACCGTATCGCGTGGACGTGCGCGATGTTCGGCGGGGGCATGGTTGCCTCCATGGTGATCGGCTGGTTGCTCGCGCGCTCACTGTCGCGTGAGCTGTCGGCCCCGCTCATCTACTTGGCCGCCCAGGCCGAACAGATCGGCTCGGGCGGCGTGCGAGCCCGCGTGGAAAAGTCCGGCATCGAGGAGATCGACCTGGTCTCCGAAGAACTCGCGCGCACCGGCGAACGCATGGCGGGTCGACTCGCAGCCGAGCGACAGGCTGCCGCCGACGCCTCCCACCAGCTGCGAACGCCGCTGACCGCCCTGTCCATGCGCCTGGAGGAAATCGAACTCATCTCCACTGAGGACGAGGTGCGCGCCGAAGCCCGCACCTGCCTCGAACAGGTGGAGCGCATGACCAACGTGGTGACGGAGCTGCTCGATGTTTCCAAGCGTCAGACCAGCCAGACCGAGGCCATCCACATTCTCGAGGTCTTCAACACGGCCCGCGAGGAGTGGGAGGACCAGTTCGAGGCGGCCGGGCGCTCCCTTGTCTTCCTCGACGAGGCCGAGCGTCCGATCCTGGCCGACGCTGGAAAGCTTGGGCAGGTCCTGGCAACCCTCATCGAGAACTCGCTGCGCTACGGCGGCGGGACCACGCGCGTGTGGGCGCACGCGGGTACGTCCAAGCGTGGCGTCGTCATTGAGGTCAGTGACGAAGGCGAGGGCATTGACGAGTCCCTGGCCCCCGACATCTTCGAAAAGGGTGTCTCCGGGCACGGCTCGACGGGCATCGGTCTGGCCCTGGCCCACGACCTCGCGCAGGCGATGGGCGGGCGCCTCGAGCTCAAGACGAACAAGCCCCCGGTCTTCACCGTGTCGGTCGCCGCGATCCCCGCGTCCCTCGACCCCGATCGCGTCATGCCCGAAGGTCCCCTCATGTCCATGGGACGTCGTTCGCGGCGCTTCTAGCAGCGGAGTACATTGAAAGGCGTGGAACACGAGATGCTGACACCTCCCACCGTTGCCGTCATCGGCGGCGGACAGCTCGCGCGCATGATGCAGGAGAGCGCGGTCGCGCTCGGCATTAACCTTCGGGCCCTCGTCGAGGCCTCGGACGGGTCGACCGGTCAGGTGACCGTCGACAAAGCGGTAGGCGAACCCTCCGACCTGGGCGCGGTCCGCGCGCTCATCGACGGCGCGGACGTCCTCACCTTCGAGCACGAGCATATTCCGGCCCCCACGATGGAGGAGGCGGCCCGCCTCGTCTCCGTTCAACCCCCGGCGAGCGCCCTCCTGTACGCGCAGGACAAGCTGGCCATGCGCGAGCGCCTCACCGACATGGGGATCCCGTGCCCCGCGTGGGCGCGCGTCGAGGACGAAGCCCAGCTGGAAGAATTCGGTGCCACGATCGGATGGCCCCTCATCGTTAAGACCCCACGCGGCGGATACGACGGGCACGGCGTGGCAGTGGCCCACAGCCCCGCAGACGTAGCCTCCTGGTGGGGCAACGGCCCCCTGCTGGCCGAGGCCCTGGTTCCCTTCACCGGCGAGGTGGCGGCGCTCCTAGCGCGCACCCCCTCGGGTGAGATCGCCTCGTGGCCCGTCGCCTCCACCGTGCAGGTGGACGGCGTGTGCGCCGAGGTGACGGCCCCCGCGGTTGGCATCCGGCCCGAGACTGCCGCCGAAGCGCGACGCATCGGCGAGCGCATCGCCGACGAGCTGGGCGTCACCGGCGTCCTCGCCGTGGAAATGTTCGTCGTCGGTGAGGGCGCGGACGAACGCGTCCTCGTCAACGAGCTCGCCATGCGCCCCCACAACACGGGGCACTGGACCATTGACGGGGCCGTCACGAGCCAATTCGAGCAGCATCTGCGCGCCGTTCTCGACCTGCCGCTGGGCTCCACCCAGCTGCGCGCACCGGGCACGTACGCGGTCATGGTCAACCTGCTCGGCTCCTCCCGTGCTCAACCCGCGCGCGCCCTTGCGGACGCCTTCGCAGCCGGGGGAGCGGGCGCGAAAGTCCACCTCTACGGCAAGGAGGTGCGCCCGGGCCGCAAGCTCGGCCACGTCACCGTCGTCGACTCGGATCCCGCCCTCGCTCTTGAGCGAGCGCGGGCGGCCGTCAGCGCCCTGAAGGGCGAGGCCCTCACCGACTAACCCTCCCACCTGTCCACGGCCGGGGGACTAGGTGCCCCGGCCTCGTCCCCTCCCGAAAGGACCGCGCATGACCACTGACCTTGATATCCAGCTGACCGCCACCGGAGAGGACCCGCTCGTCGGCGTCGTCATGGGTTCCGACTCCGACTGGCCCACCATGGAAGCGGCCGTCGGTGCCCTCGCCGAATTCGGCATCGCCTGCGAGGTCGGCGTCGTCTCCGCCCACCGCATGCCCGAGGACATGGTCGCCTATGGTCGATCCGCCTCGCAGCGCGGCCTGCGCGTCATCATCGCCGGAGCCGGGGGAGCGGCCCACCTGCCCGGCATGCTCGCGGCCCTCACCGAACTGCCCGTCATCGGCGTGCCCGTGCCCCTCAAGCACCTCGACGGTGTCGACTCCCTGCACTCCATCGTCCAGATGCCCGCGGGCGTGCCCGTCGCGACCGTCTCGATCGCGGGTGCGCGCAACGCGGGCCTGCTCGCCGCCCGCATCCTCGGAGCCGGCGAAGGAGAGCGCGCCGAGACCCTGCGCGCCTCGATGCGCGACTTTCAGAAGGACCTTCGAGACGTGGCCAACGCAAAGGGCGCGGCCCTCGCACAGCGCGTCTCCCAGGCGCACTGAGGCCGCGTAACACAAGCCCCGTGCGGGTAGCCGCGAGGGGGCGGCGCGTCGTATCCTGAAGCCATGAGCATTCTCGTTTGTGGCGGCGCCGGCTACATCGGCGCCCATGTTGTCCGCCTCCTGCGTCAGCGCGGGGATCGCGTCGTCGTCGTCGACGACCTGTCCACCTCGAACGCCGCCCGGGTCGGGGACACGCCCCTGGTTCGCCTCGACGTCGCTACCGATGAAGCCCGTTCCGTCCTCTCCAACCTCATGGTGGACGAGGACGTCACGGCCGTCATCCACTTCTCCGCCCGCAAGCAGGTCGGCGAGTCCGTCAAGCGCCCCGCCTGGTACTACCAGCAGAACATCGGCGGCATGGCCAACGTGCTGGCCGCCATGGAGGACGCCGGCGTCGACCAGATGATCTTCTCCTCCTCGGCCGCCGTCTACGGCATCCCCACCGCCGAGGTCGTCACCGAGGACATGGCCGGACACCCCATCAACCCCTACGGCGAAACCAAGCTGATCGGCGAGTGGATGATGGCCGACTGCGAGCGCGCCTGGGACCTGAAGTGGATCGGCCTGCGCTACTTCAACGTCGCGGGCGCCGGCTGGCCCGACCTGGCCGACCCGGCCATCATGAACCTGATCCCCATGGTTCTCGACCGCATCGAGCGCGGCGAGAGCGCCAAGATCTTCGGCACCGACTACGACACCCCGGACGGCACCTGCGTGCGCGACTACATCCACGTCCTGGACCTGGCCGAGGCTCACATCGCGGCGCTCGACGTGCTCGCCGAGGGACGCCAGCCCGACCACCACACCTACAACGTGGGCACCGGCCTGGGCACCTCCGTGCGCGAGATCATCGAAGGCCTGCGCCGTGTCATCGGCTGGGACTTCCCGGTCGAGGAGCTGGACCGCCGCGCGGGCGACCCGCCCAAGCTGATCGGCGACCCGCTGTCCATCGGCGTGGACCTGGGCTGGAAGGCCAACAACGGCCTCGACGAGATCCTCACCTCCGCGTGGGAAGGCTGGCAGGCGGGTCCGCGCCCGATCACCGTCCCCGGCTCCTGAGCACGTGTGCTCTGACTCAGCTCCGGCCTCGTTCCTGACAGCGGGAACGAGGCCGGAGCTTATCTGTCGCCTATTGGCGGGGTCGGGTGGAGTACCTCAGACCCCGTCGACCTGATTGAGGTCGGCTGTGGTCAGTGTGCCCGCACGGAGCTTGGCGAAGAAGTCGTCCGCGGTCGTGTCGCGCAGGAGGACTGCGAAAGCCCCGGCGTTCGTCGTGAAATTCAGCGACTCGATCGGGGGGACGCCCATCATCTGATTCGACGATGCACCGCGCAGCGCCCACACGAGCGACGCGACCGTCATGACTGAGGAATCCTCGTCGATGGTGAAGGACTTCGAACCGGCGCGCTCCACGCGCAGGGTCTTCGGTGGATTAAGGAGGGTTGAGGGCGAGGCTGCCGAGGAAATGACCTTCGAAATCACCTGACGCTGACGCTTCGTGCGGCCGATGTCGCCCTCGGGGTCCTGGTAGCGCATACGCGAGAACTGCAGCGCGGTCGTGCCGTCCACCGTGTGGCAGCCGGCGGTCCACGTCAGGCCGGAATACTGGTCGTCTGCGTCGTTGTCGTAGCACAGCTCGACCCCGCCGACGGCGTCCACCATGTCGGGCACGGCACCCATGCCGATCTGCACGAAGTGATCGACGGTGAGGCCCGTCAGCTTCTCGACGGTCTCCACGAGCAGCTGCGGGCCGCCGTATGCGTACGAGGCGTTGATCTTGTCCCAGCCGACGCCCGGGATCTCCGCATAGGTGTCACGCGGGATTGACAGCGCGACCTTCTGCCCGTTCGGAGCGACGTTGACGAGCATGATCGAGTCGGCGCGTTCGGAGTCGTTGAAGCCATCCTGGACGGCACCGTCGGCGCGCGAGTCGGAACCTGCTAGCAGGTAGGTCGTGCCCGGAGTGTCGGCGGCCCCCGACAGGGCGCTCACGCGCCCCATGTTCGTGTTGGCGTCCCACATGAGGAATCCGCCCCACGCGAGGATGAGGACCAGGAACAGGCACAGAGTCTTGAGGATCGGGTGGCGCCGCTTGCGTCGCCTCGGCTTCGTGGCAGGAGCCGTGGGAGCGGCAGGCGCGGCCGGCGCGGGTGCGGGTACGCCTTGGGGCCGATTGATCGTCACCTGACGAGGCCCGTTGCCCGACGGGGCATACGTGCCCGCGCCCGACGAACGGCCGGAACCCGGCGCGTAGGACGGAGGGTTGGTGGCCGAGGCCGGCGGGAACGACGGCGGCTGCTGGGCCGGGGTTCGGCGCGGGAAAATCGACTGAGAGTCCCTCTGTGGCTGATCCAGCGTGCGGGGCATCAGCGGGCGAGCCGCCGCGGCCTCGTCGTCCGAGATCCTCCACATTTGCGGGGCCAGAGCCTCCGGAGGGGGAGTGGGCGCGCCACCGCGCACCTCCTCACCAACGACGTGGGCGTCATTGGATGCGGGACGGCGTCGTTTCGGGTCAGGCGTAAACGAGGGGGGAGTGCTCATTGGTCCTTCGGCGGGCAGGTAGCGGCTGTCTGCTTGGCAGCCTCCTCGTTCGCCGCATTATTCGCGACGGACGCGGACTGCTCGGTGTTATCCGTGGTGGTCTCCTCCGAGCCGGGATCGGTCGTGGGAGCCTGCGTCGGATCGGGCGTCGACGGTGCCGTTGTCGCGGTCGGATCGGGCACCACCAGCTGCGCGCCGTTGCCGTCCGTGTAGGTCGTGCCCACGGGCAGGGCCTGGTCGTTCTTCAGGGCGTTCCAAACGTTGCGGGCCATCGGATCGGAGGGGATGCGGCGGTTCGGATCCCAGGAGGGTTCCTCGACCGGCATCGTCACGAACTGGATGTTGGAACGGTCGATGTTCTGCAGCACATTGATGAGGAGGGACGCGTCCGAGCTGGCGTTGCCCAGGTTGGGGGACACGTTCACGGAGGAAATCGCGGCCTGCAGGAAGCTGATGAGCGAGCCGGGGTCCGTCACGTAGTTCTTGTCCTGCAGCTCGCGCAGCATCGCGGAAATCAGCTGCTGCTGGCGGCCGATGCGCGAAATGTCGGAACCATCGCCCTGCCCCTTGCGCGAGCGCATGTAGGCCAGCGAGTGAGTGCCCGACAGCTTCCAGCAGCCCGCGTCGATGTAGAGCCCGGCAGAGTCGTCACGGATGTCCTCGGGGATGTTAAACCAGATGCCGCCGAGCGCATCGATCATGTTAATAAAGCCAGCAAAATCAACGACCATGAAGGCGTCGATGGACATGCCGGAGAGCTTTTCGACGGTCGAACGCACGCACGCGATGCCGGGGCCGATGTCTTCCGGTTCATCGCCACCGTTCGCGCCGTAGACCATCGCGTTGTTGAACATGTCGTCCGTGGTCGGCTCGCTGGTGGTGCCATCGCGGTGCTTACACGCCGGGATGTCCACGAGGGTGTCGCGGGGGATGGAAACGATCTGCACGCGGGAGCGGTCCGCGCTGACGTGAATCACCATCGTCGAGTCGTTGCGCAGGCCGGGTACGTCATCCGCGTCGCCCGCGCCCAGCTCGCCGCTGGCGCCGTTACGCGAGTCGGTGCCGACCACGAGGATGTTGACGGCGCGGCCTTCGAAGGAGTCAGGGGTTGCCTTGTTCTGTTCGTCGCTCGCGTAGGTGTCGATGTTGACGACGCGGTTGGCGAACTGAGTGCTCAGCTTGGCGTAGACGAAGCCTGCGGAGGACACGACGAACAGGACCCCGGCCAGGAGCACGGCGAGCGCGCCGCGCAGGAGGCCGAAGCGTCCAAAGTTGACGGCCGAGTGCTGGATCGGTCGCAGATTCACGTTACTCATCATCTGTAACCATATCGTTATCTGGCGTGTTTGTCGGTGAAGCAGGGCCGTTAGCGGCGCGTTCCACTCCGCTCGTATCAGCGTGTGAGCTGGCCGTCTCGGTGCGGGTGTCCTCCGGATCGTCGGGTGGAAGGACGTGCGCGAGGGCGAGGGCCCGGGCCAGCGCGGCCATGCGCTCCTCGGCGCGGGCCTCGCGTCGATAGCCGGTCACCATCTGCGCGATCAACGCAATGACGAGGCCGTAGACGATCAGGTTGACCCCTCGCTCAACGCCGATTGCATGGGCGGCCGTGTTGGCCAGCGAGGGCACGAGGATGGCCACGATAGCGGCGGCGACGACCGCTCCGATGCCGATGCGGCGCAACGCCAGGGACGAGGCCGAGGACACCGGGCGCACCAGCCACCACGCGGTGAGCGCGAGGGCGAGGAGCAGGAGGACGCGGATGGCGAGGTAGGCGCTCATCGTCCCCCCAACGCGAGGTCGACGACGATGTTGACGGAGTTGAGCAGAGGCTGGCCCTTCGCCCGCGAGTAGTCCGTGTAGGAAATCGTCACCGAGTGCTCGGCACCGGGCAGGCCACAGGCCGCGAGCTGGGAGACGATCTGCGAGGCGTGGGCCATGCGTGCGTGGGTGAGATGCACGTGGGCGAGGGCGTCGGCCCGGATCACGCGCAGCCCGTTGTGCGTGTCCGTGAGATCCAAGCCCGTGCGCAGCCGGGTCACCCAAGCGCCCAGGCGCAGCATGGCGCGTTTGACCCTACCCGCCGAGGAGGGGGAACCCGACAGGAAACGAGAGCCGAGGACGAACGCGAGATTCTCCAGGCGTGCCCGCTCGACCATGGCGGCCGCCTCGGCGGGGTCGTGCTGGCCGTCGGCGTCGAAGGTGACCACGTATCGCGCCCCGCGGGCGAGGGCCGCATCGAATCCGGTTTGGAGGGCAGCGCCCTGCCCCAGGTTGAGCGGGTGTCTCGCGGTGTAGGCCCCCGCGGCGCGGGCAACGGCAGCGGTGTCGTCGCCCGAAGCATCATCAACGACGAGGACACGCGGGAAAAAAGTGCGTACTCCCGCGACGACGCCCCCGATGACGGACGCCTCGTTGTACGCGGGGATCACCACCCACGTGTCGGAGCCGATCTGCATTTGATTAGTGTCGCACATCGGGATGGGCGCGCGCCTATAGTGTGGGGTATCCGGAAGGGCACGCAGTGCCCCGATGCGCGCACGCGCGCACGCAGACAACGACAGGGAGTCCCAGTGATCGAGCCCAGCGCCGACGTCGCCCCCAGTGCGCTCGTCGCTCCCAGCGCGCGCGTCTGGCACCTCGCCCAGGTGCGCGAGGACGCGCGCATCGGGGATGAGACGATCATCGGACGTGGCGCCTACATCGGCGAAGGCGTGAGGGTCGGAGCGCACTGCAAGATCCAGAACTACGCGCTCGTCTACGAGCCCGCCTCCCTCGCCGACGGCGTATTTGTCGGACCCGCGGCCGTCTTGACGAACGATCACGCTCCTCGCGCGATCAACGCCGACGGCACCCTGAAGAGCGCGAGCGACTGGGATCGCGTCGGCGTCACCGTCGAGCGTGGAGCAGCCATCGGCGCGCGCGCCGTGTGCGTGGCCCCCGTGCGCATCGGCGCGTGGGCATCGGTCGGCGCGGGTGCCGTCGTTACCCGAGACGTTGCCCCCTACGCGCTCGTCGTCGGCGTCCCCGCGCGCCGCGTCGGATGGGTCGGCGAGGCCGGGGTGCCCCTCGTGGCCGCCGACGACACCGGGAACGAGGCCGAGGATCGCACGTGGGTGTGTCCGGCCTCGGGACGCCGCTACGTCGAGCGAGACGGTGCCCTGTCGCCCGAGGAGGCCCAGGCCTCGTCCCCACATGACGCCGAAATGCCCGACCAAAACCCTGAGGACCAGCAGTGAGGCAGCCGTTCATCCCGCCTGCACGTCCGCTCATCGGCGAGGAGGAGATCGACGCGGTCGCAGCCGTCATGCGCACGGGCATGATCGCCCAGGGTCCCCAGGTCGCGGCCTTCGAAGAAGAGTTCTGCGCAGCCCTGGTGCCCGGCACCCAGGCAGCTGCGGTCAACTCGGGGACCTCGGCCCTGCACCTGGGCCTGCTCGCCGCCGGGATCGGGCCGGGCGACGAGGTCATCGTCCCCTCCTTCACCTTCGCGGCCACCGCGAACTCCGTCGCCATCACGGGCGCGACCCCCGTGTTCGCCGACATCGACCCCCTCACCTTCACGCTGTCGCCGGCCGCCGTCGAGGCCGCGATCACGCCGCGCACGCGGGCCATCATGCCCGTCCACCTCTACGGCCACCCCGCCCCCATGGACGCCCTCCAGACGATCGCCGACTCCCACGGACTGATGGTCTTCGAGGACGCCGCCCAGGCACACGGCGCGAGCCTGCACGGGCGCGCGGTCGGCTCCTTCGGCACCTTCGCGGCCTTCTCCTTCTACCCGACGAAAAACATGACCAGCGGCGAGGGCGGCATGGTCACCTCGGCCGACCCCGAGATCATCCGCGGCGTGAAACTCGCGCGCAACCAGGGCATGGAGACGCGCTACGCCAACGAAATCGTGGGCCTCAACAACCGCATGACCGACATCCACGCGGCCATCGGGCGCGTGCAGCTCACCAAGGTCGGCGCGTGGACCCGCGCGCGCCAGGACAACGCCGCCTTCCTGGACGCCCACCTGCGCGGCGTCACCGTCCCGCACGTCGCGCCCGGTGCCACGCACGTCTACCACCAGTACACGATCCGCGTGGCCGAGGACCGCGACGGTTTTGCCGCCGCCCTGCGCGAGGAATACGGCGTCGGCTCGGGCGTCTACTACCCGATCCCGAACCACGAGCTGCCCTCCCTCGCCCGCTTCGCCCCCGGCCTGGAGCTGCCGGCCACGCGCGAGGCCGCCGACCAGGTCCTCTCCCTGCCGATCTACCCGTCCCTGACGCCCGGCGAGCTGGAGCGCATCGCCGGGGCCGTCAACGCGCTCGCGGAAGCGGGTGCCTGACATGAGTATTCGCCTCGGCATCCTCGGCATCGGCTCGATGGGCCGACACCACGTGCGCAACGCTCGTGCCACCGCGGGCGTGGAGCTCGTCGCCCTCGCCGATCCGGGCGGCGACCGCTTCGGCGTCGCCGGCGACCTGCCCGTCCTGGGCGGCGTCGAGGAACTCATCGAGGCCGGCATCGACGCCGCGATCATCGCCGCGCCCACCGCCCACCACGAGGCCGCGGCCCTGGCGCTCGCCGAGGCCGGGGTGCACACCCTCGTCGAAAAGCCCCTCGCCACGAGCGTGGAGGCGGGCCGCCGCATCCGCGACGCCTTCGCGGCCGCGGGCCTCGTCGGCGCCGTCGGCTACGTCGAGCGCTGCAACCCGGCGCTCATCGACATGCGTCGGCGGATCGCCCAGGGCCAGCTCGGCGAGATCGAGCAGATCGCGACGCGCCGCCAGTCGCCCTTCCCCGCCCGCATCAGCGACGTCGGCGTGGTCAAAGACTTGGCTACGCACGACGTGGACCTGGCTGCCTGGGTGGCCGGTGCCCCCTACGAGAGCATCTACGCGCGTACGTCCGCGCGCTCGGGACGAGTGCACGAGGACATGATGGTCGCCTCGGGCGTCCTTGCAGGAGGCATCCTCGTCAACCACCTCGTCAACTGGCTGACCCCCTACAAGGACCGCACGACGATCGTGACGGGGGAGCGCGGCGCGCTCGTCGCAGACACCGCGATGGGGGACCTGACCTTCTACGAGAACGGCCACGCGCCCCTGCAGTGGGACGCCATCGCCGCCTTCCGCGGGGTGAGCGAGGGGCAGGTCGTGCGCTACGCGCTCACCAAGCGCGAGCCCCTCGCCCTCGAACACGAGCGCTTCCGCGACGCGATCCTCGGCGTGGGTGCCGAGCACGTCACCATGGACGAGGCCCTCGACAACCTGCGCGTCGTCGAGGCCATCCTGTCCTCGGCAGCATCCGGGCGTTCCATCGACCTGTAGAGCGCGGCGCTAACGGGTCACGTCGGCGTAAGTTTCGCGCAGCTGATGCACGGATCCGCGCAGCGAGCGCTCGCGTGTCACCCACGCCCGGCACGCCGCCCCGCGATCCGCGCGCTCGTCCGCCGACCAGGCCAAGGCCTCGTCGATGGAACGGGCGAGGGACGCCGGTGAGCGCTCCTGTGTGAGGAGTGAAGCCCCCGGAGCGATCATCTCCGGCGTCCCGCCCGTGGAATAGGCGATGACGGGAACGCCACACGCCTGCGCCTCGAGCAGCACGAGTCCGGCGGCCTCCCGTCGCCCCTGCGTCGGCTTCGTGGGCAGGACGAGGACGTGGGCGCGGCGCATCCAGTCGCGTACCCCCTCCCGATCCAGCCGTCCCGTGAACGTCACGTGGGCTGGAGCGCGAACGCGCAGGCTCGCCTCCAGCGGCCCGTCTCCGACGAGCACGAGGCGATGCGGGCGACGCCCCACGAGCGTGGTCGACGCCCGGGCCAGGTCGTCTACCCCCTTGAGGCGGCTGAGCGCGCCCACGAACAGGACGACGGGTTCCTCGCGAGATTCTGCTGTGTTCGGGGCGGGCGTCCACCAGTCGGCATCCGCGCCCTGATAGTGCACGCTTAGGCGCGCAGGATCGGCACCCGCTTCTAATGCGACGTCCGCCAGGTACCGGGAGACAGCTAGCAGACGACTCGCTCCCTCGAAAGCGGCCGTGCGGTTGCGCGCGTTCCACGCGGCCCCCGCGCCGCTCCCGAGCCTCGGGTAGGCATCCCCGCCGTGCAGCGTCACCACGAGGGGCGCACCCGTCTCCCGCGCGGCGCCAACGGCCGGCAGAGACCACGTCGCCTGATGCTGGTGGATAAGGTCCGGGCGCCACGACGCGACCGCGCGGCGCATCTGGCCCAGGCCTCGCGCCTGCGCGGCCACGCGAACGGGGAGGGGGCCGCCAAGAGCGCGGGGTGCGGCCTCGTCGATGGGGATCGCGTGGGCCGGATCGGCGATGCGCGCCGCGAGCGTGAAGACCCGCCAATCGAGCTCCGGCATCGCGAGGGCGTGCGAGAGCGCGAAGTAGGTCGGGGGAACCAGCAGGGTTCCCTTCGTCAGGGCGACCCTCACGAGTTCCACCCGATGGCAGGCGCAGATGGGTGAGCGGGCATGCCACCATCCTAGGGGCAAGCCGCGCGCCCCAGGTGATTAAATGAGTCCATGACGAACGCACCTGCCCGCCCCGCCCGCTCGGGCGTCCTCGCGCAGGTGCTCACCCTCCTCGGCGGCACCCTCCTCGCCCAAGTCATCGCCTTCGTCGCCCAGATCGGCATCGCCCGCCTCTACACGGATACGGACCTGGGGTACCTGGGCATCTTCACGTCCGCCGCTACGCTCGGTGCCGCCGTCGCGGGCGCCCGCTTCGACCTCAGCATCGTCCTGCCCGCCCCCGGGGACGAGGCCTCGGCCCGGTCCCTGGCCCGCCTGGCCTCGCGCTGCGTGCTGGTCGCCTCCGCGCTGGCCACCCTGATTGCGGCCGCCGCATGGCCGTGGGTGAGCGCGCGCTACGGAAGTGCGCTCGCGGGCTGGCTGCTCGCCGTCGGCGTGTCCGTCCTGTTTCTGGCGCAGGGGCAGGTGTGCTCCTACTGGCTGACCCGCCACCGGCGCTTCCAGGCGATCGCGAGCTCCTCCGTCGTGCGGGCCCTTGGGATCGCGGCGGCGCAGCTGGCGTGTGGTTTCCTGGCTGGCGGTGGCCTGGGGGCGGCGATTGGTGCGACAATCGCGGGCCAGGGCCTCGCCGTCGCCTACCTGTCGTGGCGTGCCCGCGACGTGCGCGAGCGCGAGGCTGAGGATCCGACCCTGCGCGAGGTGGCCTCGCGCTACCGCAAGATGGCCCTCGTGGGAGTGCCCAACGTCGTCGTCGACGCGCTGCGCACGAGCGCGATCCCGATGCTCATCGCCACGTATTCCGTGGCCTCGCTCGGCCAATTCAACATGGCCTGGCTGGCCCTGCAGGCCCCGGTCGCCCTCATCGCCGGGGCGCTGTCGCAGGTGTACCTGCCGCGCCTGTCGGACACCCCTCCCGGTGAGATGACACGCGTCGTCGTGCGGGTCGGCGGCATTGCGCTGGCATGCTCGATCCCCGTGTTCGCCCTGCTCGCGTGGGTGAGCCCCGCGCTCTTCCCCCTCGTGTTCGGGGCGCGCTGGGAGGCGGCCGGATACTTCGCGCGCTCCCTGGCTCCCTGGCTGGCCCTCACGGTCGCGACCTCGCCGCTCTCAAACGTGTTCGTCGCGACCTACCACCAGCGCCGCATGCTGGCTTTCGCGTGCGTGTACTGCGTAGCGCCGCTGATCTGGCTCGCGTGCAGCCCCTACGGCGTGGAGGCCACGGTCGCGGTGTTGGGCGGCCTCATGGCTGCGCTGCTGGCGTGCATGCTCCTCATGGCTGTCCTGACGGCGCGCGCCTACGACCTCGGGGGCGCGCGGCCGGAGGCGGCGTAGACGTGGGCGAGCGAAACGCCCGTCGGCCTCGTGAAACGCCCGGCCTCGTGAAACCTTTGTGAAACAGGCGATCTCGTCGCCTCCTGACACGCCTCTCCCCAAAAGTCGCACGTAATTCCCATGTGGTCCGTTTGTGTGCAAGGTCAAAAGTGTTGATATTTCGCAGTTTTTAGCGGCACTAAGAAAAGTGAGTGAACCCAAATTACGTGCGAGATTTTGGGGGAACTATTGATGTGTCGCTCGCGCGGCGAGGGCCCGCTCGTAGGCCTCTCGCAGGCGCGAGGCCCCCTCCTCCCACGTGGGGATCGCCGGGGCCGTAAAGGCCTCGACGTCTTCGCGCGTGATGCGCTCCAAGGCAGAAACGAGGTCACGCTCCGGATCCTCCAGCACCCACGTGTCGGCCTGATCGCCCAGGTACCGGCGGGCCTCGGACAGGGGAGAACACAGCGCGGGCACCCCCGCCGCGAAAGCCTCCATCATCTTGTTGGGCGTGGACATGCGGTGCGACAGGCACCCGGACTCGATGAGGCACAGCGCCACGTCAGCCCCGCGCGTCATGGCCAGAACCTGGTCCGGCTCCACGGGAGGCAGGCGGTGGATGTTCGGGTGGGTCGCTGCGGCCCGCTCGACCTCGGGAAGAAGTGCGCCCGCTCCGACGAAGACCACGTGCGCGTTCGTTACCTGCCCAAATGCGCGCAGAATCAGGGGAATATTGCGCCCGGGCGCCAGGTAGCCCGAATGCAGGTACAGGAGCGCCGCCTCCGGGATCCCCAGCTGCGCGCGCAGGTCGATGACACCCTCCGCGCCCGTCGGGGCGTTCGTGACGACGACCGGATCCACGCCCGGGTAGGCCTCGCGGTACCACTGCGCGATCGACTCGTTGACCACGGACACCACGTCCGCGCGCTGGATATAGCGGCGCTCAATGACGCGCTGGAGGCGCTGGCGCAGACCCGCCGACCCCACCGTCTCCGTCTCCAACTCGTGCGCGTTATACGCAAACACCGCGCCCGTGCGCCGCGCCAACGCGTGCGCAAGAGGCAGCAGGAACAGGTTCTGCGCGGAGACGGCAGCGACGCGCTGCCTCGCGAACCGCCGATACACCCGAGCCCCCCACGCTACGACGACCCTCGGACCGCCTAGGGGCGCACCCAGGGACGCGCCCCGGATCCGCGTGAGGCGCACGGTGGGGGCCACGGCCTCGTCCGTGGGGAGCTCGCCCTGATCGATCCCGACGACGTGCGTCTGGGAGAAAAGCGGGGACAGCGAACGCGCGATCTTCACCAGGCGACCGGGCGAGGCCAGGTTCGACGGGTAGAGCAGGAGATTGAGCGCGCGATCCACGCCCCCATTGTAGGTGGGGCGGGGCACTACACTGGAGGGGAACAACGAGGCCGGAGACGGAAAGGGGAGCCGCATGCGCATCGCGGTCGTCGGCATGGGCAAGATCGGTTTGCCGCTGGCGGTGCACTACGCGCGCGGCGGGCACAGCGTCGTCGGCGTGGACGTGAACCCCCGCGTGGTCGCCCTCATTAACGAGGGGGTCGAGCCTTTCCCGGGCGAGGCGCACTTGGCCGAGTACCTGCCCCCGCTTGTCTCCTCCGGTTCCCTGCGCGCCACGACCGAGTACGCCGAGGCGATCCCCGGCGCCGACGCGGTCGTCATGGTCGTGCCCCTCGTCGTCGATGACGAGAGCCGCCCCGACTTCCGCATCATGGACGCCGCCACCCGCTCCATGGCCGCCCACCTCACGCCCGGCACCCTCGTCTCCTACGAAACGACCCTGCCCGTGGGCATGACGCGCGGGCGCTACAAGCCCCTCATCGAGGAGGTCTCCGGCCTGACCGAGGGCCGCGATTTCGACGTGGTGTTCTCGCCCGAGCGGGTCCTCACCGGCCGCGTCTTCGCCGACCTGGCCCGCTACCCGAAGCTCGTGGGGGGCCTGCGCGAATCCGGCGAGGCGCTCGGCGTTCGCTTTTATGAAGCGGTCCTCTCCTTCGATCAGCGCGACGACCTGCCGCGCCCCAACGGCGTGTGGCCCATGGGCGGGGCCGAGGCCGCCGAAATGGCCAAGCTCGCCGAGACCACCTACCGGGACGTCAACATCGGCCTGGCCAACCAGTTCGCGCGCTACGCGGACGCGGCCGGCATCGACGTCGCGCGCGTCATCGAGGCATGCAACTCCCAGCCCTACTCGCACATCCACCGGCCCGGCATCGCGGTCGGCGGCCACTGCATCCCCGTCTACCCGCGCCTCTACCTGGCCGGCGACCCGGATGCGACCGTCGTGTCCGCAGCCCGCGCCGCCAACGCAGGCATGCCCGCCTACGCGGTCTCGCGTGCCGCCTCCCTGTTGGGGTCTCTGGACGGCCTGCGCGTCGCGGTCCTGGGCGCGGCCTACCGAGGTGGGGTCAAGGAAACCGCATTCTCCGGCGTCTTCGGCGTCACCCGCGCGCTGCGCGAGGCCGGGGCACAGGTGAGCGTACATGACCCGTTGTATTCCGACGACGAGCTGGCAGCCTTCGGGTGGGACGCGTACCACCTCGGCGAGCCGGTGGACGTCGCCATCGTCCAGGCCGACCATGCCGCCTACCGGGACCTGGCCCCCGCTGACCTGCCCGGCGTACGACTCCTCGTCGACGGCCGCGCCATCACCTCACCCGAGGCCTGGGCCGGAACACCGCGCATCACGATCGGCGGGGGAAGCGCCCCCGCATGCTAGTCACTCTGGCGACCCGCACCTTTACGCCCGAGCCGACGGCCGCCGCGCTGCGCCTCGGGGCACTCGCCCGCGCGCTCGCCGCAGGCGGCGATAGGGTCCGGGTCCTCACTTCGCGCCTGGCTCCCTCCGTCGCCCGCGATGCCCGTCAATCCGGAGACGGCGGCGTCGATCCGGGGGCGGGGGGCAGCCTCATCAGTGTGCGCCGTGCCCCCGTCCTGCGCGACCGCACGGGAGCGGTGCGCGGATACGTCTCCTATATGTCTTTCGACGTCCCCCTTGTCGCCAGGCTGCTCGTCGGCCCCCGCCCGGACGTGGTTGTCTCCGAGCCCCCGCCGACGACCGGTGCCGCCGTGCGCATCGCGTGCGCGGTGCGCCGCGTTCCCTACGTCTACTACTGCGCCGATATCGTCTCGGACGCCGCCGCGCTCGCGGGCGTGCCCGGCCTCGTCGTGCGCACGGTCGCGGGCCTGGAGTCCTTTGCGCTGCGTGGAGCCCGGCGCGTCATCGCCGTCTCCGATGGGGTCGCGCGTCGCGCCCGTGACCTGGGGGCGCGCGATGTCGTGGTCGTCCCCAACGGGGTGCGCGTGCCCGACGTCGTGGCCGCCGGCACCCCCGAGGGATTCCCTGCCTGCGGCGGTCCCGTCTTCGTCTACGCGGGCACGGTCGCCCAGTGGCTGGCCCCCGAGATCTTCGTCGACGCCTTCGAGCGCGCGCGAGCGCGGCTCGGGGACGCGCGCCTCGTGTTCGTGGGGCAGGGGAGCGGATGGGAAGCCCTCGCCGAGCGCTCGCGCGGCGTGGCTGGCGTCGAGATGATCCCTGCCGTCAGCGCTGAGGAGGCGGATCGGTGGATGGCGCGAGCCTCCGCAACTCTCGCCTCGCTGCGGCCGGGCGCATACGACTACGCCTACCCGACGAAGATCCTCGCCTCCCTCGCGCAGGGCACGCCCGTCATCTACGCGGGGCCCGGACAGGCCGCCCGCGACGTCGCGGAGGGTGGGCTTGGTGTGGCGTGCGGCCTCGACGTCGATGAGATTGCCGAGGCCATGGTGGCCCTCGCGTCGGGCAGCGCTCCCTGGGCGGGGTCCGAGGGGGTGCGAGCCTGGGTTCGCGAGCATCGATCGGTCGTATCGTCCTCGGCTGCGGCGGCAGCGGTGGTTCGAGCGGCGCTTGCGTAGGCCTCGGGAGTTTTTCCGCTGAAGCACTGATTGTAGTGTGGCCGCGGGGCATCATTCCTCGCCGCGAGCGCTTTCGGTGGCGCGTCGGCGTGTCCCGACGAGAGGGCGCATTGTGTCGAGAGGTCCCGGCCTCGTCTCACATGCAAAAAAGCTATCGTTTTAGTTTGCACTAGTTCGTGCGTATAACTATTTTCATGTTTACAGTTACAACATAAGTACCTACAATCACGAGTGTCACATCAGCAACTTGAAGGATCACTATGCGCTTCTCGTGGAGGACCATCGTCGCCGGGCTCACCTTGGCCCTCGGCGCAGCCGCAGCGGCCCTCGTGCCGCCCGCGCACGCAGCAGGTATCACGATTGCCATCGACCCCGGGCACGGCGGCTCCGACCCCGGCGCGGTCGCAAACGGCCTGCGTGAAAAGGACTTGACCCTCGCGGTCTCGCTGGCCCTGAAGGAAGAACTGGAAAGCTACGACGGCGTGCGCGTCGTCATGACCCGCACGACGGATACCCGTCCCTCGGAAAACACCAGCGCCGACCTGTCCAGCCGTGTCGACATGGCCGCGGCGGCGGATGCGGACGCCCTCGTCTCCATCCACTTCAACTCGGCCTCGCCCATCGCGAAGGGTGCGGAGGTCTGGTACGCGAACTCTTCCTCGTACAACTACGGCACCCACACCCAGGGACGCACCCTGGCCAACGCTATCCAGAAGCAGCTGACCAGCCTTGGACTGGCTGATCGCGGCATCAAGACGCGTGACAACCCCTACTACGACTACCCGGACGGTTCGACCGGCGACTACTATGCGATCATCCGTCAGGCTCGCGAAGAGAACATGACGGGCGTCATCGTCGAGCATGCATTCGTCACGTCGCCCTCGGATGCGGCCCTCCTGCACAACGAGAGCTTCGTGCGCTCCCTCGGCATCGCCGACGCGACCGGCATTGCGCAGGCTTACGGGCTGAGTAAGGGCGCCTGGCGCGCAGCCGGCGACTCCTGGAGCTTTATCTCCAACGGCACGGCCAAGACCGGCTGGTTCTCTGTTGGTGGCCGCTGGTACTGGGCTGGATCCGACGAACGCACCATCCGCGGATGGTCCACCATCAACGGACGCCGCTACTTCTTCGACGACTCCACCGCCATGGTGACGGGTTGGAAGCAGGAAGACGGCAAGTGGTACTACCTGCGTCCTGACGGTGACATGGCCACCGGATGGGTGAAGGACGCCGGCTCCTGGTACTACCTGAACTCCGACGGTGTCATGGTCACCGGCTGGCTCAAGGACGGCAACGACTGGTACTGGCTTCGCGCCAACGGTGCGGCCGCGATTGGCTGGACCAACGTCGACGGTGCCTGGTACCTCTTCGAGGACGATGCGCGCATGCTCACCGGCTGGCAGCGCACTGAGGATGACAACCGCTGGTACTACATGCGACCCAGCGGACAGATGGTCACCGGCTGGCTCCTCGACGGCGGCAAGTGGTACTACCTGGACGGTGAAGGCGCGATGACCACCGGCTGGCTCCTGGACGGTGCCTGGTACTGGCTGGACCCGAACTCGGGTGCCATGGCGACGGGCACGGTCATCGTTGAGGGACGTGCATCCGCCTTCGCTTCCTCCGGTGCGTGGCTCGGCTACGCGGACGGCAGCGACGCTCAGGCGGCCTCCCGATCGGCCTCGCGCAGCGCCTCCGTCACGAACGCGTCCGGTCAGCGCCTCATTATGAGCGCGCCCACAGCCTCGCGTTCGGAGATCATCGACGCGATGGAAGACGCCTGGGATCAGGCCGGCTACAGCTACCCGAGCGCCCTGGCCGCCGGCGGTGCGCCGACGATCCGCGACTTTGCGTCCATCGTCTACGACGAGGCCGTGGCCGAGGGCGTGTCCCCCGAGCTGGTCTTCGTGCAGGCCATGAAGGAGACGGGCTGGCTGCGATTCGGCGGCGACGTGACCGTCAGCCAGTACAACTTCTCCGGCATCGGCGCGGTCGGCGGCGGCGCGAAGGGCGCATCCTTCCCGGACGTGCGCACCGGCATCCGCGCCCAGGTCCAGCACCTGCGCGCCTACGCGGACTCCTCGGTGACCACGGCGTCGCTCGCGAACACGGTCGTCGACCCGCGCTTCACCTACGTGCGCAAGGGCGCGGCCCCCGTGGTCGAGTACCTGGGCATCCAGGAGAACCCCAACCGCACCGGCTGGGCCGCAGCCAAGAACTACGGTTACGACCTGGTGTCCATGATGAACGCGTACTTCTGAGAGTTTTCCGTGACGAGGCCGGGGCCAGCTGCGTGGGAATGCGCGGCTGGCCCCGGCCTCGTTATCCTCCGGTTCTGGTCCTGGTCGTGCGGGGCGCACACGGCTTCTGTCAAATCGGATTGGGTAGCCTAGTTCGAGCAAAATATCGGGCAATCTGCCCTATGATGAGGGTTATGTAGACAGTGTGTGTCTATCTGTGAGGAGAGTGCAATGTCCAAAGAAACCTGGTTGTACATCTATGAGGGTGCGCCTCGTGGCGAAGGAGAGGGGCACAGGAGCATCTACATCGGAATTGGCCAGAGCATGGGGCGCGTGTTCGAACCCCATAATCCCGACGCCGAGCGTCTTCGCGATGCTGAGGGGACCCTCATCCGCCAGACTCTTGTGCCGTTTTCGAGCCGCAAGGACGCGCTCAAGGCCGAGGCTATCGCCATTCACGTCGCCTCTCTCATGGGGCTGGATCCGATATATGACGCTGAGGATGAGGACGAGCTGTTCGAGAAGAACGACAAATCTGTCACGAACATTTCGGGGACGAAGATGAGCAAGCACCTGGGGCCGGCCATTTTCACGCGTGACGGTGAGGTCGCTCAGAGTGAGATGAGGGGGACGATCATCGTGCCGATCTCTCCGGATTCTCTCGAGGGACGCGCCTCGGCGTTCGGTGGCAATTCCGGCGAGGTGTTTATCGAACGTGCAGCGCAGTATTGGAACGTCGCCCCTGACAAGCGCCCGAAGATTAGGCGGCTCGTCGCCGTTTTAACGGGGAGTCGTCACGTGATCCTGGGGTCCTGGGAGGTGGATCCCAGCCGTGAATGGGAACTCCCCAATCTGGATAGTACTCGCGTCCGGATTC
The DNA here is from genome assembly GCA_963531605.1 of uncultured Actinomyces sp. Taxonomy (GTDB): domain Bacteria; phylum Actinomycetota; class Actinomycetes; order Actinomycetales; family Actinomycetaceae; genus Pauljensenia. Next base: position 37,418 of record CAUSHZ010000011.1, read on the forward strand.
CCGTTCCTCACCCTGAGCAGGATAACGTCGAGGGGTTCAAGGGAAAACGCTACGTGGGGTCTCTGAATTCAGGCGCAGTCTATTCCCCGGATATCGCCTAGCCCGATCCCCGTGATGAGATGGCTGCGAGGGACACCGCTCATCATCGATCGTTGTTGTGCCATCGTGACGGGTATGAGCCCTCAGCGATTCACTCGCCGATGGCTCACACTGGGAGGGGCGTGCATATGCGGATAGGTTGTGTTCGCGGTGACAAGCCTGATGTTGGTGGGGTGCTCGTATGTGGATAGGTTGTGCGCATCTGGATAGGTTATTCAGATGCGGATAGGTTATTAACCTATCCGCATGCTTCTAACCTATCCGTATCGTCATAACCTATCCGCGTACTTAACTTGCGGCCGAGTTCGTAGCCCCGTCCGCGAGTCCGTCTGGGAGGAAGTACGTCAGGCTCGCATGCGCGTGCACTGCCCGCGCTCAAAACGGTATACGCGAGGGCCCCGGGCGCTTCTGGAAAGCACCCGGGGCCTGCCTCGTCGGTGTGGAGGTCAGCCGCGCAGGGAAGCGACGTAGGAGTCGATACGCTGCGAGGAATCCTCGGGGGTGAAGCCCGTGGCCTTGATCTTCGTCAGGTCCAGGACGGAGGATAGGGGGCGCGGAGCCACCTTGCGGCCCGCGAAGTACTCCTGCGTCGTCACCTCGGTGATGTCTTCCGGATCGCGGCCGCACAGCTCGAACACGCGCTTGGCGACCTGCGCCCAGCTCATGATCGGCCCCTCGCCAGACAGGTTGTAGGTGCCGAACGGTGCCTCGCTGGTCAGCAGGTGAATAATGCCGCGCGCAAGGTCGGAGGTGAAGGTCAGGCGGCCCACCTGGTCGGACACAACCGAGGGGGAGGTGCCCTGATCCGCCAGGGACGCCATGGTCTTCAGGAAGTTCTTGCCGTCGCCCACGACCCAGGAGGTGCGCACGATGTAGTGCTTCGGCGTCGAGGCCACAGCGGCATCGCCGCCCGCCTTCGACTGGCCGTACGCGCCCAGGGGCGAGGGGGCCTCGTCCTCGACGTGCACGTCCTGCGTGCCATCGAAGACGTACTCCGTCGAGATGTGGACCATCGTCACGCCGTGAGCCGTGGCCTCGCGAGCCAGGACCGCCGGGCCCGTCGAGTTCGCCTGCCAGGTCGCGCGGCGGCCCTCGGGCGTCTCGGCGCCATCGACGTTCGTCCACGCGGCCGCGTTGATCACCACGTCGATGTCGTCCCACGGCAGAGCGGCCACCTGCTCGGCGTCGGAAATCGACACCTCAGGCAGGTCCACGCCCGTCACCGTGAAGCCGGCCTCGGGCAGTGCACGCATGAGCTCGCGACCCAGCTGGCCGTTCGCGCCCGTCACGAGCGCGCGGCGACCCGCCGGGACCGGTGCAGGGAACGGAGTCACGTCCGCCATGCGCGGGTGGGCCTTGTCCTTGTCGGACAGGATGGCGCGCTCGAGCGGGATCGGCCAATCCACGGCGGCCGTCTCGTCCGCCAGGTTCAAGAAGGTGTAGCGCGCGTCCGGCGACCAGTGGTCGTTGACCAGGTACGTGTAGGCCGTGTTCGGCTCCAGGGTCTGGTAGGAGTTACCCACGCCCTTGGGGACGAACACCGCCACGCCCGGGTCGATGATCGTCGTGTAGACGGTGCCGAAGGAAGGGCCCTCTCGCAGGTCCACCCACGCGCCAAACACGCGGCCGGTCGCGACCGACACGAACTTGTCCCACGGCTCCGCGTGAATGCCTCGCGTCACACCGACCTCGTCGTTGAACGAGATGTTGTTCTGCACGGGCTGGAAATCTGGCAGGCCCAGCGCGACCATCTTCTCGCGCTGCCAATTCTCCTTGAACCAGCCTCGGTTATCGCCGTGAACAGTCAGATCAATGCGCAAAAAGCCGGGGATCGGCGTGGTCGTAATCCCCAGGGGCTTAGCGGTGGGCGCCATGGTTCTTCCTTACGTGCGTGATTTTTGTGCGGACGCAACATTCCATGTAAATACTATCCGATCTGCACCCCCGCGGCGGTGTGCGCCGCCCCATGGGCGCGCGCGGGGGCAAAGTTGTGGAAAAATACTGTCGTATAGGGATAATTGTCAACGACGCGCGACCCACACGAGGACGCGCCGGGAAGCGGAGGCAACATGAAAGGCATCATCCTGGCGGGCGGCTCGGGCACCCGTCTCAACCCGATCACGCTGGGGACATCGAAGCAGCTCGTCCCCGTCTACGACAAGCCGATGATCTACTACCCGCTGTCGACCCTCATGCTGGCGGGCATCAGCGAGGTCCTCGTCATCACGACCCCTCACGACGCCCCGTCGTTCCACCGCCTGCTCGGTGACGGCAGCCAGCTCGGCGTTAGCATCTCCTACGCTGTTCAGCACGAGCCCAACGGCCTCGCGCAGGCCTTCGTGCTTGGCGCTGACCACGTGGGCAACGACAGCGCCGCCCTGGTCCTGGGCGACAACATCTTCTACGGCCCCGGTATGGGTGCCCAGCTGCGTCGCCACGTCGATCCCGACGGTGGCGCCGTCTTCGCCTACCACGTATCCAACCCGCGTGAGTACGGTGTCGTGGAATTCGACGAAGAGTTCAACGCGCTGTCGATCGAGGAGAAGCCTGAGCACCCCAAGTCGAACTACGCGGTGCCCGGCCTGTACTTCTACGACAACGACG